>DAOMZH010000467.1:6888-8278 GCA_035437985.1 Polyangium sp. (in: bacteria) | reverse complement strand
GCGTCCAACTCACCGGACCCGCATCCAGTTTGTCCAGGAAAAATCAGAATTTGATCGCCGCCGGTTTCGTCTCGCCCGCTTTGACCGTCACTGAAATCGTCTTCTTGCCCCTTTCCGGGTGAATGAAGACGACCGTATGCGTGCCAGCCGGAACGCTGATGCCCGGTTTCGGCGTGCTTCCCAGCGGCTTGCCGTCGAGAATGACCTTGGAAACAGGGATCGAATTGATGTTGAGCGTCCCGTTGCCCGTTGCGGGCGGAGGCGTCGTGGCCGTCGTGGCTGTCGTCGCCGTCGTCGAAGGTGATGTCGTTGTACCAGGATCCGAACCACCCGACGTCGAGCCACTCGAACCGTTTGTCGAACTTGTCGTCGAGCCCGTTGTCGAACCACTCGTCGACCCGGACGAACTGTCCGCGGTTGGCTTGGGCGCCGCGAGGTCAATCTTGATCAGTTTTTCCGCGTTCCCGTCGTCAAACGTGAGGTCACGCTTGAAGTCATCCATGCCCTTCTTGGTCGCCACGAGCGTCCAGTTCTCGGTCGGATCGAGGTCGATCTTCACCGGCTGGCTCTTCCATTCCTTCTCCGGAATCTTCTTTTCGGTCTTCTTGGCGTTGACGAGTTTGACGTCGGCGCCTTGGGTCACGAGCTCCAGGATGATCTGGCCCTTCAAAACCTTGAGTTTGATTGGACCAACATCTTTCATCTTGCCCGTTTCGACGTCGATCGCTTGCTCGAGACGTTCGTAACGATCGCCGGCATCGAAACGCAATTTATGCGAGCCGGGCTTGAGGTCCCCGAGGTCCATGGGCAGGGTGCCCTTCTCGGTTCCATCAAGAAAAACCTTGGTGTTTGGCGTGGCTGCAAGAATCTTGAGGCCCGTTGCAGCTGCAGCAACTGGAGGCGTTGGCGACGAACCCGCACCGGTCTCGATCGTGATCATCAGGGGCACTTCTTTGCCCGCTTCGACCGTTGCGGTCACTGGATCGACGGGACTCGCATTCGGCACGATCACCTTGACGGTACGTGAACCAGGATCGAGGTCCGCGACGATGCACGGCGTGATGTCGCACTTCTTTTGACCATCGACGAAGATCTCGGCCTTGTCGACGGAACCTCCACCTTTGGCTTGGAGATCGATCTTCAAAGTGCCTTTTTTCGGCAGCAACATGAAGACTGCGAGGCCTGCGACGACAGCAAGCGCCACGACGGACAGGATGATGCCGACCTTGCTCCCACCCGCAGCTTGTTGTTGCTGTGGAGGCATCGAGCCGAGCAGATCAGGGATGTGACGAACCGCCGTTGCTTCCGATCGCGCTGTTTGCGGTGACGACATGGGCGGCACCGAAGGCAACGGCATCGAGGGCGAAGCAAGCGTTTGCGAAGCGCTCAT
>DAOMZH010000467.1:0-6788 GCA_035437985.1 Polyangium sp. (in: bacteria) | reverse complement strand
GCATTGCCACCTTCGCCAAAAACGTGCGTCGACTCTTCTTCGTCGTCCCAGTCCATGTCGACGCCCTTGTGGGGCTTCGCCGATGCTCCCTCACCAGGCGGCGCAACAGGAGGCGGCAAGGGCACTGGTAATCCTGCTCCTGGAGGCGGCGGGAGCGGCACGGATCCAACAGGTGGAGGAAGCGGAACGGCCGCGCCACTCAATGGCGGAGGCAGCGGAAGGGCACTCGGCGGAGGCAACGGAAGCGATGCAGGTCCAGCTCCCGGAGGTGGTGGAAGCGGAATCCCCGAACGCGTTTGCGTCATGCTCGGAGGCGCTGGAAGTGAGCCCGGCGGCGGCGGAAGCGGGGCAACTCCACCTACCGGCGGCGGCAACGGTGCAATGCCTCCAAGCAGCGTGCCTTTACGAACCCCACCCGAAGGCGGAGGAGGCACCATTCCGGGCATCGTGCTGCGAGGACCCTTTTTTGCAAGTCCCTCGAAGACGTCCAAATCGCTGCTGCCCTTATCATCGGCCATGTTCAGCCACTCCTCAGAAGATTGCGGTATCTACCGCAAACGACGGGACACACCCTGCACACATCTTGCTCCGCGCAAGGATTAGGTTCGTCGCTGCTTCACAAACAACGACGCCTCGCGCGCTGACCACGCAAAAAACTGACACGTCGAGACTACCCTCGCTTGGAGCGTTTCGCGAGTTTGTTGCGCAATTTTCAAAGGATCGACGGCACATTCCGCGCTCCTCGCGCCACAAGGCCCCCCTGACCCAAAGCTAGACGACGTACACTCGTTCGCTTTTTTTCAGTTCCCAGCCGCGTCTCCACCCGCTGCTTCTTCAGCCTTCGGCTTCTTGAAGTACCGAATCCGTTTCGCTTGCAACGGATACCAAGTGGTCAACGGGACGATCGGCGTCGCCTCTTGAAAACGTTTGGCACCTGGAGCTTCGATGCGTGAGAGACGAACCGCTGTCGGCGTCGATGGTGGATGCACGGCCGTTCCCGCCAAATCCGTGTCGCCTCCAAGGGCCAACGCCAAGGGTTTGGCTAGAAGAACCCGCGACGACGCTCCGGCATGGGCCAGCAGTTCATCGAGCTTCTTGCCTGCATCCGCAGGTGCGGGGCCGCTCGTGGCGAGCTCCGCGTAGAGCAGCATTCCGTCAACGTCCAGCACCCCAACTGCCGCGACGGCAGTTTGCGTGGCGCTCGTTCCGGTCGCCAAACGCAACGCACCTTCGACAGGTGGTTCTTTCCCAATCGCAAACGCGCCTGCTGATGCCCACAACGACAGCGCCGTCGTTCCAGGTTCGGCCGGACCAGCGTCCAGCACGGCAACGGTTTTTCCTGTCACCTTGTTTGTCGTGGGCGAAGCAACGACGACGCGAGGATCGATCTTGACGAGACGAACCTTCGCATCCGGAAGAGCCGCATCGAGCCGTATGTCCGTAACGGCCAGCGCATAGGGAAAACCATGCTGCGGCAAACCTTTGACGCGAAAAACCCCTTCCCCTTCAGCCGGAGGTTGCACGATCGGAGCAATGTTCGACCCGGGCAACATGTGCCGCAAGGTCATGTAAAAAAAGTCTCGGGCTTCACGACGAATGTACCGAGGGAAGTTCATCAGACCCATGCCGCGAATGAACCTACGACCACGGAATTTCCAACCATCGATCCCGGAAACGTTGCCTTCGGCTTCCCAATCGTTTTGCAGAGGTCGTCCGAGCGCCGGCATGTCGGCGGCTTTGCTGACCGTGTAAAACTCGAGCCCGCTGTGTCCAGCGTTCATGTCGAGCGCCAAACCGTAGGAGCAACGAGTTTGGATCATCGCCTGCGCCAAACCTTCGGGGCCCAAGTCCGCTCCATAGAAGTACGCGACAAACCTCTCCTTGGTCAAACACATACCCGTACGCACGGTGTGCGTCTTGTCCGCCCACCCTGGAGGCGTACCTCCCCACCAGGTTCGTCCGTACGGATTGATCTGTCCGTCCAGGACGAGCACCGTCATGTTTTGGCGATACGAAAGCACGTCGGGCGGGATCGATTGATCCTCCGGCCATGAACCAAATGCCGTGTTGCCATCACGAAGCACAGCAACCGTCGCCGCATACGGTTTGGGCGGCAAATACACGACGCCATCGGCCATCATGCCAAACTCGCCATGCAACGCCTGAAACCCAGCGTTCGATGCCGCAACCACTCGTTCCAGCACCGCCGGATCCCTCGGAATCAGCCCGGGACCAGCTTCGCCCGTTGCGCCTTTCGGTTCCACCGTTCCCGCCATCATGTGCAGTTCGACCTGACGTGGATCCCACACCGCCACGAACACGCGTGTCGTCTTGCGAGATTTGTCCGGACGAATGTATGTCGTGACGAACGCTGGCGGCAAACCTTCCACCCGCCGGACGAACGGATCCTTGTCTTGCGGGTTCCATTGTCCTTCACCCGGAAGTGCCGGCGTGATCCACGCATCGAGGGGTGCCGGGGGCCAACCGATTTCTGGATCGGTCGGGATCGCGCGGGTTGGAGCTGCGAGCGTGTCTTGACCAAGATCGTTCGCAATGTCTTGGGCTGCGGCGTTCTCGTCCCGCATCTCTTCCTTTTGACGTAAAACGATTTCCAACCCGGTAAATGCGACGGCTTTGACGGTTTGCATCGCTTCGTCACCCACGACATCACGCACGCGATCGACGGCCCACGTCACGAGGTTCCCGGGTCGCGCAACCTCTTGATCCACCACACTCAGCCACGCGGGAAGAACAGTCTCGCCGGTGAGTAACACGCGCGCCTGACGACCTTCGTCGGTCACGACCAACGTGTCGCCTTCGAGTGCACAGTTCACGCGCGACGCGGGAGGCTCAGCTTCGTTCGGCGCTTTTTCTTCGGCGGACGCAGCGCCTTCGTCGGGGTTTTTCTCGGCACCGTGCGCGACGTCGGGTCCGGCAGGTTCGTCTTTCGCCACGGAGAAGGTTCGTTTGCCGATGCCCTTCATTTGTCCTGTGTCTTGCGCGTTGGTGATCGACAACTGGAAACGTTCGAGGCGGGTGAAGTCGTCGGTGCTGGCAGATTGTCCGGACAAATCGATCACATGGACGGTCGGGTGACTGCCGGCAACGAGAGCATTGGCCACGTAGGCAAACCGTTCACCACTCACGGACGGAGCGGATTCATCGGCGCCGCTCGTCTCGGTAACGTTGAACATGCCGCCGACATCGAGGAGGACGCCTTCGGGAGACAGTTTTGCGTAGACGAGAAAGAGGTCGTTGGGATCGCCGGTGACGGGCGGAGTGCGCACGATGGCGCGGCTGGTAGCGCCGAGGGCTCCGAGCACGCCGTGGGGTGGATCGATGAACGTGACGTCTTCGGCGCGGGTGGGGGTTCCGCGGCGGGTGAGTTCAGCGGCCAAGGCACTGGCCCGTTCTTTTTCGGGTGGTGGCCGAGTTCCATGCACGAGCACCGCGAGCAGAGCGGCCCCGAGAGCGGTGAAAACGACATGGCGTCGCCGTTGCGAAGACCAAACGGGGAAAGAGAACTTGACCATACAGCGCCAAAAACGCTCGGCGTGCCCCGAACCTGCCCGGATCGGGTACAAATGAGCAGGCGGCGGCATTATCACTGCGCACGTTGTTGGGCCACCTTTCGTGCGAGACATGGCGTCGGTTCGAAAAGACCTGGTTTCGGTTTCCCCCGGGGGTATGGGGGCAGAGCCGGAGGGTCAGTCTCTTTGGCGAAGCCAAAGAGATTGTGGGACCCGACGGCGAGCCCCTCATCACAAACAAAAACCTCGCGAAGCGCGCTTGTTAGCGCGCGAAGCGAGGGCACAAATTCTGGCCTGGACTCGAAACGCAAAAACCTCGCGTAGCGCGCTTGTTAGCGCGCGAAGCGAGGGCACAAATTCTGGCCTGACCTCAAAAACGGGAGTACCTATCCCAAAGATGCTCGCGCAATCTCGACTTCTCGCCGCCGAACTTTTGCGCAACGTGCCCGTCCGCGGGATAACGCGCCTCCAGCACGCGCTCACGCCGCAACCCGTCCTCGAACATGTACGGGAAAAACGTTATCCCTACCCGGCAAGCTTCCGCGTGCATACGCCTTGGAAAGGCTCGCCCAACACCCTCATCGGTTGGCAGGTCCATTTTCGTGGGGCCTATGAATTGTCGACCCTCGGCATTCTCGCCGCATTGATTCAACCCGGCGATGGCGTCGTAGAAGGAGGCGCCAACGAAGGCTACCACTCGACATTCATCGCCGAACTCGTAGGAAAAGCCGGCCGACTATGGGCGTTCGAGCCAAACCCATTGCCGCGAAAAACCCTCTATTCGAATACCCAAGGTTTGTCCCAAGTATCCGTGCATCACGAAGCCTTGGCCGCTGAACCCGCCGAATCTCGGGACTTTTTCGTTCCCCGCAGCGATGTTCCCAACCAAGGCCTCGGGGGACTCGCCCATAACTCCACCCAAGCGACGGAAAAGGTCGCCGTACGCATTGAAACAATCGATCGCGTGGTCGGTGAATCGCCCGTGAGTCTCATCAAACTCGACGTGCAAGGCTTCGAGCATGAAGTCATGGCCGGTGCAAAACAGGTCGTAGCCCGCGATTGCCCGTTCGTTCTCTTCGAATCGATGCCCGATGAAACTTCCGGAAAGGACGTCGCCGCAATGCTCGAGCAGCAGGGCTATTCATTGTGGCGAATCGACGAATTGCCCACGCATCCCTATTTCTCGCTTGCTCCAGCCGGAAAACTCGAAACCTTCGGCAACTACCTCGGAATGCCTGCCCCTCGCGCGCGCCGTCGATCCTAATCCGCACCTCACCGTGCTACATCCGCGCCATGGCCTCGCCTCCTACGGACTCCAGCCTCCTCGATGAACAGCGTGTCCGCTCACTCGCCAAACTCGCGCGCCTGGAACTACCCGACGAGGAAATCCACAAACTCACGGGAGACCTCGAAAAAATCCTCGCCCACGTCAAACAACTCGAAGAACTCGATCTGACGGGCATCGAACCAACCGCCTATGTGTCATTCGACACGCCAAACCTCCGCTCGGATTCACCGCATCCGAGTTTGCCCGTGGATCTGGCGCTGCGCGAAGCCCCACACGTGTCGATGGACGGATTTGCCGTACCCGCATACGTGGACGAGGGTTGAGCCATGACAAACCCGGCCCTCGTCGAACATTCCTTGCCCACCTTGGTCGAGGCGATCCGCCGGGGAGAGATCTCCGCTGAAGCAGTCGCCAACACGTACTTGGATCGCGTCGCGAAATTCGATCCGGAGCTCGGCGCTTTCTTGACCGTGCAACGCGAAGAAACTTTGGAGGCCGCGCGAGCAATCGATCAAAAGCGCGCTCGGGGGGAACCTCTCGGGGCTCTGGCTGGTGTGCCCATCGGCATCAAGGATGCTTTGTGCACCAAAGATGTTCCGACGACGAGCGGTTCGCGGATTCTCGTGCGCTCAAATGGAGCAGGCGCCGATCCAAGCCACGGGTTTCGCCCTCCGTACGATGCGACCGTGGTAGCTCGACTTCGTGCCGCCGATGCCTTGTTGATTGGCAAGACGAACCTGGATGAATTCGCGATGGGTTCGTCCAATGAAAACAGTGCTTTTTTCCCGGCGAGAAATCCTTGGGACACGTCGCGCATTCCCGGAGGTTCGTCCGGGGGAAGTGCCGTCGCCGTTTCTGCAGGTTTGGCGCTGGGTGCGTTGGGATCAGACACCGGAGGCAGCATTCGACAACCCGCAGGACTGACCGGCACAGTCGGGATCAAACCGACCTATGGCCGCGTGTCGCGGTATGGACTCTTGGCGTTTGCCTCGAGCCTCGATCAAGTCGGACCATTCGCTGCCGATGTGCGCAGTGCCGCGCGTATTCTTCACGTGATCGCCGGACACGATCCGCACGATCAAACGAGTCTCCCAGCTGCTGTGGACGCCTACGAACATGCTTGTGATCGTGACGTGCGTGGGCTGCGGATCGGTGTGCCGGAAGAATATTTTGGCGAGGGTTTGGCGGCGGAGGTCGAAAGCCGGGTGCGCGAAGCGTTGAAAGCTTTGGAAGCGCAAGGTTGCACGCTGCATCCAGTGCGTTTGCCCCATACGAAATACGCCGTCGCGACGTACTACGTGCTGGCAACGGCCGAAGCTTCGTCGAACTTGGCGCGTTACGATGGACTGCGGTTTGGCGCGCGCGCTCGTTCCGCGACGAACCTCGATACGCTTTATGCGCGGACGCGCGGGGAAAACTTTGGACGTGAAGTAGCGCGACGCATCGTGCTCGGTACGTTTGTCTTGTCCACCGGCTACTACGACGCTTATTACTTGCGGGCCCAGCGCGTGCGCACGCTCTTGCGACGTGACTTCGAAGAAGCGTTTCGCGATGTGGACGTGATCGCGACGCCAGTGTCGCCAACCGTGGCTTTTCCGCTCGGAGAACGGATCGATGATCCGCTGGCGATGTATCTGGCCGATGTGTACACGTTGCCAGCAAGTTTGGCGGGTATCCCGGCGATCAGCGTCCCGTGTGAACCAACCGCAGCAACAGCAACGACACCCGAGCTTCCCGTCGGACTCCAGCTGATGGGTCGACCGCTCGACGAATCGACTTTGTGCGCGGTTGCCGCGGCATGGGAACGTTTGTCGCCGGCCCGAGGTCGACGTCCGCCGAGGTTCGCATGAGCCCAAAAATCGCTGTGGAGATCGCTCGCGCCGAACACACGACCGGACTGAAAAAGCTTTTCGAATCTGCTGGTTCGCCATGTTTTTGTCGCTTCTGGCATTTCAACGGGACAAACAACG
>DAOMZH010000466.1:0-8279 GCA_035437985.1 Polyangium sp. (in: bacteria) | reverse complement strand
AATGGCGAGTATGTGCCGCCGACATTCGTGCCCGTCGAGGTGCTCGAGCAACCCGAAGAAGAAATTGAGGAATGGGAGCCCGAAACGATTGATGTGCATCTGGCGTGCGGAGATGTGATTTGCGTGCCGCAAGGCTGCGATATGCAGCAATTCAGTCAAATCGTCGCGATATTGCGCAAGGAGTGGCAATGATTCCCGCGCGTACCGCCATTTTTGTCGCGACCGAGCGCTTCGATCTGCGCCGGTCATTCGATGGCCTCGCGGGAATCGTCAAAGAAATCCTGCGGCAAGACCCACTCTCGGGCGCCTTGTTCATGTTTTTCAACAAGTCCGCCGATAAAATGAAAATCATCTGGTGGGACAAAAGTGGATACTGCGTTCTGTACAAACGCCTCGAGCGCGGGACATTTCGCATTCCACAGGCCATCGAGCCGGGCGCGCAAAGCGTCGTCTTCGAAGCCGTCGAAATGGCGAAGATCCTCGAAGGAATTGCCCTTCCCCCGGGCAAACGCCGCGTTGGGACCATCGGTTCCTAGAAAAACGATTCCCGGTAAAACTTTTCCTTGACAAACGGGCGCGGTGCCATTAAGGTCACGCGCTCGTGACGACGTTTGCGCAGCTCGAAAAACGGCTCGTTGCGATGGAGCAACGCATTGCTGAATTGCAGAAACACGACAACGCGCTTGCAAAGCAGCTCGAGCGTATGACGCATGAGCGCGACGAATATCGCAAATTGTACGAGTTGACGCACATCGAGCTCGAGCGGACACGGCGCCATATCTTCGGCCAAAAAGCCGAGCGGGTCAATCCGGCGCAAATGCAGCTCGCCCTCGATGCCGTCGTGCAATCGATTCGCAATACGGCAAGCAATGACGAGCCAGCGTCATCCCCGCCAAACCCGCCAAACCCGCCAAACCCGCCAGACCAATCGAATGAATCGAATGGTGCGCAAAGCAATGGCGCTCCTCCGCCTGCAAATCCGCCGAAAGCCAAAGAGCGCAAACACACTCCGCACGGCCGGCAAAAGCTCCCCGAGCACCTCGAGGTCGAGGAAATCGTGCTCATGCCGCCCGAGGTTTCTGGCGAAATGGCCGAATCGCTCGTGCGCATTGGCGAAGACGTCAGTGAAACGCTCGAATGGCGGTCCGCGGCAATGGTGCGATTGCGCATCGTGCGGCCGAAATTCGCAGTCAAAGGCGAGCCCGAGCGTGGAGTCATTTCGATGCCGGCTCCAGATGCGCCGCTTCGACGCTGCATGGGCGGCCCGGGGCTCATTGCTTATGTGTTGATGAGCAAGTACGGGGACCACCTGCCATTGCATCGGCAAGAAAAAATCTATGCGCGCAGTGGGGTGTCGCTCGCGCGGTCGACGATGTGTAATTGGGTCGAAGAATCGACGAGCTTGCTCAAATACATCGTCGAAGCGATGGCCAAAGATGCTCGAAATGCCCATTGCATTGCGATTGACGCGACCGGCGTGCTCGTGCAAGCGAAAGAAAAATGCCGACGGGGCTATTTCTGGGTGATGGTCGCGGACCACGATCACGTGCTTTTCCGATTTACTCCGCGGCACGTCCAGGATGGGCCAAAAGAGTTTTTGCGCGGATACAAAGGATATGTGCTCGCCGACGCGAGCAGCGTGTACGAGCGGCTTTATGACGAGGAAGACGTCACCGAAGTCGGATGCTGGGCGCATAGCAGAAGACGTTTTTATGAGGCATTGTCGTCTGACAAAGAGCGGGCACTCGCCGGAATTGGTTTTATCAGACAACTCTACGAAATCGATAAGGATATCAAAAAGAAGGACTTGGCGCCGACTGCTCGGACGGAGGAGCGGCGAAAACGAGCTGCGCCGATTCTCGAGGCATTTCGGATTTGGCTCGAAATCGAGCAACTCACGGCATTGCCCAAGAGTCCCATCGGCAAAGCGATTGCCTACGCGCTCAATCATTGGATTCCGCTCACTCGGTTTGTCGAGGACGGACGATTGAGGCTCGACAACAACCGGAGCGAATTGGAGCTCAGGCGTGAGGCGGTCGGAAGAAAGAATTGGATTTTTGTCGGCAATGACGATGGGGCCGAGTGGAATGCCATTGCCGTCTCGCTCATTGCTTCCTGCGAGCTGCACGGAATCGAGCCTTGGGCTTATTTGCGCGACGTTTTGATTCTCTTGCCCGATTGGCCTCGCGACCGGGTTCTCGAATTGGCTCCCAAGTTCTGGAAGCAAACCCTCGAGCAATCCGACGCTCGTAAGCGGCTCGACGAGAGTATTTGGAGCCGCGTGCATCGGCCCGCGCCGAGTTGACGCACGTTTGCGAATTGGTTTGACCGGTACAGTCGGCGCTGCTGATTCGGCGGACGTGTCAGCGGACTTTTTGCGAGGTCGACGAACTTTGGGCGGCTGAACGGCCGACGATGTATCGGCATTGTCGGCGAGGGCCGTGGGCTGGTTCGTCTTGGCGGCACGACGTCGACGAACTCCTGTGGAGCCCTCGTTTGCCGAGGTGCTTGACTTCGCGCGCCCAGGCAAACTCGGGATGTCGGAGTTCGACGATTGGCGCGGCTTTCGCGGCACGTTTGTCGGGGACTCTTGCGGTTCGGGGGCGGAGCTTGTGGTTCGTCGCGGCATCGCGTCGGAACTTTACGCATTGGCGAGGGGGCGGGCTAGGATGGTGATGGCGGAACGGATACGTTTTTATTGCTCGGTAGGGCTTATTGGGGCCAATTCCAAGCTCCGCATCCATGCGATCGTTGATGAATTGCTCGAAATTGCAGATGACTGCAAGAAGTCTATTACGCGGCCTCGGTTCAGTCACCGTGCAATCATATTCGTCGAACCGACGGCGTATCCGTTGATTGGCCACCCAGGCATTCGCCTTTTCTGGGACGTCACTGTCGTGTAACACCGCGTAACGCACGCAGAACTTGTTCAATATCGAGCAAACGATCGCAATGCTCCACTTGCCTCGTGCGCGAATGATGTGCACGTCCGAGTAGCGGTCTCGAAAGTCCAGGTCGCCCGTGTCACGCAAAACGTAATCAAACGCCGAATACTCGGTATCGCCCTCGACAACGACGATTCGTCCACCGAAAAAGAACTCCGCGAAATAGGGATCGCAATGGTTCAGCATCTTGAGTCGCGACTGTTCATCTGTCGATAACTGAGGGACTTTGGTGCGATAGAGTGTCCTGCCCGTTGTCCTACCGTCGATCGAATCGACCCGAATGATGGTCGTGTTATCCTTGGTCAAATCAATGAATATGGGCGAGTGCGTCGTGATGATAATCTGCCATTGTTGGGTCGCCGCAAGATCATACAGGACATCTCGCGCATTGCGAATGGCGCTGGGATGGAGGCACAATTCTGGCTCGTCCATCAGGAGCAAAAAGGGCTTGATTGAATCGTTGTTACTGGGATGTTTCTCTTCGGTGTGAAGCTTCAATGCTGCCCACAGGAGAGTTCGTCGCGCGCCGCTGCCTTGGCGGTCGATGTCCGTCATGAACTCGCCAGCTTGGCCCATTCGCAGTTGCAATGATGCATCGAACAACTTGGCATATTTAGTTGAATCTTCATTTTGAGTGATTTCTACCGCTTGATTGGGAATGACGCGACTCACCAAGTCCGTCATTTTGTCTTGTATTCGTTTGATGTCACCGTCGATCATGGTCACGACTTCGGCTTCGAGCGCCAGGAATCTCGAAAGGAGCGATTGATGCCGATCTGCCAGCCCTTCCTGAAGCAGCTCGACGATTTTCTTCGTCTGGTCGGCGGGTTGCGAAAATGACTCCACGTAATATGCTTTGGGGCGTTTTTCTTTCGCTTTGTTATCAAGTCCCCACGGTGCGGACTTGTCGTGCCAAGCGTCGGTTGCTGCCACTTTGCCAACGCGTTTGCACTTCCCCTCGGTCTCCCAGGTAAACCGCTCGCAAATGTATTTGGCGCCGGTTTTGGCATCGGTGTGAATCCACTCTTCGCCCGGTGCTTTTTCATCGAAGATGACAGTTTCCAATTCAATTTGCGGACACTTGGTCTTGTCCTCGGGAATTTTTCCGTTTGGAAAATCGGAGAGCTCGATCTTCGGATCCTTCCCCGGTTGCATCAGGACATGGCAGGCGCGGAGAATGGAGCTCTTTCCCGCGTTATTTGGACCGATGATAACGACGATGTCGTCGAGTTCGACCTCGATGGGGCCGTCGCCGATGGATCGGAAGTTGCGAATCTTGATCCGCCGTAACCGTGCTCGATGCACTTCCGTGTCTGTCGATTCCGAAGCTTGCGATGTTGTGTTACGAGTCTCTTTTGCTTTGGCCATCGGGGACTCCGCGTGCGCTCTTGCCTGCCCCACGAGAGGGCCATGGCAGCATGCACGCTATCATGGAGAACAGGATGACGACAAGTTCGCCTTGTCGGATTCGCCCAAATTGTGCAGTGCCTACGGACTCTACTTATCCACCGTACGAGATCCGTCGACAGCCGCTCCCTTTTGTGTGTAACATCATGCGATGGCAGCCACCAAGCCACGGAAGACCTCCAGCATCAAGGCCCCAATCGTCAAAGTCACAGAGGCGATCCTCGAACGATTCGGCACCGTCGTCGCCGATACGGCCATTTGTCTGCGCACGCCCGTACCCGAAAAAGTTTCCCTTTCCGAGGTCGCGCTCCCCAAAGCAATTCGCGAGTTTGTTATTCGGTACGAACAGAAAGCGAATGAAACCGGACTCTACTCGCATCAGGCGCATCTATTGGGATGCCTACGCGGTGACGAATTGCCCAACGTCGTGCTCACAACGGCGACGGGTTCGGGCAAGAGCTTGGCCTTTTGGGCTTGGGTGTTCGAGGCTCTTCGCCGTGACCCGAAGGCAACGGCCATCGCTTGCTTTCCGACTCAAGCGCTGCTCTGGGGTCAGGCGGACCGGATGGCCAAGCTTTCGCAAGAGGATTCCCTCGACCGGTACGGAGAACAGCCTTATGCCGGAACGATTACGCTTGGCAAGCTCAGTGTACCATGGACAGTTTGGCATGGCACGACGGAGTCCAAGGAAATGCGCGACCACGAACAGAGCGATAGCTTTGCGGATGCGCGCCTCCGCATCACCACTGTCGACAAGGTTCATTGGAGTCTCTTTCACGGCAAACATGCCTATTTCCTTCAAGGGTTACGCGCCGTTGTCCTCGACGAAGCGCATATCTGGCACGGACTTGCAGGAGCCAATGTTCGCGCCATGCTCAATCGGTTGCGGCTCTCCCTCGATGTGCTCCGCGTGCAGCATCCGGCGTTTTTTCTCGCGTCGGCTACCCTGAGCGCACCAGCAGAGTTTGCGGCAAGCCTCACGGGGTCCGACGAGAACTCCTTCATTGCTGTCGACGATCGAGGACAAACCAAGCTCGGAGTTGTCCACACGGCGGATCTCGCAGATCTGATTGCCGATGATTGCATGAAATCGGACGGGTCACCAACGCGTTACGTGCTTTTGCTAAAGCCGAGCGATGAGCCGTCATCGGCAAGCGATTTATTGGGCGACGAGACCCTCGTTGGCACGAATGTCAATGCGCTTTGCTTCGTACAGAGCAAATTCGCAGGGCACAGGCTGCGTGATGAATTGGAAAAACAAGCATCGGGTCGCACGGCAATCGCGTATGACGGAGATATGACCGCAGTCGAGCGGCGGCGCACGGAAAAACAGCTTTTCGGTGGCGGGCAGAAGGGATTGTCGATTGTCGCAACCAATGCCCTCGAGGTCGGCGTGGACCTGCCCGAGCTGGACCTTCTCGTAATGGACGAGCTGCCGAATCGCCGTGTTGACCTCTTGCAGCGCCTCGGACGCGTTGGCAGGACTGCTGGGCGCCCAGGTTTGGCCGTTCTTTGCCTTGGATATTCTCCGCTCGAAGATCAGCTTCTGGAGGCACCGAAGAAAGCCCTTTCGATGGATGGGGTGAAGCCTCTGCCGCTACCGCTTCATCTCGACGGCGTTCGCCTCCGAGCCATGCGCGCCGCATTTGAAGAATGGCGGTGGCGACTCAAAAATCGAGAAGTCCAATGGGATGATTTTAATGCCGCACTCGAGCGCTATTGGGGCGAGATCGTTACCATTCAAGAACTCAACGGCTCAATCAAAGAACAGCTTTCGGACCTTGTCGACCTGGACGATGGCTCTTGGTGGTACAAGGGTTTTCGCGCGAGCGCTTCCCAGGGCAAACGCGAGCTCGTACTGCGCGGAACCCGCAAAGCCGTCGCGCAAGTTGAAGACATTGCGGTGTTTCGCGATGCGCACCCCGAAGGCGTCTATCTCGGGCATCGTGGGCAGCGGTTTCGCGTCGTGGGGTATCGCGGGCATTTTAAAGTCGGCAAGTGGGCGGATCCAGGCAGTGACGTCATACTTGGAAAATTCATGCATGCCCTCCAGGCCATCGAGGTTGAGGAAGAACGACGTCGAGTCGCCACGCGCGGACGTTGGAAGGATACGTTCGGTCTTTATTTGGAGAAAGACATCCCCGATCATTGCGAAACCCCTGTATCCGGAGCGCTCGAATATGGTATCTGGAACTTCCTACGGCGCTTTGATGGATACGTCGAAATCGACCTAACCGGCCGGAAGAAAGCCAAAATTGTCAAGCTTGCGGAGATTTCCGAACGGTTCAAAGAAGCACTTGCGGCGAATGAAGAGTTTCCATTCCTTCATGGATTTACCTATCGGACGCTCGGATGGCGTTGGAAAATCGCTCGCGTGATTGCGAACGTCGAGGAACGCAAACTGCTCGCTCCGGCACTCGCAGGGTTACTTCACGCCTATCTGTGCGACGCCGTCGAGTGCGCACTTGGCGACCTCACGGTGAAATTCGAGGCGAGTTCGGGCGAAATTCGCGTCCTCGATAACACGCCGGGTGGCAATGGCCTGAGTTTGGCGATTTTACAGCAACAACGCGCGATCAATGGCCTTACTTCCGCTGCGCGAGCGGTGCGAGCCTTTGCACGACGTCCCGCCGGTGCATTCGAGCGCTTTCTTGCCGAGAATTGTCATGTGGAAGCGCAAGTTTCCGCAAAGGAGGTCGCCGATGCCCTCGACGCGATGGCGCGCGCTTGGTCCAGGTAGCGTTCTTGGAGCGCTCCGTGCCGACATGAAAAAGGCGACGAAAGAGGTCGTCATCGTGGGGCCGTTCATCGACGACTATTTCGCGGAGGCGGCTGTCGCATCGTGCACCAAAAATGTTCAAATGCGGGTGTTGACACGCTCCTCAGCTGCGGTGGATAGGTCGTTTATGGACCATAATGATGCGGCAATCGCTAGGTTCGTGAAACGCCCGCAGACCGAGGTTCGTACATTGGATCGCTTGCACGCGAAACTCGTGCTCATTGACGAGACCACAGTATTTTGTGGAAGCGCGAATTGGTACCGATATAGCCTCGAAGAGGGACTGGAAGTGGTATTGCGCGGGCCTATCGATGATGCACCAACACTCTTGGATGAAGTTGCATCCTTGTGGGATTTGGCCGACACAAATAACAGGGAGACGACCGAATCGTCCTCGTCGACCCATCGAATGTCCAAAGCTTCACGAGTATCGGAGGGATTCCGAGCTGAAACGCTCGATCCGATTGCTGCCGCGAAGCTTGCGAGCGTGAAAGGCGCATTCATTGTGGGCAGAAGGGCAAACCCACTAAAGAAGGGATGATTGACGCAGCAAATAGCGATTACGAAAACCATCAAAAAGATTCTCCAGTAACCGCGATGGGATGCATTCGTCATGGACGCCGAAGAACGTGAACAGATAGAGCAAGTGCTCAAACTTATACCGCTTGAGGATTGGAAGAAATTCCTCGACAGCGATCAAGGTGAGAATCTGCGCGAGCGGCTCGATGCGGTGCGGGAGGCCCTCAGGCGCTCGGGCGACCTCCCGCCTGGTGCTCAGCGAAAGCCCGTGCCCGAGATTGTCGACTTGCTTGGCCACCGATTGCTTTCGGATTCGGCGCTTGGGCAGTGGCTTCGTTTCAAGATTTTGCAGCAGGCCATATCGCCGACGAAATGGGACAAGCTCGCTGCGCAATATCGTGCACTTGCGGGCAGTCGTGCGGAATCGCTTCATGGGAACATGACGCAGCAGAAACGTGGTTCAGAGGTAATGGCGGAGTATTGGCGCCAGGGCGGGGCTTGGGCACGAGCTTTTTGCGAGCTGACCGGATTGCCCGAATTGCTGGCAGCGTCGCGCGCGAATTCATTGCCGGCCGACGAAGAGGTTTCTCCGGTCGAACCATTGCCACCTTTGCACGATTTCCAATTGG
>DAOMZH010000465.1:0-8285 GCA_035437985.1 Polyangium sp. (in: bacteria) | reverse complement strand
ATCACTATCGCTCTTGCCGTGGTCGGCAAGCAAAGGCATAGTGCCGGCCATCATGCGAGCCATTCGATTTCATTCCCTTGGTGGTCCAGAAGTTCTGCAACTCGAGGACGCGCCTGAACCGCAATTGAAACCTGGTCACGTTCTGGTCGATGTTCGGGCCATTGGTCTCAATTATGCCGATACGATGTTCACGAAGGGTCAATACTTCGTGCAGCCGCAGTTTCCGTCGATTCCCGGGATGGAGGCGGCAGGCGTCGTGTCGGCTGTCGCGGATGACGTGACGGATGTGCGAGTGGGCGATCGCGTGATGGCGCTCGGTGCTGGCGCATGTGCAGAACGCATGGTGGCGCCGGCAAGAAGCGTTTATCCAATGCCCGAAGGTTTGTCATTCGAGACCGCGGCGGCCTTGCCCATTCAAGGTTTGACCGCGCATCACGTTCTATCGCTCGCGGGTCGTTTGCAACCTGGCGAAAAGGTGCTCGTACATGCAGCGGCAGGTGGGGTTGGAACCATTGCGGTTCAACTTGCCAAACGCCTGGGAGCATCAATGGTGATCGGGACCGTTGGTTCGCCGCAAAAAGCGGATCTCGTGCGTTCTCTCGGTGCAGACTTGGTCGTCGATTATCGACAAGATGATTTCGCCACCCGCGTACGCGGCGAAGTAAAAAATGGAGTCGATCTGGTGCTCGAAATGCTGGGCGGAACCGACATGTACAAACGCAGTTTGTCCTGTCTTGCCCCGCTGGGAAGAATGATCGTGTTTGGCGCGGCAACCGGCGAGCGGCGGGGAACGATGGAACCGGTTGGCCTGATGACGAAGAATATTTCGGTGATCGGTTATTATTTGACGCCCCTGCTTCAGCGGCGCGATTTGTGTGCGCCGGCCGTTGCGGATCTGGGACGTGCGGCAAGTTCGAACGAGCTGCGCATCATCATCGGAAAAACGTACAAGCTCGAAGAAACGGCTGAAGCACACAAAGATTTGGCAGGACGAACGAGCGTGGGAAAACTCGTCGTGCTCGTGTAGGTTCGTCGACTGCTCGATGAACCCCCGCCAAATCTCGAATCAATGCTTCATTTGGGAGATTCTTGGGGTTTGGCGGAAGCCGAAGGTGCGGTGCGTTGAGCGTCGATGGCGGCGGCTTTTGCCGATGACGACGCGACCGCGGCCTCATATTTGGGACGGACATTGAGGCGCATGATCGTGATGCTTCCAGCGAGCACCAAGGCGATGGCCATAAAAACGACGACGAATATCTTGCCCGAAATGCTGCGACCGTCGGTGTATCGATGCTCGGGTGTGGGTTGCGATGATTCCATGCGAACGGCAGCGAGCATAGCGGCAAACCGGCACCTTCGCCAGCATCGCCCTGCAAACGCTCGTTGTCGGTCGATCACAGCTCCTGGCGCGCGTCAACCTATTTTTGCGACGTGAGTTTCACAAACGCAGGTGTTCCAAACGCAAATTTTGCGGACCTGAAATCACCACGAATCGCAGTGAATCGAGCGGCAAACATCGAGCAACCCGACGCTCGACGAGCAGGGGTCGTGCTGTTTCGATTGATAGGCTTGCGTCCAAGAATCCGCACGTTGTAGTTTCGATGATTGCCATGAACAGTCTGAATCGGAGCGCCAAATCGTGAGCGCGATGGGAATCGCAGCGGGCACGTTGATCGGGGAAGATTTCGAGATCATCCGCCCGCTCGCGTCTGGAGGCATGGGCTCGGTCTTCGTTGCCAAGCAACGCAGCTTGAACATGCAGCGGGCTGTGAAGCTGATGAACGTGGGTTTGACCGCGAACACGGACTTACGCGAACGGTTCGAGCGTGAGGCGCGGATCAGTGCGAGCATCGAGAGCGACCATGTGGTGCAAGTCATTCAGTCGGGGATTGATTCACGGCTGGGGTTGCCATTCATCGCCATGGAGCTGCTCGATGGGATGCCGCTGAACGAGTTTGTCGAGAAGAACGCTCCGTTAGCCAAGGACACGATTGGGCTGATTTGGTCCCAGTTTTCTGCGGCGCTCATCGCGGCCCACAAAGCGGGAGTGGTGCATCGCGATATCAAGCCGGAAAACGTTTTTCTGGCCAAATCCAGGCTCGTGGGTGTACCATTCATTGTGAAAGTGCTGGATTTTGGCATTGCCAAGATTGTCTCGGACAATCAGCACAATACGATTCAGGCGGGATCACCGCTGTACATGGCGCCCGAGCAGATGACTCGGAATGCGGTCATCAGCAGTCGCACGGACGTTTGGGCAATGGGCCTCGTGGCGTTTTTCCTGTGCGTCGGCAAGCATTACTGGAAATCCGCTTATGACGAGAATGCGGGGACGGGGCAAATATTCGTAGAAGTATCGGGAGGCCCGATTCCCGCAGCCTCGATTCGGGCCGCGGAGTATGGGCGAGGAGCGGTGTTGCCCCACGGATTCGATGATTGGTTTTATCGTTGTGTGGTGCGTCAACCGGAGGCGCGTTTTGCGGATGCGGCCGAAGCTGCCCGCACTTTGACGGAAATCATGGAAGGGCGAGCGCGGCCAAGTGCGCTGGACATTGCGGCCACATTTACGGGGCTCCCGGGAGGTGGCGGCGGATCGGCAGACAATGCGACCATGCCGTTTGATGCGACAAACTCGAGCTTGCCGGGCATACGCACGGAGATGCCGGGTTCGAGCACGGTTCGGACAGACGCACCCATTTCGCCCGCGGCGCGAACGGATGTGGCGGCGGCGATTTCAATACCGGACAAACCAAAACCTGCCGCGTCGAGTAAAATGGGGTTGGGCATTGCCGTAGCGGCGGGCATTGCGGCGTTGGTTGGCGCGGCCGTCATGGTGACAGGTCAGAAGGCTGACGATCCGACGAAAGAAGCGCCAGCGTTCGGCGTCGGCAATGAAGCGGCCAAATCGTCGCCGAGCGCGACGTCCCCGACCTCGTTGGCACCTCGAGAAATAAAAATGCTCCCCGGGATGGTAGAAATCGCGGGCGGCTCGTACGCCCTGAGCGAAGTACCCGGAAAAACAGAAAATTTACCGGCATTTTTCATCGACACGACGGAGGTCACGGTCGAGGCGTATCGAAAATGCGTCGCTGCGGGGAATTGCTCCAAGGCGGCTGCGACGATCGAATGGGCTGGGGCATCGGCGACCACGCAGCAAGAATGGAGCAAACACTGTAACAGTGGACAATCCAATCGCGAAAATCATCCTGTAAATTGCGTGACCTGGGATCAGGCCGAGGCTTATTGCAAGTTCGCGGAAAAACGTTTGCCCACGGAAGCGGAATGGGAATACGTGGCCCGGGGAAACGAAGGACGACAATATCCTTGGGGATCCGCGGCGATCACGGCGAAACATGCGAATCTCTGCGACAAAAAATGCGCCGATTTCGCCGCGAAACTCGGTATTCAGTGGACGCCATTCGAGGTGGATGACGGGTATGATGGCACCTCGCCCGTGGGATCGTTCCCTCTTGGTAATTCGAGCGCGGGCGTGCAAGATTTGCATGGCAACGTGGCCGAGTGGACGGCAACGGAATCGTGCAAATCGGGGGACCATTGTGGCGAATACGTCGTGCGTGGCAGCGGATGCCATACCGAGCGTACGGAAAACGTTTCAATGACGACCCGAGCTACGAAGAAACAAGATTTCAAATCGATGAACATCGGTTTCCGTTGTGCAGTATCGGCGCAGGAAGCAACGAGGAAATGACAGTGGACAACGGCAAAAAACAGGCCATTTCGATGGTGATTCCATTGATCGCCATTTCTACGTTCGTCGCATGTGGCGGCGGCACTCCGCCGCCTGCGGTGCCGAAAGGCCCGACCTCGACGCAGGTATTCGAAGAATGCCGAGCACAAGAAAGTTATGGCGACGCGTCGTCGTGTTGGAAGTATTTCCTGGCGGAATTCGAATCCGTCAAAAACGTCCCTGCCGCAGAAACCGAATATGCCCGGGCCAAGTCCGCCGAAGCTCCCAAGAAGCCGACCTGTGCTGCTGGAACGACTTGGGATGGAAGCAAGTGCAAATCGTTGTGCGTCGAAGACAATGGCGAAACTTGGGATAGCAGCGCGGGCCTGTGTTTGCGCCGTTTTGCGTTGCAGTGTTTTCGGTTCTTCCATCAAGAAGACGGCCATTGCGTTCCCGATGCTCAATGTCCCGATGGTTTTCGCCGCGCGGCCGATGGCGGTTGTGAAGACGCTCCCGCAATCCCGTTTAGCCCTGGCGAACGCGTCGTCGCGATTGTCGATCAGCAGGACCCTGATAACAAACTTCGGGTCAAGAAAGGAACGAAAGGCACTTTTTGGGACAATGACGGGCCCTTGGCTTTCGTCATTTGGGATAGTTTCGTCGGGGTGACGCCCAAGTACCCTGGTCCGGAAAAAGGCGTTCCGCAGGGGAAAAACCAATACGCATATTGGGTGGGAATGGACGAAATCGTCAAAGACGGATCGAGTGCCGACGACACATCGCTCATTCCGCAATGGTGCGGCCAATCGAGTGCCAACCCGAGTTACGGACGCATCCGCATAGGCACGATGGTCAAACTCGGCAAACACCGCCCTGTCGACGGAAATGCCAATTGGGGCGGAGAGATGGAAGCCTTCGTCGGTAAAGTCGCCCGCGTCGCAAAACTTCCCGGCGTCGATGCTGCCGGCTGTCCCTACGTTCGTGTCGATATCGACGGAGAACAATTCGCCTGGCGCATTCGTGATTTGAGCCTGGCTCCGGTGAGTCGTTCAACGCCCTCGGGCCCGCAAACTGCACCTCCCAAGTGAAACGAGAAGACTTCGAGCCCATTAAAGTCACAGGAGCTCCAACCATGAATTCGACGAACCTCCGACCTCACTTTATCGCTTCGGCTCTTCTCGTAGCCCTTTCGGGCACGGTGCAAACAAGTATTGCCCAGGATACGCAGAAAGCCGCTCCAGCAGCGCCGCCCAAAGCGGTCGCTTCCGTGGATCGCTGCGTCGCGCAAGAAAAATATGGCGATGCATGTAGCTGTTGGATGTATCTCAAGGAAAAAGCGCCCCCGAAAGGCGCAGCGGAATTGGCATTGACGGAAATGAAAGTCAATGCGTGTGCCACCAAGGTCAAAGAGCCGGCGCCTGCGGAATCAAAGAGCGTGTCATTTCCACCGCGCGTCGCCGAAGATGCCTTGTGTTACGTCGGCGCAAAAATGAAAGGCGCACCCAGCGAAATTCTGACGGAATTGACCGACAAGTGCGGCGCGCCCACGGGTATGATTCCCATGACGCCCGTCATCACGGGTTACCAGCGCAAGGAAGACAAACCCGAACTTTATCGGGTGATTCTGAGCGACAAGGAATGTTATCGGTTTCTCGCAATTGGGGACGGCGCCATCGAAAACATCGTCGCCAAGGTGCTCGACCCGGATCTCAAAGAAATCGCCGTGGATCTCGATGTCGACCGCGTGAAAGTATTGGCTCCGAAAAAGGCAATTTGTCCGAAAACGAGCGGCTTGCACGCCGTTTGGGTATCAGTCGCCGCAGGTCAAGGTCGTTACGTGCTCCAAGGATTCCGGCGGCCCGCAGATTCACCGCCGCCTGCGGAAACGACCACGGATCCGAAACATCAAGCGCTTCTCGATATGACCAGCAATCAACCTGCCCCGCGTCCTGCGGCCCCGCAGTTGCTCGCCGGGCAATAGAACATTTCTCGCTCGATTTCGCGTGGATCCTGGAGGCGCGGGCCCTTCCATCGCCACGCGTAAACGCGCCGCATTCCCATCATCCGGGCAATTGAATGCACCGCGTCCGAGCGCTTATTCGATGCCCGCTTGCGTGGGTTTGTCCAAACCCATCGACACCACATTGCCCACAATCGCCAAACCATCTTCGCGAATATCGACATCGGCCACCACGACGCTCCGCACCTGGACGGAACATCGAGCCAGAGGCGCACTGAGCGCATCGAGGTTATCGATGCTTTCGGCCAACAAAGGATTCATGTTTGGGGCAAGCCGCGTGAATTCGCAAAAACCGATGGGCCTCATCACCTTCGCCTGTCATGATGTCGACGGATTGCCCGCATTCGAAAATTCCGTCGGTGCAGCCTATCGCGCCACAGATGAAGTCGGTATGGTGCTCGGCGTGTAATTCCTACTTACCGCCACATGCTCCATTGACAATCGCTCGAAACATCGATGTCGCCCTTCCCTGCCCGACTCCTTCAGTTCCCAACGTACACGCAGCCTGTTTGTCATGAACGGCCAGCGCCGCGACGACCGCCAACTCGTAAGCTCGAGCGGTTTTGCGCCAGGACAAATTCCGTTTCGCCAATTCGAACGCTTTTGGCGCATCACCTCCCACATCGAGCCAAAATTGCGCGGCATGATCCACATAGGCTTCGGGATGCTTGGCGACGAGTTCGTCATACCGAGCGCCTGCTTGGATTCGGTGCTCTTTGGCTGCATCCGCGGCGCCGCGGGCGTCGAGTTTGGCGGATAGAACAGCTTGCAATTCGGGATCGTCGACCTTGTCCAACAAGGGTTTCACAATGGCTTCTGCTTGGTCGGGGGACGCCATCCGCGCCCAATGCGCTGCGGCGTGCGCATGCGCGGGAAGCCTTTCGAGGCAAGCCCGATGATACGCAATGGCCAGATCCGTATTTCCTTCGCGCTCCCAAAATTGTCCTTGCGCAAAAAATAGCCACGCCACAGGAAAAGGAGACGTATCGGGATAAATCTCGAACGCTTCGCGAAATGCCGCCAATGCCTCGGATTTTCGTCCGAGTTCGCCCAGCAAAACCGCATGAAAACCGAGCGTATCGATGGTCGCTCGTTCCTTGCGCATTTGTTCCGCCAGGACCAATGCGTCATCTATTTTGCCCCGGGCGAAAAGAATACTGGCACGTTTTTGCCGAGTTTGTCCCGCCGTAGATCCACGCCGCTCTGCTTCATCCAAGTCGGCCCAGGCGTCATCGAATCGATGCAGCGTTGCCCGCAGCGCCGCACGCGCAAGATATGCTTCGGGTTTGTCCGGCATGTCTTTGGCCAACGTTTCGGCCATTTCGACAGCTCTTTCGAGGTCCGCGATACGACCGGTCATCTCGCCGCGAAATTTCAAACTTTCGATGAGATTACGCCGTATCGCGAGGTCGTCTTTTCGTTGCTCCACCAAACGTTCCAAACCACGAATCTCTGCGCCGAGATTACCCAGCGCAATTTCGCCGGACGTGGTGCGTCGCGTCGATTTCGGGGGCGGTCGGTCGTGAAGGTTTGGCGCGGCGATCGCCGAGGATACAGAAGCCACGGCCGATCCGGCTGGCGAGGTGCCCGTCGGATCGGCCTTCTTGCACGAACTGCACGCACAGAGGAAAACGATTGTTGTGACGAACAGAAACCAGGTTCGCCATTCAACCAGCGCCGGATGATGTCGTTTCGATGGATTCAACATTTCCAGCGCGCATACCCTCAGTACGGATCAATCAAATACGGGAAGGTCGTGCCTTGCGCCGCAGGGGTGATGTTGATCTTGTCGCCCACGCTGCCATCGAGTTTGCCCGTGGCAAGCGCCGTGTAGCTCGCGTCGATGACGTCGTACACCAACGTACGGCCACCGCAATCGCTGTTCGCAACACCGAGCGCATTGGCCTCGACCCCGAGGTACGTATTGCACGCGGCGCCGGCCAAGTTCACGTACAAACGATCGTCGACGAGAACGCCGGCAAGCGTTGCATATCGCGAGGGATCGTTCTTCGACATGTCGGCAGCCAACTGATTGCCGCAGACGGTATCGAGGCTGTCGAGAATCGCGAGATTTGCTTGAACTTCGGGGATGTACATGGACCACGTGGCCGGATCCGAATTGGCATTCCAACCGTCCTTGCCCATGTCTGCCGTCATCGCATTGGGCTCGAACGTTTTGTTCGCCGCCGTATTAATTGCCGGACGGCCCATGCGATCGATTTGTGTACCAAGATTCGGCATCTTGGTGCCACCACCGCCGCCTGCTCCGCCGTCACCGCTCGAACTGCTCGTATTGCCCGAGCTGCTCGCATTGCCCGAGCTGCTCGACGTTGTATTCGTGTTGGGTTCACTCGAGCAACCCACGGCCACGAAAAACATGGATGCAATTGTTGCCAGCGCTATGGTTTGGAGTTTCATGTTCGCTTCTCCTCAGACCTTGTGGGTGCTGCCCCAAACCGCAACGATGTTTCCGCCGGCATTGACAAGTGTTTTGTCGAGTTCGAGAACGATTGTGAGCACGTTCAGCGCGCCAAAAAAGTTCTTCGCGGGCATCGTGCCTTTGGCGGTGCCTTGTAG
>DAOMZH010000464.1:0-8298 GCA_035437985.1 Polyangium sp. (in: bacteria) | reverse complement strand
GTACCAGAGGCGGATCTGAGGGCCAAACTTCTTCCGCACGTGAAGTATTACGTCGATCTTTTGCGGCGCGGAGCGACGGTTAGCGAAACCCTGGACATTGCGCTCGTGGAACGCACGCGAGACATCCTCGCACGTGTTGGTCCGGCGCAACGTTTCTACGATCGATTCGTCACGAAGCTCGAATATGAGAAGCACGATGAAAACGGTGCGGAAGATAAGGATAACCTGATATATCCGCCGATCTCGCTGGACACGCTGTTCTCAGATCGCCCTGGAGTTCTCAGCAAGCTTCGATCATCCCAGAAGGAACGTAACGGTAAGTGGTTCATCGTTCGCGGTCCGTACACGGCCAAAGGATATGCGCAGGTCGTCGCGTCGCTCAAAGAAGGTTTGACGGTTCTCAAGCGCGAACGTTGGATCGTGCCTTTGACGCAGGAAGAAGAGCGTCAAGGGGACAAGATTCAGCAGGCACTCGCGCGCGTTCGTGAAGACTACGATGCGCAGTACATTCGGGAGTGGGTTGAGTTTTTCCAGGACATTAAGATCGAGATTCCGCAGAACAACAAAGCAGCGATTGAAGAGCTCCGCGTTCTCTCGACGCCCGATTGGCCATACCACCGTCTGCTCCGCACCCTCGAAGCCAATACGCTCTTCGACGAGGTCGAAAAGCCCGAGGCGCCCGAATTCGTCGACGGTGGCGTTTTAGACCAAAACCAAGCGACGATGAACGCAACGGCCGATGCAAAGGCGGGGAGGGTCGCCGCGTTTGATTCGGTGCCACGAAAATTCCGATCCATGGTGCGGTTTGGCATGCCTGCGCCAGGTGGCGCGTCCATGTCGCTCCCACTAGCGCGGTACACTGAGGAGCTCATCAAGCTCCTGACGGAGCTGGCAGCTATGCAAGATCGCCGTCCCGCGCCCGGAGATGCGGCGAAAGCCGTGGCTGCCGCCGAGGCCGGGCTCAAACAGGTCCGCGTGCTCTCGTTGACGATGGATGAGACCGGGCAGGAGCTTTTGGAACCCCTCCTCGAGGCGCCCCTTAAGAATGTGCTACGGATAAATCGATAGGGCGGCCTGTGCTTCACGCGGCAAGAGGGCATCCAGCCCTTTCGTGTGGCCATCATGAGCTGCCATTCTTATCGAAACTCGTCGTGATGGCACGATTCGAAAATCACGAATCGAGAACGGATTTCGAGAATCGTAACTTGTTGATTTCACTTGAGATCGCAGGTGCCTCGCCGGCCTTCGCGAAATTGGTAGCGTTTCGTCAGCGCGTGTTGCGATGCAGGCAGCCCAGCCAAGTCGCTGACGAAACGCGGGTTTGGACATGCTCGGAGTGGCGAGGTTGAAACCCACGATCGCCACGCCAAAGGCCGCAGCGGGAACCGCGCCCGTGTCTCCGGCAACGCGAAAGCCGCACTTTCCCGAGTCATTGTTGGGACGATTGGTCGGGGTCCGGTTTCCTACAACCGGCGAGCGAACTCGGAGAATCGGTTCGCTACTTCCTCCATGCTAGAAGGCCTCTCTTCAGGCCGCGGATGCATCATGCGCAACAAATACGTCCCGAATTCGTCGTCGATCCCGAGCTCAATTAACGTTTGCACGTCCGCCATCTCGTCCCATTCGTCGTAACGTCGCAGAATCGTCTCGACGGTCGTCAATCCCAATGAAAATATATCCGAGCGTACCGTTACCAACCCTTGGTGCATCTGCTCGGGTGGCATATATCCGCGTGTTCCGTACATGTCTGTGGTCGCGAGGCGCAATGGCCCTCCTACATCGGGAAGGCGTTCTCTCGCGTCATAGGCGATGAGAGCGTGAAGATCAGGCATCATGAAGTCGGTCACTACCGGCTCGCCAAACCGGGTCATCATGATGTTGTCGGGCTTGATATCCCCGTGGAGGAGCCCAATTTGCTCGAACCCGGTCTCATCGAAGAATCTGCACGTGTGACTTGCGTGCAATGCATTTGCAATCTTTGCAAAAGTATTCAGAATTGTTGCAATGGGAAGTTTATTCTCAAATGACCAGCTCGCCACCGTATGACGCGACAATAAATCCATACCCAGGTAGAACGTCGAATCTCCCTCGATCTCCAGAACACCGAAGTCGTGAAGCTTGATGACGCCTGGATGATCAATGGCCCCGAGCGCACGCACCATGCGCGAGGCAGCTCTCAATATTGCTTGCGGCTGACTAGCGAGCGGGTACGTCAGTTTCAAACACAATTCGCGACCAATAGTTGTATGCTGAACCCTATAGCAGACGCCCGTACCACCCTGACCGAGAAATTCCAGAACTCGATATTGTTGGAAAACATGCCCAATGGCGTCCTTTGGGGAGGAGATCATCCGGTACAATATCGAGTTTTTGGGGCGGCGCACTTGCTGCCAGGCCAACGCATCAATGGGCGAAGTACTCGAATTCGCGCGTGTTAGCTGATGTTCGACAAGGAAAACGCGCTGCGGTTCGACTTGTGGTCGGTGAAATAATTGAAATACGCCTTCGCCTGGCAAACCGCGCAACCCGACCTCGATGCGGCCAAGTTCAAATGCGGACGAGATGCTCTTGCCATAAGCAATGGCTCGGTAAAACGCAGTTGAGAATGCAATCGCCGCATTGTCATCAACTTCGCGCGTAGTAGCAATGACGCAATCGACGTGATTGGCAATGGCTCGAGCTTGGAAAGCGGTAAAACATGCATTGAGAACGACGCAACGCAGAGGAATGTCACGCCTCAAAATCGCTAGTAGTGCGGTCAGTACGTCTGGCCGCACCGCCACGGCATTGCCTTGCTCGTCCTCGAGGAGGAGCCCTCCACTTGCGTCCATGCCGAGCGGAGCGTCCTCCATAGGCACGAAATCTCGGGACGTCTTTCCCGCAGGCATTACGCGGTCAAGGGTTATCCCTCTGGTGGGATCCGACCCATGGCCACAGAAATGAAGCATGTTGGGCGCATGCATGAGCAGAAGGCTTTGTAAATCTCTCGGACGCACGGCGAGCTCCGCCACGAGCCGAAAATCCTCGCCGACGCCTGTGATTTGAAGCGCACGTTGGACGTCACGGAGTTCAGCACCGAGACGCAAGCGTGTCGTGTCACTTGCGTTTGCACCAAGAAATAGCAGCGTTACTATCGGCATGCGCGTTCAAGCGAGAATACAGCCTTTTTCTCTATGGATCCACCGTTTGCGCTCGTTGGGGGGGAACATAGAACTCAAGATCAAAAAACAACATGATTCGCCATCATACTCCCGCGAATGTATCCCTCAATGCCTCCACAACGGCGGCACGACCCTCAGGTGCCATTTGTGACTCAGGTGCTGTTCGCAAAACGTCGCCATTTGTGACATCGTTTTCGGGTTTTTCGCATAAAACTCGTCGAAATTCTCAATGTCGATAATCGCACGCAATGCCTTGCTCTGGTCATGCTGAGCATCCTCGAGACATTTCTCGAATTGCTCAAACGTGATTCTCATCGCGTACCCGACAGTGCACGTGTCGCAGATGATGACGAAACTTGGCGTTTTCGCCAAAAAATCTTCAACCTCCTCGTCGGACGGCATGGGCAGCTTTTTGCGCCGCTTTTTCATGTCCCCCGCTTCACCTCGATCTCGAGCCCCTCTGCTTCCAAGCAACGCAAGACAAACTCGCGGAAGCTTGGAAAACCACGCGCCTTTGATTTCTCGGTGAGCGCGTCCGCCTCGGCCTCGGGAAGTTCGATGATGACACGTTTTTGATTGCGCATTGGCGGAATGGGACCTGAAGAAACCTTCGCCCGATGCTGCTGTTTGTTGATGATGAACAGCACATACGCCTTCATCGTGTCGAACGGAATGCACCGCTCGACGAGCTGCCGATGAATCGCCGGCGAAATATCCACGACCAGCCGCTTTACATTCGCCGCGACCCTCTCGACGTGCGCGGTCGTCTGAATCGGCTTTACCGGGACGAACGTCTCGAAGGACAGGTCTTTTTTCTTGGCCATGTCATTTACGCCCCGCCAATGCCAACGTCTCGTCGCACAATGCTTTAATCGGAGTCCTCGCTTCTTTCGCGAGCGGAGCCCATGGCCCCATGAGCGCCTCGACATACGCGGTACGCTGCGGCAGCGCCGTCTTCGAGACTTTGGCGCCTTCAACTTGTGCGGCCAGCTTGTTGAGCGTCTCGACGAGCAAACGGCTCACGACGGATCGGGGCATCGTCCGATTCGCGACGAGCAGAGCCGGGAGCGGCGATGGACGGCGCTTGTTCGCTTCGCGCAATGTCTCGACCAGCATCCCCGTGGCTGCGTAGTCCAGCGGGCCGGGCATGACGGGCACCACGGCCACGTCGGAGGCAATCGCCGCCGCGATGCATTGGTCACCATACCGGGGCGGGCAATCGAGCACGTTCATGTCGATGTCGGAGCGCTCCGTCTTCTTCGGACGAATCTTCTCGACACGTTCGACCATCAGGTTCGACTTCGACCAACTCTGCCACGCCAGGGCGCTGTTCTGAGGGTCACAATCGGAGAGCAGCACTCGATGCCCACGTTGGGCGAGTTCGTTTGCGAGCAAGATCGATAGCGTGGTCTTGCCAACGCCGCCTTTGAAGTTCATCACCGCGATGGTCAACATGCGCGCGACCCTAGCATGCGGACAGATGTACATGCAAGGGGGAAGATGGGGCTTAAAGATTGCTGTTCGGGTGCAGGCGGTTGTGGACAGATGTACACTGGCGTTTGGCCTAAGCCCACGAACGCAAACGGATGACGCACGGCAACATAGAAGCGCCAATTGCGACACTGTGGGTTTAGTTTCGTGAGCGCACTACAGATACGTGTCAACACCGCTCATGGGTACGAACCGGATTTGCGCGCGCAATGGGCATTGAAATAGCAATGACTTTGAATCGCTCGGCATTGCGTGTAACGCCGCCCATTGCAATCCGAAAAACTGCCCGTGGCTCGCCAACGAAGGCGCGTTCGTCATGGCGCTATAGGTTTGTCGCAAGACGCACTGTTTTCCCAGGCGATTGCACTAATCACGCAAATTGAACATTTCCCTTTCGTTCACTTTGCGGGTGTGTACGTTTGTCCCAAACCACTCCTTGGTCAAAGGGGTTTACATGGACGCACCAGTCGCAATCGGGAACATTTTACTTGACAAGTATCGAGTCGAACGGGTGTTGGGGCAAGGAGGGATGGGGGTTGTCGTGGCAGTTCGCCACGTGGATCTCAAGCAGCTTTACGCGATGAAATTTTTGCTACCCAAGATGGTCAAGCATCCCGAGGCACTCGAGCGGTTTTTACGTGAGGCGCAGGCGGCTGCGCAAATCCGCAGTGAGCATGTCGCGCGCGTTCACGATGTTGGACGTATGAGCGACGGTGCGCCGTACATGATCATGGAGTACCTCGAAGGAAACGACCTGAAGACGTATCTCGCCGAGCACGGTCCGCTGTCAGTCGAAGAGGCGGTCGGGTTTGTCCTGGATGCTTGCGATGCGATCGCCGAAGCGCATGCGCTGGGAATCATTCATCGCGACTTGAAGCCCGCGAATATGTTCGTAGTTCGTCGGCGGAATGGTTCCTTATGCTTGAAAGTCCTCGATTTTGGCATCTCGAAACATACGGCACCCGACAAGGTCGAACTCACGGACACAAACGTGGCGCTGGGATCACCGCTCTACATGTCGCCCGAGCAGATCGCGAAATCAAAAATGGTCGACAATCGTTCAGACCTCTGGGCATTGGGGTTGATCGGGTACGAATTGTTAACGGGGACGTCCCCATTTCGCGCAGAGACGATGTTGGAGGTGGTCGCAAAGGTGCGTCAAGAAGAACCATGCCCCCTACGTGCGGTGCGTCCTGACGTGCCCGTACCCATGGCCGAAGCCATTATGCGCTGCTTGCGTAAGCGTCGGGACGAACGTTGGGCTTCCGTCGAGCAGTTCGCGCAAGTCTTGGAGCAGTGTGCCTCGCGTGTTTCGATACCACGCCTGTCTTTGACAGACGAAGCGAGTTTGCCGCCAGATGGCGTGACTAAACCGGAGCCTCTTCTCGGTACGACCGTTCCGATTCCCGGTCCGCACATGCCGCTTCCTGCGCCCTCGGCGGAACGAACATCCATAACGTTTGGCCAAACTGGAAAAGCTAGCGTTGCACGATGCACGCGAGAGAGCAGTGTCATAAGGTTTGTCGCTGCTACGGCCATCGTAATTGAGAGTTCATTCATTGCTCCAAGGTTTCTCGGCGGAGAATCGTCGCAGCAGAGGTTGTCGGAAACGGTGAACGCGAGCCCCCAAGTTTCGGCAACTGCGATGCCGACGGCCTCGTCGCTGGTCAATAATGCTCTTGACAAACCAAAAATCCCGGCCTCGTCGCATGTGCGGAAGGACGAACCCGTCGTTGTAACCGACAGTTCTGTAGGAAAAACCGTAATAGACGCACCGCACAAGGCACTGACAAACAAGAAGGTCAAGCCGAGCGCTCCACTGCCGGGCGCAGCGCCAACGAGTATCGTAGGGGTACCGGCAAAACCGGAGGAATCAGCACCAACGGCTGCCCCTGTGCCGAGTGCGACGACAAAGGGGTCAAGACCCAATTGGAGAGTCGATTAAGTCAACCCAATCCGGAGCAACGTTTCATGATACCCGAAAATAACCATATTCGCTGGGCCGTATCTGGATTTGTAACGACACTGTTCTTGGCGAGTTCGCACGTCGCGCTTGGACAAACGTACGATCCGCGTAAAGTTGAAACCGCACGACCTCTCGTCGAAGAAGCCGCGACACTGAAAGATGCCGGAAAGTTCGCGGAGGCGGTGTCCAAGCTCGAAGAGGCGAAACGCCTTGTGCCTAATGGGATTGGCGTGCATCTGGCACTTGGCGAGTGTTATGAGAGCATGGGGAGGTTAGGGAGCGCGTGTCAGCAATACACGGAGGCCGAGCAATACGCGCGATGGGGTGAGGATCCAGTGCGCCGCAAAGAGGCGAACGATAAGGTTGGACAGCTATGTCCACGAGCTGCCTCCTTGACAATTCGGGCCAGGAAAAACCACACGCGAATTCGAGCGAAGCTTTCTATCGACGGTCGTTCTGCTTCAATCATCGAGGGACCTATTTGGGCCAATGTTGACAAGGGTGCGCATGTTGTCACGGTTTCGGCACCCAATCACAAGCCGTGGGTGATGACGGTTGACGTGGTGGATGGGGACCATATCGCCTTTGATGCGCCAACGCTCGAACCGGTGGTCACGAACGCAGTAGGCCCGGGCGGTTCAGTCCGCGTTTGGCGCGAAAATCTAGCAAAGGGCACAATCATCACGCAATCGCTCGCGGTCATGGGCACCGGAGGTGCACTACTAGCGTCCTCTAACAATTCTACCGATGAAAGCTCCGCCTTCATGGGCATCGGTATCGGTGTCATGGCCTTGGGTGCAGTTGCCCTTGGCGGGGTAATACTAGTAACGCTATCCAATGCGCCCCAATCCAAAACCGCCCAATCGCAATGGCAATTCGGCGTGAATCCGAACGGTTTGACCCTGCGAGCCAGATGGTAACGCGTTTTTTCGTCACAATCGCGGAAAACACACGCACGTCCAAAATGGCCACGATAGGTTCATCCTGGCCAAACGTTCGTGCTCGTCACGGCTTGGCAGACGCAGGCGTACTCGAAGGCGCATGCACCCATCCCTCGTCAAAAGCAGTTTTGGCCATTGGTTCGTCCCCCACAATCGACAACGTCGGTCGCCCTGTCATACAGGCCACCAAATCCTCCCGAATTTGTTCCGGCGTCACCGCTGCCAAGTCTCGCGCCTTGTCGTCCATACTCGTCAAATCAAAACCCAAATTGCGAGATCCAGCCACCGCGCTCGCGATCGAGGCATTCGACAAGAATTGCGTCGAACTAATCTGTGCCAATTTCAACTTCAATCGCGCCAAACGCTGCCCATCCACCGGCACCTTCGACAACTTCTCCAGTGCTTGCTTGATCGTCGTCAACGACCAAGCAAGCTGCGTATTCTCAATCGCCCCCTCAATCTCCAAATACGACGTCCCCCCACGAAGCAACCATGCATGTACCGAACATACAACACGGACGGTACGGCTTTGTTGTTTGATCAGGAGAACGGATGGGACTGTACATGGCCTGCCAACAACTGGATCACGGTGATGACCGTGACGGTGACGGGGAACACGGGGTGCACGACCTTCCAGATCACAAACAACGGTTCCGGCCAGCCGAGCAACACCAATTTCTACCTGTCGCTCGGTGGTATCGAAAAGCAGGGTGCCATCGAAGGCACCCCGGTGCAGATC
>DAOMZH010000463.1:0-8307 GCA_035437985.1 Polyangium sp. (in: bacteria) | reverse complement strand
TACGTGGCCGGAGGATCGACGTACATGGCCGGAGGGTAAATGGGATCGGCTTGCAGACGCGCTGTTTGCCATTCGAGATATTTGGTTAGGTCAAACAAAGCTTGGTAGGCGTAAAACGTCTCGAGTTGAATACTCTTGCGCCACGCTTGGCGGCTCAATTCGGAGGGCGCAGCATCGCCGCGGTGCACGATGGTCGAGCGCAACGGCGGGAAATCGTCGCGAAAAGGCCGTTCCAGAAGGGCAAACTGTTGCACCAATTCCGGGGTGATGGATTGGTCCAGCGCCGCGACGAGCCGCGTATCGAACAAACCATGCGTTTCGATTTCCAATTGCAAGAGGCCCACGAAAGGCGGCTCGACGGGATGTTTTGTTATTTTGGCTGTGGGAAAACGCGCCTGGGCAGCTCGCTCGACTTTGACCAAGAAAGGATGCTCGCGTTCGCGGTCGAAATCGAATTCCCGACGCTCGAAACGTTTTTGTTGTTGACGCGGCTCGAAATGTTTTTCCAGAAAAGCAAACAAAAACCACGCCGACGCTCGACACGCAAATCGCCGAAAACCGTCGTCTTTGTCGGGATCGGCATAATCGACCACCGCCTTGACGAGAATCGATTGCTTTCCTCCACGCGCAGCCAATTCGCCGAGCGCCGTCCCCTCCATTTCGAGGCCAATCGTCGTGCGCTGCACCTTCCGCAACCGCTCGAAAATGCCCGCATCTTCGACCACCGCCGATCCCGTCGCCACCGTGCCCACATGCACCTGCAGCGGCGGCTCTGCGGGCAAACCATCCGGATGCAGCAAGAGGTCCTCGAACACCGCATCACGGCCTTTTTCCGTCAGCGCGAGTTTGGCGCCGGTGCGCATAACAAAACCATTTTCGAGCAGTTCTGTTAGCCGCGGGGTCCATTCCGGACAAAGTTTGGCGCGGTCAGGATGCTGCATCGGCGCGGGTTTGCCCTCGGTCTCGTGCGCATGGAGCGTGCGCAAGAGCCATTTTCGTTGCGCATCTTTGGTCGGGGGACGTTCAGCTTGCAGCGGCGCGATGTCGATTTCCCGCGCCAAATACGACGCGTCGACTTTCCACACGGCATCCAGGTCGAAGGCGCGCATCGAATAAGCAAATGTCGATTCGCCCGAGGGACTTACCTGGAGTTTGCCCTCGTCGTAGGCGAACAAGCGGTCGGCGACGATGATATCGCCGAGCCCCACTTTGCTGCGGTATCCGGCGCAGATGCCGCACATGGCCAGGCAGGACGGGCCGAGTTCAGCCTCGAGTTGCGCGCCGCGAATGCTGGCCGAGCGTTGGCCCATTTCGCCGATCCACGCGGCAGCGACGGAAAACGAGGTGCCGCGCGAAGTGGTGACGTCGCGGCGATAGTAGCGAAAACCTGCGAGGTCACGGTGTTCTTGCCAATCGGGGCCAATGGAAAGGATGCCGTCGAGTTCGTCCTGAAGAGCGGTGATGACGAGGATATCGACGTTTTTTTCGGAGGGGTTGGGTGAGGCCATCGACGTGTTCGCGAAGGGCGTTGCGCTTTGGACATTACACGGCTTACTACATCGTCGCAAGTTTTTCCCGAGTCGCAGAGGCCCGCCTCGACGGCCCCATGATCCCCCAAGCGCCCCACCTCCGAACCTGAAAGAATGTCGGATTTCGCGGCTTTTTGCAAACTTTTCGCAAAACGATTGACGCCTGCCCGCATAACGAGCAAACACCCGCGCGCACCGTCCAGGTCAAACGATCCGCAGACCCCCAAAGGACAAACTCGGGTCTGGATCGAGCAACATTCTCTCATGCAGGAGTAGTTCGTCGATGAGGTTCACGAGATTCGCAGCATCCATGGTGTTCACTGGTGGGCTCGCCCTTTCTGCCGCTTTTGGCTGCGGCGGATCTTCGTCGGGTGGGGCGAAAGACGCCGATATGTCGCAGCTTGCCCCAGCACCGGATCTCGCGGTGTACGTGCGTGTGCAAGCCGGCACGAGCGAAGCGGGGCAGTTTGTCCCCAACGTGGAATCCGGCCTCACGACCGCTCTGACGAGCTCCGGGTACAACCTCGTCACCAGCGAGCAGGGCAAACCCGATGTCGTCGCCAAGGTCATCGTGAACGCGCAGCAGGAGAAGTCGGTCTTCGCGGTTCAGGTCAACGGACAAACGCGCGTCACGTATGCCGTGAAAATCAATGCGTCGTTTATTTCGGCCGCTGATTCCTCGGTCATCGACCAAGCCATGACCGATTTCAGCAGCAGCGATGGCACTGTCGAACAAGACGCCATCAATGCGATCCTCGTGCACCTGAGCAAAACGGGCAAACTCACGAAATACGCGAAAGCCTCGAAGGAAAAAGCCCAAAAGGCTGCAGAAGACAAAGCGGCCAAAGAAAAGAAGGACGCCGACGAGAAACTCGCCAAGGAACAAAAGGCCGAGGAAGACCTGTGGCAAGCCGCGAACGTCGAGGGGTGTCGCAAGCCGAAAGCGGCCAATCCTTGCGACGGAGTCAAGACGTATATCGCCAAATACCCGGCTGGCAAATACACCGCCGAGGCACGTCAGGCCATGCAAGATGGACAAGCCGAAGCTAGCCGAATGGCCGAAGAAGACATGTGGAAAGCCGCCGCAGTCGACCAATGCACGAAGCCGACGAAGTCCTACGATTGTCAGGGCATCGAAGAATATCTCCAGAAATACCCCACGGGCACCCATGCGGCCGACGCGAAAACAGCCATGAAGGCCTCCGAAAAAGCCCGCGAGGACCTCAAGAAAAAAGAAGACCTCAATAAAAAGAAGGCCTCGCGCGAGGAGTGCATCAAAGAATGCCGCCGTTCTTACGAGATGTACACGTATTTTGAAATCCTCGTGAACCGCTGCGTCAAGACGGAATGCGACTGAGCCTCTGATTGCATATCCGCCGGGCAACCAATGCCCTCATATGCAGAATGGTTTGCCCGCGTCGATCGCCCGAAATGCACGAGCTTGCCATGGAAATGCGCTTGCTCGTGCATCGCTGGTCGCCGCTTCGTGATAGCGTGATTGTTTGGTCGAAATTGTCGAATGGAACCCGTGAGAGGGTGACGTTGCGCGGAAGGACGGAGCATGCCTGGTCGGGGACTTTTTTTGGCAATCGATGATTTCACTTTGAAGCAGCTGCGCGCGACGAAAGGCGATGCATTACGGAGAGATTTCATCCATGAGCTGGAAGAGGTAATCGATTCCAAGTACGTCCAGGAAACCGACAAGGCGTGGGAATTCATTTTCGTGGCCTTGTATACGGGCAAAACGACATGCGGAATCGAACACCCGGATTTGGTTTCCATGTCGAAGATCTTCAGGGGCGCGAAAAGCTTGCATCGCGGAGACTCCTACATCTTGAACTGGCTGGCCAAATCGGAGTTTCCAGAGATCGTGGCCAAGTTCGAGCAGCTACATCAAAGCGGCCTGCGGGAACTCTACGATACATGCAACCAAGGCTGGTTCCACGCGGGTGTTTACAAAGGCACCGACGAGCAGTTCGAATACATTTCACGCTGGTATGATCGGATCGTCCAGTTTTTGGCCCGGATGCGTGCAGAGAATCGGCATATTTTATTCACCTCGGATTACAATTGATATCCCATCATTGAAGCAAAACGATTTCTCTCGTCGTGCAGGGATGTTTCCATCTCGTGTCCTCGACGCGCAAAGTAAACTCAGCATACACAGGTTTCGGGCCATCAAACTTTCGTGCCCACTCAAGTGACAGGACTCAACAAACTCACAAGTGTCGGCTCGTCGCAAGGCTTTGGCTGGACGGAGCAAAGCCGAGGTCCCATCTACATCGGCTACAATTGCTTTGGTGCTCACCGTGTCGATGCGCACCTCGAGTTTCCCTTCGTGGCCGTTTTGGTAATGCAATCACATCACATTGTAGACTTGGACCTCTCAATCGGCGTCGTCGTCTTGCGGCGCCGTGCGTCCCGGAGGCATGAACGCGCGAACATCCACGTCATATCGTTCGAGCCAACGGCGCAATTGCGTACGGTGCACGCCGAGTTGCCGGGCGGCAGCTGTGACATTTCCCTGGCATTTCTTGAGCACGCTGGCGAGTTTGGCTTTGGATGGCGAAGGCAATCGCGACGAATCGTCGGCAACGGTGGTCATTTTTGGCGGTAATGGCGGACGAGTTTCTTCTTTCGGAGCAGAAAATGCCGAACCAGCCGTTGCCCTGAGGTGTCGCGCTTCGACCCGTTTGTTATCCGTGGCCAGCGCAAGCTGGGCCGCGGTTCGGACTTCCGCCAACAATTCGCGCACATTACCAGGCCAAGCACGAAGCATACATGTTTCGACCAGCGAAAAGTGTGGGTTTAATTCCGGGGCCATTCTTGTCAATTCTGCGGTCAATAACCAAGAAATTTCTTCGGGTCGTTCACGTAATGGAGGAGCCGCGACATGGGGCATGGCGATTCGATAGAAAAAATCTTCGCGCAATTTTTGATCCACGACTTGCGCTCGTAAATCGCGGTGCGTTGCCGAGCAAAAGCGAAATTCGATTTTCCGTGGCTTGGAAGCTCCGAGCGGCAAAACTTCCCCTGTTTCGAGCACCCGGAGCAGTTTCGCTTGCACGGCCAAACTCAATTCTGCAACTTCGTCGAGAAAAAGCGTACCCCCATGAGCCGCTTGGAGGTGTCCGTCGGAATCGGCATCAGCTCCGGAATAAGCTCCGCGTTTGGCGCCGAATAACAATCGTTCCGCGACACTTTCAGGAATCGTGGCACAATTGACGGCGATAAAGGGACCATTGGGAACCGGCCCTGCAGCATGAAAAGCTCGGGCCAATCCTTCTTTCCCTGCACCGCTTTCGCCCGTGATGTGCAAGGTCGAACCATGTTGGGCAGCTTGGGCTACCATCATCAAAGCCGCTTGGAGCGCAGGGCCTTCGACGCGACGATCCGTGATCCGGACGCCGAATTGTTTCATGGGGCCAATGTTCCGCACGACGAGAAAAACGGAATCACCTGCGCGAATGACTCGGGTGACCTCTCGAGGCGTATTGGGCGGCAATGCCTCGCCATCGGTCCATGTGCCATTACGACTGCCGAGGTCGGCGACTTTGAAGTGCCGTCCATCGAAATGAACTGCGAAGTGTCGGCGCGACAAACGCGGGTCGGGATGCCCAGCAAATGCCGGATGGTCGCGGCCCATTTCCAAAGGTTCGTCGGGCAAAGCGATGGTCTGCTGGGCTGGTTTTCCTGCGGCGAACGCGAGCACCAAACCTGGCACCAACGCCGGGCAGTCCTGGTTATTGGGATCATGCGTCTGACTCGGATCGAGGGTCTCGCTGTCCATCGGCGAGATTGTACATCAGCCCGGATTCATTTTGAAGCGCCCTTTTTGGCGGTCATTCGTTGGGCCTCGCGCAAGGGTTTTTCTGTCGCGTCCGCGAGCAATGGATTCAGCTGCGCGGCGTTTTCGAGCATTTCTCGAGCTTTATCGGCGCTCGAAGCCTTGTCTTTTGCGCTCTGGGCGACGAGCAGATGCAAAAGGCCGCATGTCAAAAGTAACCTTGGGTTATGGGGATTGAGCGCCATTCCCTTGGCGCATGCGTCGATACCCGCGCGGCGGTGTTTGTCTCCTTCGGATTCGCTCTTGGCCAAATGACGTTCGACATCGGCGAGCAATTGGAACGTATCGGCATTTCGCGGGTCGCGCTCCGTGGCCAGAAGGGCCAGATTCAATGCTTTTTCGAGCGCCGGTTTTTCTGGGCCATGGTTGGCGGCGACGACGTCCGCTTCCAGCAAAGCGCGCCGGGCGTCGAATAACGTGCACCAGGTGTCCTTGGGATCGAGCTGAAAACAATCGGCAAGGGATTTGTCGAGGGCTCCGAGGGCCGAGGTCGCATCCGTACCGCGATGAAATGCATGAAGGGCCTGAAGGAATCGGAGCCCTACGAAGAGTTGTCGATTTTCGAGGTAATTGATAAGAATGGTGCTGGCGGTCTGGAGGTTTGTCTCCGCGCGAAGAAAAGTAGCGGTCGGATCGCGATTTGCAGAAACCTGATATTCCGCAATGTAATAGTCCAGCATGCCTTCGTTTTCTTGGCATTGGCCTTTGGGGTTGGCCTGCATGCAGCGATCGAAAAGATTGCATTCGGGTCCGATCTCGGCTTTGGGATCTTTGCCGCGACTCGCCAGCCATTGCGCCCGGAGCGCGCAAGTCCAATGTGCAGAGTCCCAGCCAAACCCGTACCCACCTTCGAGTTCGACGGCTTTCATGCCATTGGCGATGGCGTGCGAAAAATCCAACGTTGGGTCGTTGCCAATGCTCATTGCATACAGTCCCTTTCCCCGGCGCGCGTGGCTCGAGGCAAGCCAGCCCCAAGGATGCATGGGGTCGAGCTCGATGGCCTTGTTTGCCTGGAGAATGGCGTTTTCAAAGGATTGCCGAGGATCGAGGCCATGCGAGAACTCGTAGCCGGCGAACCCCAGCATACAATCGGCGTGAAATTCGTGAATGCTGAAGGTATCGCCGTCGATTGCCCGTGCGCGTTCGAGAGCGGCGATTGCCAAATGGAGTGCCGCGCGTGGATCTCGACCGTGCAAGTCACCCGTCTTGGCGACCAGACCGTGCGCAAAAGCTATTTTGAGAAACGGGGTGCCGCGATCGGGTCGCGCTCGAGCCGCTTGGGTGGCCGTTTCGAGTAATGCGGCATGGTGGTTTTCGGACAGCGGAATCCCGAAATACACGAGCAGTTCCATGCGGCGCATCCGCGCTTCCGCGTTGCGTTCATAAAGCAATCCGTCGCTTCGACCAAGTTCACTGGCCAGATCAAAGAGTCGGACGGCTTCGTCGAATTCGTGTTGCGCTTGCTCGCGTTCGCCTCGAAGTTTGTGGATGTTGCCCAGACTCAAATGGCTTTCCGCGCCCAAGGCGAGCCCTTCGTACGACCAAGGCGCTTCTTGCGCAGCTTTTTCTGCAAGCTGCACGGCCGCGGCGTAGTCTTTTTTGTAAAACGCTATCAATCCTTCGAGATAACTAGGCGTTTCCATACGTACGCTACGCGATTTTTCCATGGCCCCGAGCGCGGGCGTCAGATACTCGGCTTCGATTTTTTTGATTTCCTCCTGCACCCAATGGCCATCCGTTGCTCCACGTACCCGCATCATGGCTTGCTGATATCGATGTCCCAAGACCAACCCTAGGGCATAATGCAGTTCCGGCGTATCGATTCCATTGTCGAGGGCACGCGACAAACGTTCGTGCGCGGGGTCGTATTCACCCAGAACCAAATGGCCACGGCCGATGGCATAATCGACCAATGCGGCAATGCGCCCACCCGCTGTCCGACGTTCCTCGATTCGTTTCATGCGCTCTTTTACCATGCCGCGTTCGTGCGTCACGTCGTGCAAGGGCGTCATATGGGCTGTGCGCAAAAACCACTCCATTTCCTTGATGTCTTGTCCTAATTCTCGTTCGACGATGGATTGCGCTTCGAGCACTGCTTTTTCCTGCGCGGCGCGTATGCGCTGCTGAATCGCGATGCCTCCGACGACAGTCAGGGCGACGAACGCCAAAAGAGCCGTCGTCACCAGAGCCCGATGTTTTCCGGCCCAATGTCGAAGTCGTCGATATGCACTCCTGCGCCGTCCCAAGATTGGCTCGCCGAGGATGTAGCGATTCAAGTCTTCGGCGAGCATACGTGCCGATTCATATCGTTCGTTGGGATCTTTGTGGAGGCATTTGGACGCAATGGTGGACAAATCTGCGGGTAATGAGGGAATCCGCGAGCGCAAGGGTAATGGGTCTTCGCTCAAGACAGCAATGACGATGTTCATTGTCGAATCGCCAGTAAACGGCGGCTGTCCGCATAACAATTCGTAGAGCGTCGCCCCCAAACTGTACACATCGGAGCGCCGATCGATATACCGTGCGCCTCGCGCTTGCTCGGGAGACATATAGGCCGGTGTGCCAATGATGGCTCCCGTTTCGGTCATCCCTCGGTTTGTCCCTTCATCCCGGGCCAAACCAAAATCCGTGAGGATGGGTTTGTTCCGACCGTCATCCGTCACTTCCACCATGATGTTGGAGGGTTTGATGTCGCGATGCAGAATGCCCAAGGTGTGCGCGGCGTGTAATGCGCGGGCGATATCCCGCATCACGATGACCTTCTCGTCCAGTGTCATGAATACGCCCGCTTTATCGAGCATGTCGCCCGCGACAAACTGCATCGCAATGTAGGATTTATCTTCGACTTCCCCAACCTCGAATACTTTGCAGACATTTTCGTGGTCGATACGCGCCTGCGCCCTTGCTTCGCGGAGAAAACGCGAAGTCATT
>DAOMZH010000462.1:0-8380 GCA_035437985.1 Polyangium sp. (in: bacteria) | reverse complement strand
CAAACTCGAAGGAAACCTGGCGTATGGCCGGGGTGCTCGAAGATCCGCGCTGGGAAAAACTCGTTTCGGGGCAAGCGACGCCGGAGGAAGTAGCCGACCTGCGCGCGTGGGCGCGGCAATCGCGTTTGGCGCGTAAAGCGTGGGATTTGTATCGGCCGTCGACCCAGAAAGAAAAAGGGGCGCTTGCGGCGACGATACTGCAAACGATTGAGCAACAACAGCGGGATATCAAGAAGATTGGACGAGGGGCAAAGGCCGTTGCCACGACGTCGGTCAAGCCCATTGACGGACGAATGATGTCGCGTCATCGGCGACGCGTGGCCGAGGATTCGGTCAAACCTGTTTCACACGTACGGCCTACGATTGGCCATCAACTGCATCAATGGGTCGGGCGAGTGATCAGGAAACCACGTGATTCGCGTTTGTTTGTGGGAACAAAGTCGGCGCCAGCGATGATCAAGATCGAGCGGGTTGGGCAAGGATTGGATGCTCGTCGAGATCTCTCTGGCACAACGTCCTCCCGCATAACGTTGACGAAGGACGCTGTTGATGTCCCTGCCGCACGATCTGTTGCCGAGGTGAGCACTGCATCGGAGCTACAGGAGAATATGACGGTACTTGAACGACGGCTTCGGCAGACACGTTTTGGCTTGATCGCAGCGGCCCTCATATGCGGTTTTCTTTGTTGCTTTACAGTATCGGGGTTCGATACAGTCCTGTCGGTCTCGAACAATGTTTCTCCCGTTTTACCGGGAACCAGTGTCCTGCGCACCGCCCCTCTCAACGTTCTTCCCGCGAATTCGGAGGTCATGCCCGAATTGACTCGCATAGAGCCTGCATATGTTATGCAATGCCCGGCGCCCTCTACGTCGTCATCTGCGGCGGTCACATCAGTACATCCACCACCTCCACGTACAACGACGGCATCCCATGGTGGCTATTATCGACGGGATTGACCGCCGTCCTCGCTTCCAAAATCCGCCAATGAATCCAGCTCCGCTGGCCAAGACCGCATAACGCGAAGCGCCCCACTTCCACCGCCCCACTTTTCGTTGTACCCTCCCGCGCACTTCCATGGTGCGCCGACAAACCCTTGCTTTTCTTCTCTCGTTAACCTCCCCGTTCGTCTCGGCGCAACCCACCTACGCCGCCAATCCCGCACCAACGACCGCTACGCTCGTCCCGCAACTCGTGCGGACCAACGACACCCATCATGCCGGCATTCTTTCGCCCAATGGGCGCCTTGCCGCTTCGGTGCATCGAGGGCTGGTGCATTTGTGGGATGTGGATTCTGGCGCGCTCTTGCTCGTGAATCCAGCCAATGGCGCGCAACCCATACTCGCTTTTTCGTCCGACGGTCAGCAATTGCGCTTCGTCAATATCACCCCGAGCGGCTTTTTTATTTCTAATTGGAACGTCACGACAAACGAAACGACCCAGCACAAAGTCGAAGACAACGTCATCGCGCTCGCTGCGGGGGGCACACGCGCGCTCATACGCGACTGGAAACATGGCGGCGTGCTCTTGTACGATATTGACAACGACAAACCCATTCGCGCGTTTGCCGCCCATCCTGCTCCGCGACCTTCGCTCATGACCCACGATCCGCATCAAGTCGCGGGAATCGTCGTCTCCGCACGCGGTGATGTGCTTCTGCTCGAACGGTGGGACGGCGCTTGCGAAGTATGGGACATCGAGCGCGGCGCAGTCCGTTTCAAAGAAGAACACAAACAACGTCCGCGCGACATCGCCATGGCCGCCGATGGCTCACGGGCAGCCTTCGTGCGCCCCGCGGAAAAACCCGGCAGCGAAGAACTCGTTTTGCTCGACGCACAAGCTGGCAAAATTCTGCGCACGATGCCCATTCCCTCGGGCGTTCAGAAAATTGCTTTGTCCCCCAAAGGTCGGCAAGCGTGGCTCGCACGCAACGGGTACGTACACGTGTGGGACCTCGAAACGGCCAAAGAGTTGCGCAAAGAACCAATGCCCACGAACGATGCGCGCACGTTGGTTTTCATTGACGAACAGCGCGTCTTGGTCGGTTCGTCGGGGAACTTCGAGATTCGTAACGCAACGGATACCAAGAAAATCCATTCGTTCACGGATGACAAACCAGCGCTGGCCGCGCCAAACGCGGTGAGCTTTACACGCATGGCCCAAGAAATGCTCGTCATCGATCGCGAAGGCGACAAGATGAATGTGCGGCATTGGGAATCGGCGCGTTTTGGTTTGCAACGCTCTTCGGCGGTGCGTGAATCCGGGGATATGGCTCGATTGACGGCCGATAATTTGCGGATTTGGTCGAAAAATGGCGTCATGTCCCTTTCCACCTGGCCGCTGTCAGGTGGAGAGCGGCGCGAATTCAAGTCCGATTGGTCAACATTTCAATTGCAAATAAGTCCGGTTTTACCATTGTCAAACGACCACGCCGTCATTGGTGCCAAACGTCTGCGTGTCGATTCCACGACACAAAAACCGATTGCCGAATATGTGATTGCCGATCTCGATGCAGCAACCGGGGGCAAAACCGATCGCCTCGTCGAACCTTGGCCCGAGCACGCTGAACAGCTTCTTCTTGCTGTCTCGAATGACGGCAAATTCGCCGCGGCGCAGATTTTCGATACCCAAACCCGAATCGCGGACATGAAACTTTGGAGCCTGCAATCGGGAAAACTCGAACGCGTGATAAAACTCGATTCCTTGGTTTGGCCCGTGGCAACGTTTCTCGGGCCGGAACGAATTGCGGTGGCGTATCGAGGCAACTCGACGGGACAACAACTGGTCGTGTCGGCATTCGATGTGCGCACGGGAGCATCCGTGTGGACGACGCGGATCGGCGATTCCGTCACGCAAACGATGCAGGTTTCTCTGGATGGAACATGGCTCGGTGTGGCCGGGACGAACGTATCGGTGCTCGATGCAAAAACGGGCTCGGTACGTGGAGTTTGGCCGGGCGATTCAGAGGTCATCGAGGCGATTGCATTTTCGCCCGACAATCGCCATTTGCTCGCGGGTGGACGTTCGGGCGTGACCACGCTGCATAGGCTCGACGAACGCGCCAGTGTGCACATGATTGCCTCAGCCGATGACTGGTTGATTTATAGCGATGATGGGTATTTCGATGCTTCGCGCAAAGGTGGTCGATTGCTCGCGGCTGTCAATGATCTGCAAGCGTATCGCATCGACCAATTGGCCGTACGTAACAATCGTCCGGATATTTTGCTCACGCGGTTGGGAATCGGCACGCCGGAAATGGTGGCGCATTATCGAGCTCGGTACAACCGGCGCTTGGACAAACTCGGTATTCGGTCGGAATCGGCTTTGCCCACATTTGCGATGACGCCACAAGTCACGTTGCAAAACGTCGACGTGCAGGGAAATGCGGCTGTGGTGCGCTTCGAGGCTGTTGCGCGTAATGCCGACCTTTTGCGTTACAACGTCTTCGTGAATGATGTTCCGCTGTTTGGTCCCACGGGCAAACCCACGTCAGGACGAACGCAACGCATTGAAGAGCGAATCGAACTCGGGTCGGGGCCGAACAAAATCGAGGTAACGGCTTTGGATGCAGCAGGTGCCGAGTCATTACGAGCCGTACGCAGCGTCGACCATGGTGCGGTCGTCAAGGGCGATCTTTATTATGTCGCGTTTGGCGTATCTCGTTATAAAAATCCCAAATACAATCTTGGGTATCCGCATAAAGACGTGCTGGACTTGGGCGAGGTTTTACGGGCTGGTGCTGGTAAAACGTTTCGTCACGTGCACGTGCGCACGCATGTGGACCAAGAGGCAACGGTGGAAAACATTCGTCGGGCCAAGGATTTTTTGAAAGATGCGGGCGTCGAAGATACGGTCATTCTTTTTATCGCCGGACATGGACTGCATTCGCGAGATGCCGCGGCGGATTATTATTTTGCGACCCACGAAATCGATCCCAAGCAATTGGCGACGACTGCGGCGCGATTCGAGGTGGTCGAGGATTTGCTCATGGGCATTCGAGCCCGGAAAAAACTTTTCTTGATGGATACCTGTGAATCGGGCGAGCGCGAGGAAAACGATGCGCCTTCGGGCGGGATTCCCGGAGCTTCGCGGGCACTCGTTCCACGCCCTACGCGCGCATTGGAACTCGATTTGGCAGCGACGCAGAGCGCGCCGGGATCGGCAACACCAAAGGCCCTCGTCTTCGATCGTGAGCGCTACATCTACAATGACTTGCTGCGCCGCACGGGGGCCATTGTGATTTCGTCGTCGCGCGGTTCGGAGTTTTCGTTCGAGCTTCCGGAAATCGAAAATGGTGTTTTCACGGAAGAAATGTTGCGCGCGTTGACGAGCGACGTGGCCGATCGGAATCACGATGGAATCGTTTCGACGGACGAACTGCGGACGCATTTGAGCCAGGCTGTTCCCGGACGAACCGATGATCAACAACATCCCACGGTTGACCGAGACAACCTCGAAGTTTCATTTGGTTTTCCCGTGGCCCAAGATGCCGCGGCCATCGTCGACCGTCCAGCGTCCGCATTGCCGCAAAACACGTCGCCAGAAATCGTTGCACCTCCAACGACTCGGAACATGACCACTACGCCCGCTCCGGCTCGTTGTGGTTGCGAACTCCCAGGTGCTCGGCATTCCTCCTCGGGTTTTTTGGCAACTGCCCTTTTGGCGCTCGTGATTCGATGGCGCCGACGGCCGAGCGCTTCTATGTCAGCTCGTACCACGCGAGCCTCCTAAAGCGCAATTCAGAATCAACCCCGATAAGGCAATTCGATCGTGAATATCGCCCCTTCATTGGGACGAGTTTCCACAGCGACTTTTCCTCCATGGGTTTCCGCGACGCTTTTGACGATCGCTAGACCGAGCCCCGTGCCATCCCGATCGGCGTCTGTCGTAAAAAACCGATCAAAGATTCTCGGGACGATTGCTGCTGGAATCCCAGGGCCGCGATCCCGGACTTGAAAACGCATGACGCCCGATTGCGGCCCGCCATCAATCGTCAGCGTTACCTTTTCTCCTGCGGGGGAAAACCGCACGGCATTGTCGAGCAAGTTGCCGAGAGCGGTTTCGAGGTCCGTGGCGCGACAAATCAAAACGTATTTTTCGGCGAGATATTTTAGTTCGACGGGTTGGTCGGGGCTGGATGCGCGTTCGACGGCCCGTTTCGCCAATGATTCCACGTCGCAAGGGCGCATGGCTTCAGCCGAAGCTTCGATACGCGACAATTCGAGCAAGCGCGAGACCAATCGATCCAGCCGTTCGACGTCCAGTTCGATATTGCGCAAAAATCGTTGTCGCGCGTCGGGATCGTCAAGGGCACCTTCGCCGAGCAATTCCGCGGCCCCGCGAATCGAAGTGAGTGGAGATTTGAATTCGTGCGCGACGTCGGCCGCAAAATCGGAGATATAACGCATTCGAGCATCGAGGCGCTCTTTCATGGCCGCAAATGCCTCGCCCAATTCGCGAATTTCGCCACCTCCGCCAATCGGGACGATGACGTCGCGTTCGCCGGAAGCAATTCGGGTCGCGGCCCGAGACAAACGGCCGAGAGGTCGAGAAATGCTCAGCGCCAAAAGGATGGAGACCAATCCGGTGCCCAAAAGCGCGACGGCAAGGACCCGAATCAGGCCCGAACGAATGCGATACAATTCGAAGAGGACGGGCTGGGTCGAACGAGCGAGATAAACGCAGCCCCACACCCCGCCAAACCGAATGGGTTCGGCCAGGAACAAAAACACGCCCGGTTTTCGTTCCCGCACCCGCGTGTACGTGGCCTTGTTGCCCTCGAGCGCCGCGCGGACTTCGCTGCGATTTGCAATATCGGGCCATTTGATACCCGGATCCGAAAAAGATTCAATGACTTGCGAAACCTCCCGAGATCGAGGGAGCATTGACGGCGGAGGTGGTTCTGGCCCTTCGGGAGGTCCCTCGGCGTGCGAATCGACGACGACTTGACCAATTTCATCAATGATGCGAATGCGCGTGCGTGTGCGTTTGGCCGCGGTCGTCAATATGTGCGCATGATTTTCATCTTCGAGCGGTTTGCCGTCACGAAGATCTGCTTCGATGAACGCGCGGACGAGGACCGCTTGATTCGACATGTCCCTTTCGAGCGCATCCAGCAATTCACGTTCGTGAATACGGGCAAATTCGAGACCAATCGCCGGGACGAAGAGGGCCAAGAGATTGACGGCGAGCAATCGATACCGAATCCGACTTATGTAGACAAACCATTTGTGCATGCAATGTCTCGCCCAATGAAATCAATGCGTAGTGTGGGTGCGCAGCCACGTTTCGATCTCGTCCACCGTCCGTTTCGAGCGCGGGTTGCCGCCTTGCAAACTCTCGAGCGCTTTGCGAACCAATTCCAACCCGTGCGGTTTGTCTTTCCCCGATTCCCAGAATGCGCGTCCGAGTTGGTATCGCGAATTCGCAATCAAGAGCGGGTCTTCGTCGAGCGTCGTGCGCATGATCAGAGCCTCTTCCAGGAGCGGGAGGCCCTTGGCCGCTTGACGCTGTTCCAGGTACACCGTACCAACCCCGAACAACGCATCGGCAATGTACGGATGTTTGTCGCCGTGGGTTTTTCTGGCCAATTCCAAGGCCCGATTGAAGCTCGCCAGCGCTTCGTCGTATCGCTTCAAATAGAACAAAGTCATACCCATGTTCGAAAGCGGCAAACAGAGCTCGACGTAGTCTCGTCCCTTGGCTTTTTCTTGAATGGCCAGCGCACGTTCGAAATACGGCAATGCATCCTGATGTCTTTGCTCGCTCTCCAAGGTGGCCCCGATGTTTTGCAAAATATTCGATGTTTTGGCGTGCCCAACCCCAAAATTCTTTTCCTGAATACGCAACGCCCTCGTGTAAAGCGTTATGGCTTCGTCCGCCTCCCCGAGTTCCCCGACAGCGTTGGCCAGATTCATCAGCCCAATCGCCATGTTGTTGTGTTCGAGGCCGTGTGTTTTTTCGGTAATGCCCAGAGCCCGCTCGTGCACTTTGCGCGCTTCGGCGAATTCCCCTTTTGCCTCCAGCGTCAAGCCTATCGTGGTCAACGCCTTCGAAACCAAAGGATGCTGCGGACCGACGTTTTTCTCGAGCAATGCGAGCGCCCGCTTCGAATACGTCAGCGCTTCCTCGTGACGCCCTTGATAACGCGCCACCATTGCCAAGTTTTCCAACGTTCTGGCAACCTCCGTCGTTTCAGGGCCAAGAAGCCGTTCTCGGGTTGCCAATGCCGCCTGATAATACTCGCGAGCCTTTTCGTAATTACCCGCCTCGTATTCGACATTTCCCCGAGCCGTGTCCAAATCGGCCCGCAAAGTATCATGACCGCCCATTCTCTCCACGAGCGCGCTTGCGTGTCCCGTACTCGAACGCGCGCGTTCGAGCTCGTCGCCTTCCAATGCGCTTTGCCAAGTCGCGAGACGAATCCAAACATCCGCCGCGAGTTCGTCATGACGACCAGCTTCCGCCGCAAAGATTGCATTCATTGCGAGCGATTGGGCTTCCTTGAATGACCCCATTCCGTGTCGTGCCCGAGCCGCAAGTGCGTAAACCTCCGCTTCGATGGGTCGATATTTGATTTGACCCACGTCCGCGGTCAATTTGTCCATGATTGTCGCTTCGTCTTTGAATCGTCCGGCCCATTCCAACGCTCGGGCTTCGGCCAATTGCCGACGAATTGCTTCCACTTTGCCCCGCGTCGCTTCGTCTTTGGGTGGAGGCACGACGGCCCGCAAAACATCGACATCTGCGCACCCCTCGAAGCCTGCCAGGGCACGAGACGCCAATCCGCTCTTTTCGACGATATCGGCTCCGCCTTGGACCAGAATATCCGTGAGCGCATGCAAGTCCGTCAAATGGTGATTCAAGCATTGCATGCGTAAATCGAATAATTCCGCGGATTGCTCTCCGCGCACACGTGTAGCCAGACACGCGTCGGTCCGCATAGCCACCCATTTTTCGGCATAATCGTCGAGCGTCCGTTCGAGGTTCTTGTAGGCATCTTTGGCAAATGGTTTGTTCGTAGCCAAAAAAGCTTTCTCGATGACCCGTTTGCGCTCCCCGTCCCACACTCCGCTCAATTTTTGTTGGCTCGTGCGACAAACAGCGCCGGGGTCTTCCCGAGTTTTGAACGTCAAACCAATGCCCACTGCGCCGATGAGCAAGGCAGTGGCCACGACGAACCACGTCCGAGTATTTCGTTCCGGCTCGATTTGAAGGGCGGTGAGCAATGCCTCCATCGAGGCGAAGCGGTCTTCTTTTTTCGGCAAGAGTCCACGGATCAAAGCTTGACGAATCTTTTTCGGCACGCGCCGGCCCGTAGGTTCCGGCTGCATGGCCCCATGATAAACGGCTCGCGCCAGTTCTTTTAGCTTTTCCGCGCGAT
>DAOMZH010000461.1:0-8391 GCA_035437985.1 Polyangium sp. (in: bacteria) | reverse complement strand
ATACCAAGGCTGCGACTTCACGCCGATTTGGATCGAGCACGCGGATGGCTCGGTGTCGCTGGCGTGAGTTCTCAAAGCAGGCCGTTGCAAACCTTGTCCTGGCAAAAAAACACTTGCGCTCCGTTCGTGACGGCGGTAATCATGCGTGCACCTCAAATCCGGGAGTGTTTTTATGGCTGACCCTTACATCGATCCGTTCGAAACGAAGGTTTACGGCAAGTTTGCGCGCGAGCAGATGGCCGCGGTGCTCAAAGGCTTGATCCCGAAACTCGACCCGATGGTCGATTATGCCATTTCAGTCCAAGAGAAAGCCGATCAAGCCATGGCGGATCTATTGGATCGCCAGCCCAAACCCCCAGTGCTCGATGCAGACGCCATTGTCGAAGATGCTCGGGATGTCGTCGTTCGTTTTGGGGCGCATCTGGAATCGCTCAAAGGTCGCCCGGTGGATCCAAAACTGTTTTTCCGGGGCGAGGCACCGAGCGTTCTCGCGCGGCGGCGACTGACGAAACTCGCGGCGGCGCTGGGGCATATCGTGGACGAATTCGAGAAACACAAGGACAAGATTCGGGACCCAGGGCATTGGCGATCCGAATTGAAAAAATCATTCGAGGATTTATCGGCGCTCGAAAAGCAACAACGCGCGACGCGAGTGGAAAAAGTGGTGCTCGGGCCGGAAGTTACCGCGGGTCGCGAAGATTGGCTCGGCGTTTACAATGCCAACAAGAATCTGGTGCGTGGTCTTTTGGGGCATGCGGGCAAACCGGAGCTATTGCCGCTCATTTTCGACGATTTGGCGGAAACGCATCGGGCGAGTGGGGTGAGTGACGACCCTGGGCCGACGACGGGGGAAGCAGCGCCCGCGGGTGAGTCTACAGAGGCGCCGTGAGGGGCATCGGTCGAATGTCGACACATGTTGACGGAAATGAATTCTGACGAGGTGTATCGGCCGCCGGCTGGTTACGAGCCGGCGGAGCATTCGCGGTTTTCGGCCGAGGAATGGCGGTACATGGGGAGGGTGTTCTTGTTATGGCTCGTCGGGGGGGCGTTATTGCTTGCGCTGGTGCGGACGGGGCAAAATTATTTCGCGCTGAGCCAGTTTGGGGGTGAGGAGTATCTCGCACGGGTCATGACGATCGAGGTCGTGAGTCGCAACGGTCCCGGCTTGGTGATAGCGGCAGCATGCAATACGCTCGCAATGGTCACCGAAAGGCGCGCAAAACGATCCATTCTGGAACCGGTTAGCGAAGTTCCTTGGTCAGTGATTGGATTGCTGGTGGCGCTGTCGCCGGTGGCTACGGGCTTGATTCTGGCTCTGAGCCTCGCGATCATCACGTTTATCGTGAAGATACCATTTGATACGTCGCTCGTTGGCATTCGCGCAGGAATGCATCTACGCGACGTGGTGATATCCATCTCAGCAGTGCTTGCGTGCGCCTTCGGCATCATGGGAGTGATTTCGCAAGTCATGCGCGTTTTGTCTCGATTCCGCGGTTGGCTTCTCTTGAAATTCATCATTGTGAGCCAAATTGTGGGCGTGCTCTTTTCCTTGGTCGACAGAATGGCTTCGCTGGTGCTTTAGCGATCTACGTTTATACCTGGCTTGGCGCCTTGTATTCCGGCGGATAACGATATTCTTCAATGGGCGTGAGCTCGACGTTTTTCAGATCGTAATCGTCGCGCATCCACGACGGCCTGAAGTCCGGCATGTCAGGATCTAGAAGCGATAGGATCGATGAAGTATGCTCGGCCGCTCTTGTAGGGCAAATCGTCGCAATCGAGTAGTTCCACCGTTTTCGACGGTTGCCATCCATGAGGGATCATCGAATCATACGTAACCCGCGCCAAGGCGAGCGTTTCAAGGATTGACTCCATATAATCGACTCCCGTGCCGAATCGTATTGAAGTCCCGTCAAGCGGGTCGAACGAATATGCACATTTCCACGTCCCATCGCCCATTGGGGTAGGTTTGGACACGATCAAAACGACCTTGGACGTCACGCCATTTTGATCCGGAAACGCAAGCTTGCGAGTCCCTAGAACCTCCAAATTGCCTGGTCTCTCCTCCAGTGGAGGAATCTGGGGCTCTTGATGGCCTTCGGGCTTCTCGCTACGCCAGGGAAGACCGCAATGCTGCACCCCTTGCCAATGTGCGAGCTTGCGAAGCTTGGAACCCAAGAGGTAACCGTAAGCAACCTCGACGGCCCCTAAGAAGCATTGAATGAAATCGATTCCCCCGCTCGGAATGGTTGTTCCATCCAATCGCTCTATGGGTGGACCGAACGCAAAAGCCCCGCGCCAACCGCGATTATCGACTCGTGTATGGGGGGCGTAGATCGTCAACACGACGTTGCGTTCTTCGCCATTGTCGTCCGTGTATTGAATTTCCCGCGTTGCAAGCACATCCATGATGCTTACCAGTCAATCGATCCTAGCCATACAATCGGCCAGGTTTCTCTTGCACGCTTCCAAGCAGCTGCGTAGATCCTCGCCCTTCTTATTCGACTTCCAACACCAGTCTTCACAATGCTCCCATAACGTAACGCATTCGTCTTGTCGACGTTGTTTTTCCTCGGGGCTCATTTCCAAGGGCACAAGCACAGCAGTCTGCCCGACGTCCAACGCTGGTGCATCAAGCGTACCGGCAAATGCTCCCGACGTAGCAGCGAACGTACCAAACAGCGAGTTTGGACAAGGTCTTCTTCATGAGGCACCCCTTTCAATCGCCAGGCTACGCGAACGCCCGATCAAACACAAAGTTTCGGCAATTAATGTGCAGCGGATTCATAAAGGTGCTCGATCGCTCAGCGTTCCGTGCATGGCTTTTGGACCGCACGTGCCGGCCATCATACGACTTTTCACGACGCCCTCGATACGCTATCCTGACCAAAAATCCCGTCTTAACAGGGAACTTTCTTCTTCAACGTCAGGAGCAATCATGCAGATACGGACAATTCCGTGGATCATCTGCGTTGGCATCGCCTTGGCGCTCGCCTCTCCGGGGTGTAGCGGCGACGCTCCACCAAGCACGACCAATGGATCCGGTGGTGCTGGTGGTGCGGGTGGTGGAGGCGGCAACGAGGTCGTCGATAGGGGCCATTCCGCGACCGAAATGGTCACGGCTGGCGAATTCGCAAAAAGCCAAAAATACAAGATGGTCTTCACATTCGGACAACCCTCGCAAAATCAAGCCAAAATGATGTCGTCGAGTTATCGCATGCGCGGCGGACTCGTTGGCGCCACCGGGAGCGTACCATGAGCATTTCGACGATTCATCGCTGGATCGCTGCGTCCCTACTGGGACTCGGCAGTGTGGTCATTTCGTCGGCGAGTTTCGCCGAAGTACCCACGATCATGACGCATCAGGGCCGGTTGTTCGATTCGTCGGACCAACCCATCCAAGATACGTTGCAAGTGGTTTTCACCATCTATGACGGCGCAGGGGCGAATGCTCAGGTGTTGTGGACCGAAACCCATTTGGTGAGCTTCGAGCAGGGATATTTTTCAGTATCTCTCGGCGAAATGACGCCCCTCGATAGCACCGTTTTCGACGGATCCGTGCGGTACTTGGGGATCAAAGTCGGCAGCGACGACGAAATGACCCCCCGCGCGGCGACGAGAAGCGTTCCGTATGCATTGCTCGCAGGTGATGTGAATGGCGATATTCATCCGCAAACCGTGACGATTCCGGGATTCGGAGTGGTCATTGATGAAAATGGGCAATGGGTGGGTGATCCGACGGGTTTGATTGGCCCAACAGGCCCAACAGGTCCGGCGGGCGCAACCGGGGCTACCGGCGCGCAAGGCGCAACGGGTGCAACGGGAGCCGTTGGCGCGACGGGTGCAACCGGAGGCGTGGGCGCGACGGGTGCAAAAGGCGCAACGGGTGCGACGGGTGCGACGGGACCAACCGGAGCAACGGGACCAACCGGAGCAACAGGACCAACCGGCGCGCAAGGTCCGGTGGGGGCGACAGGACCGACAGGAGCAACCGGTTTGCAAGGTCCAGTGGGCCCGACCGGGGCAACGGGACCTCAGGGCTTGCGAGGAGCCACGGGCGCAACGGGGGCAACAGGAGCGACCGGGGCGACAGGACCGACAGGTCCGACGGGTCCGACGGGCGCGGCGGGTGTGCAGGGACCAACAGGTCCGACAGGTCCAACGGGCGCGGCGGGTGCGCAGGGACCAACAGGACCGACAGGTCCAACAGGCGCAACGGGTTTGCAGGGACCAACAGGTCCGACAGGTCCAGCAGGCGCAACGGGCGCAACAGGAGCAACCGGTCCGATGGGTCCGATGGGTGCCGACGGCGCTATGGGTCCGACAGGTCCGACCGGCGCGACAGGCCCCGCGGGCGCAACAGGACCTGCAGGACCAACGGGCGCAGCGGGTGCTACAGGAGCAACCGGTCCGCAAGGGCCGACAGGTCCGACAGGTCCAGCAGGCGCAACGGGTCCGACAGGTCCGACAGGCGCGGCGGGGGCGCAGGGCCCAACCGGGCCCACAGGTCCCGCGGGCGCAACCGGCGCAACCGGCGCAACGGGTCCAAGCGGCGTCGTGACCGTCTTGAGCTTCGATGCCAGCTGGGTGCAGGCTCTGACCGGGGGCACAGTCGTCACGCCCACAACGTGCCGCACGGCTTCCTACACGGCGACCGGCACGAACGAAGTCGCAGTCATCAATTTGAGTACGAGCGCAACGGCAGCTGTGTCGGGCACATCCAACCTGCTCCGCGCGGGGGCCGTTGCTTCCGTCAATGGTGGTGCATTCACGTTCCAAGGTGCAAACCTGGGCACCGATCAAATCAATGTCGGCTCTGCAAGTATCAGTTCGACAAACCGTATACCGCTCACCCAAGGATCGACCTACATCTTTGGCACCGGCATGCAGGTCAACGTGAGCGTAACCCCGACGAGCGCCGCTTGTTCGGGCACCGTCATGATCGTCAAACCCTGACCTCGTCATCCACCACGTCATGGATTCCACGTTCGGCTCTGACACCGACGTGGAATCCTTCCCGCCCAATGACGAACTCGGCCAAACCATTATTTCGACAACAATGGTGAAGTTGACCGTTTGACAAGCGCCAACGTCATTGGTAGCCTGCCGGTCATGGGCCATCCCGCTGAAGTCCTGCCAGTTCCCTCCTTCGAGGAACTCTACGAGCGCATCCGCGAACTCCCGCACGGGGTCACGGGGGAGATCCTCGTTCCCAATGTCGTGAAAACGATGAGCCGTCCGGGCAAGCGCCACCGGCGGTCCGCCCGGCACGTGCTTCGCCTCTTGGATGACTTCGATATCACTGTGGGCGGCACGGGTTGGTGGATTGAAGTCGAGGCCGAACTGCGTTTGCCAAACAATCGTCTCGTCGTGCCAGATTTGATTGGTTATCGGGTCGAGCGGGTGCCGGAATTGCCCGATGAGAATCCATTGACGATTTTGCCGGACTGGATTTGCGAAATCTTGTCCCCATCGACTGAAAAAGACGACACGACCATCAAACGCCCTCTGTACGCCCAATGCGGCGTTCCTTGGATTTGGATGGTTGATCCGGCCAAACGGCTCATTGAAGTGTACGAAACCGTCGATGGCCGACCGGCGCTCACGGCTTTGGCCCAAGACGACGAACGCGTGGTGCTGCCACCTTTTGGAAAAGAATTCGACGTCGGGCCTTTTTGGCTCCCCGAAACAAAGCCCGAGAAATGAGTTTTGCGGGGTAAATCGATTTTGGCGACCTCGGTTCAGAAGGGCAGGGGATCGTCCGAGTCGGGCTCCACTCCCCGACACAACGCGCCGTCGAGTTCGATCCACAACGGAAGTCGCCTAGCGTCGAGATAGTCTTGCAAGGACGCGACCACGAAAATCGTCAATGATTCTTGCACGTAGACGATCTTCCTCATTTCGGCGGGGGAGAGATCACCGTCCTCATCTTCGTCCGCCTCGGCAAACAGTCCGAACTCGTACTTTGTTGCGCCCGGTTCGAGGGAGCGAAATAGATTTTCTGCATGAATGACGACGTTGGGTCGGAGGTCGTCACCGCCTTTGATTGAAAAAGAGGAAGTGGGCGGAGCCTTCGAGTTTTTTCGACAATCGCCCAAGTAGGTGGTCCGTTCGAATCGCAACTCGAAGCGTTTTGTGGCTTGGCCGCGAACAGCGGTACCTCGTACGTACGTGACGAACTTTCCGCTCTCGGCGGGGTCCAGTAATTGGAAATCGCTTTTGCTCACTCCATTACCGAGGAGCGCATCGTTTTCCGGGGTCCACCAGAGAAACTCGAGGTCGCATTTTCCAAGGCCATAAACTTCGGCGACTTTTTGCGTGCCCGGCACGGCAAAATCGAAAAACCGCTCGTAACTCGTGTTCCCGTAGGCATTGCAGCCATCGCCAACGAGCCATACATAGCCGAGCGCCATCAAGACCCGCTCGAACCGAATGGTCCAGCCATCATCCGTGGTAAAACCATTGATCGTTTCTTCGCTCGGTTCTGCGGTCAGGTACACGCGCCCCGGATCGGGACGCGTATCGTCCGGCAAACATCCCGTGACTCCAAGAGCCCCAACGGACAAACCGACCAAAAGTATACGATTCATTTTGGTGTCTCCCTCTGACGCTTCGAGCTGCCTCCGACGACCTCGATGCAGCATAGACCAGGGCGTACCCAGTTGCCCCGTTCTTCTGCGTACGACTTCATGCGCAAACCCATTGACAACGCGCCAAACTTGTGGACGAAAGAAGCTACACCGTGTCCACGCAAAACTCCTCCTCCGCCCGTCGTCCTCCGTCTGCGTCGCCTTCAGCTGCTGCGGCTGAGGGTCGAACAATGTCCGCGCCGACAGCTGTTCCGAAAGGTCGAGGGCGACCGAAAGGCGCGTTCTCTCAACATCGGCGCCTCGACAACCTTCGGGCTCTTCTGCAAAAGCATCCCAAAGGTTTGACCATCTACGAGCTCGCGACCGAGCTTCAGATCACGCCGCGCTCGATGCGTCGTTATCTCGCGGAAGTGCGGCGCGATTTGGACCTCGTGTGCACAGCGGCCAAACCTGGAGGCGTTCGTTTATGGCGTTTGGCGCCCGGTGAAGCTCCAAGGCGGGTCGAAGTGCGTCGCACGCAAGCGTATGCGCTGCTGGCTGCGCGCAGGTTGTTCGAGCCGATGCGGGGTTCGACGTTGTACGAAGAAATCGACCTTGCTGCGCAGCAATTGCTTGGGGTTGCGCGACGTCCAGGACGTGGCCCGAATGCGGGGGTGGCCGATGCGCGTCTCGAAGAACGTTTCTTGTATTTGCCGTTTGCCCCGAAAGACTATGCGGCGCATACCGAGGCGCTCGACGATATTTTCCAAGCGGTCGCGGACTTGCGTCCCTTGACGTGTCGATATCGACGGGCTCGTGACGGGCGCGAGGAAAAAGTCACGATTGAGCCGTACGCGATGGTGCTTTACAAGGACGCCGTTTATTGCGTTGGATTGCATCGAGGTCGCGGGGACATTCGCACATTTTTGCTCGATCGTATGCGCGAGACGGAGACGGCGACGACGGAACGATTCGATCTTCCGGCGGATTTTCGCGTGGAGGACTATTTCCAAGGAACCTTTGGTATTTGGTCGGGCGGCGCGGCCAAACGTGTCGTCATTGATTTCAGTCCGAAGGTGGCGGAATACGTGAGCACGCGTAAAGTTCACCCGTCGCAAGTGATTGATGAATTACAAGGTGGCGGCGTGCGTTTGACCCTGAACATTGCCGACATGACGGAACTCACGTCGTGGATTTTGGGGTTTGGCGAGACAGCCCGGGTGGTCGAGCCTGAAGACTTGGCGCAACGAGTGCAGAACGAATTGCAGAATGCGCTGGCGAATTATCAATCGCCGGCAACTGCGCCGAAGTTGAAGAAGAAGTAGGTCATCGTTACTTCGCGTATTTCGAGTAAATCTTGGCGAAAACTTCTTCGCCCGGAACGAGCTTGGTCTTGCCAGCTTCGAGGCGTTCAATGCGCCGATCGGCTTCTTCTGCCCAGAGGCGAGCATTTTCCTCGTCTAATGGCGCATGGGAGCCGTTTGGATTGTCGGTCGGCATCGTGTATCTCCTCGTTGTTTCTCAACGAAGTCGCAAAATACACCAGCTGGTGGGGGATGGCTACTTGTTCCAAGAGCGTGTTTATCAGGTTTTCACAGCGGATCGCCATAGCCCTGGGAGGGTTTGATTTTGCGGCGTTTGCGGCGGGGACCCCGCTGTTTGAGCCCGCGCAGCGGGCGAGTTCTGGGGGGTCCGGGGGGAAAAAATCGAACCCTCCCGGGGCGGACAAACCTGGATTCGGCGGTCTATCCAGATAGACACCTTCTAAGTACAGCGTTCCGCAAATCCGTGACCAGAAAGTTGGCCCAGCGTTTCGATTCGT
>DAOMZH010000460.1:0-8415 GCA_035437985.1 Polyangium sp. (in: bacteria) | reverse complement strand
TCACTCCCACCTTCGCCCGCTCGCACACCCGACGTTCACCGTCAATTCGAACGCGCCTTCCGACCAATACTTCGATATCGCGTCCGCGACATAATGAAACGCTGCATCTGCAGACGTTGAATCCACTTCCAAAAGCGCCCGCATGTCCGGAAAAACCACCAGCTGCGCAATGGGGTCTTCCAAAAATTCCCGACCACTCGGAAACGACACCCCAATCAATTGCACATCAATGTCCACTTCGGACAAACCTACGTTTTCCAGCTCTTCCGATAACGATTCAATCGTCGGACGACTCGCCGCCGACAGCTCCACCGCTTTGCCGAAATCCGCCAAGTCCTGCCGCAACGCATATTCGCGCAACATGTCGTAAATCTCGGGAAACGATCCGCGCACCGGCAAAGCCACCAACGCTTGCCCCCCAGGAACCAAAACCCGGCGCAACTCCGCCAAAAGCGTATATCGATCCTTCGCGCTCACGTCCGGATGAATCAAAAGCCCGTGCGTGAAGCTCGAATCATTCAGCGGCAAGGGCAATTGCGTCACCACATCGAGCGCCACGTTCACGCCCGTGATGTTGGCCGCTCGCGCACGCGCCAAGGCAATCGCATGCGGCGATGGGTCGTACCCGTAAATGTTTGCCCCAGGCAATTTCTCCGCTAGCAATGCCTCGACAAACCCCGTACGACACCCAATGTCGACAATCGTCGCCGGTGAATACGGAATGGCCATTTCGACAGCCGGCATGCCGAAATTGGCCAAATACCGAGGAATCACGGCCGTATCGAAAATGGCCGCATCCGTTGCCGAAAGCGGAGCGCCAATGTTCATGACGGCTGGCCTCGACCATTTGCCGGTTGTTCGTCCTCGCCATCATCGCTGCCCGAAAGAATCTCGAGCGCCTCTTCAGCAAGCTCGCCTAGCGTCAGCTCCGTGCTGCCTTCCGCACCATCTTCGTCGAGCTCCACTGTGCGCATGTCATCGACGAGCGGTTCGATGAGTCGCGCCGCCGAAGGATCACCAACCTGCACGAGCGCTTCGATCGCCGCAGCAACTGCGTCGGCATCGCCATGACGCAAGAACTGTCCGAGCAACTTGATCACGCCCGGCTCGGGGATTTCCACGAGGATATAAGGCAATTCGGGCAGCGCGGGTGAACCCACGGGCAAACGCTTGAGGGCCCGTTCCACTCCCTTGGCCACTTCCTTGAAACGATCAAACGCGAGGCTTTCGAGCACTTCGCCGGCATGACTGCGCGCTTCGGGATTCTCCGAAGTCAAAATATCGATGAGCGCATCCACCACGCCTGGTCCTTCGAGTTCGCCCAGCAAGGACGAGATCCGGACGAGGCGTAAACCTGCTTCGTCTTCGTCTTTTTCGCGGAGTGCTGCGGCGATTCCATCAGCGAGCACTCCAAGCAGGGTCGCTTCCGGTTGTCGAGCAAGCTCGTCATGAAGGCGACGTACGGCGCGCTCCGCATCGAAGAGAGCGTTCAGGGACTGGTCGATCGAGGGTCGGTCTTGCACGACCTAGGAGCTATCAACACAGCATGGTTTGCGCAAGCCAAGCTGGGCAGGGATTGGCGCAGAAGACCACCTCGTCGAACGAGACCGGGCGATGGGGTATAGCCTTGTTCATGCAGCCGCTCGTCCGTGCCGCCGTTTTTGCCGCGCTTGTGGCAGCTGTGGGCATGTTCGGGTTGACCAAGTCCAAAACGGTCGTTCCCGTGCCCCAGGTCGTTGATCGGCCAGCCGCACCGCCGGTCACGAGCGCCTGCGGGCCGTTTCAAATCCCCGAAGGCGAGGTGTGCCTGCCCATCCCGCGGTCAGGCCAAACAGCGGATCCTGGCGGACTGGACCACGTTCCGCGGGCTCTGCGAGAACGAGGCGAAAGCATCCCGCGTCGCCCGGAACGACCTGCCGAGGTTGCGGGATATCGTTTTCCCCTTGCGGAAAGCGTCAAACCCGTCCTGCTCGCAGGTCTGGATCTTCCCGAAGGCACGATGCCCGACGTGGATGTTGCTTCGACAGCCGCGTTACTTGGCGCAACGAACGGCGAGCAAGTCGTCGTCGTGATGCTCGAAGGTCAAGAAGGTCCCGCCGAAATTGCGTTTGTCGGGGAACTCGTGGGCCAAACGGTCGTGACCCTGCACATGGTGCGCGAAGGCGGAAGACTGCGCCAAATCATGCTCGTTCATGGGTATTTGGGGCGTTTTGGAGATCACGTCATCGAGGGTTCGTCGGTGGATGAAGGCGACGTGCTCGGGTATGTGGGGAGTTTGCCCACGGGACGCGATGTTCTTTATGTCGAGGCGCGGCAAGTGCGCGAAGGAACGAACTTGGGGGCTTTGAGCCCAGACAAACTCTTGGAGACGGCAGTGAGCGTGCCTTGCGACGTGCGTAATGTCTTGCGTCACGGGGCGAGTTTGTAGCCGTAGCCGTACACCGTGAGGATGTGCTGAGGTTTGTCAGGGGACTTTTCGACCTTCTTGCGCAGCTTGACGATGAAGTTGTCGACCGTGCGGTTGGTCGGGGATGCATCGACGAGGCCCCAGACTTTTTGCAGGATCTCGTCCCGCGAGACGGGTTGTCCGACGCGTTCGTACAGCAAACGAATTAGTTCGACTTCGTAGAAAGACAGGGGGCTGCTCTTCGATCCACGCGAGACCGTGTGGGTGGTCATGTTGATCTTCGCTTGCCCGAGCGTGACGACTTCCGGGGTAGTTTCGGGGGCGCGCGTCGCCCGACGGAAGATGGCGCGAATGCGCGCGATGAGTTCGCCGACGCTGAAGGGTTTGGTGACGTAGTCGTCAGCGCCTGCGTCGAGGCCCCGGATCTTGTCTACCTCTTGGCCGCGAGCGGTGAGGATGATGATCGGGACAAACGCATCGATGCGGCGCAGTTCTTCGCAAACCTTGAAGCCGTTCGTGTCTGGCAACATCAAGTCGAGAAGCACGGCTTCGGGTTTTTCCTGCTTGGCGAGCTGCACGCCAGCATTGCCCGTTCCTGCAGAAACGACGGCAAAACCTTCGAACTCGAGCGCATCCGTCAAGCCTAGGACGATGTGCGGTTCGTCCTCGATGATGAGGATTTTTTTCTTCGACGTCACAGAGTCGGCCCGGTCTTACCACAAAAACGAACGGGGCCCGAAGAGGGCCCCGTTGGTCAATTGATGATGACGTCACGAAGGACGCCATCTGTGTCGTGAGGGATCAGCCGCCGGAGTCACCGGAGCAGGTGATGAAGAGCGTGGCACCCGTTTGAGCTTCGCCAGCACCGGCGAACCGGATGATGCGCTTCTCGTTCTCGGGGCACTTCTTGACGATTTCAGCATTGCCCGTGGGCGGTGTCGTCGTCGCGTCGACGTGACACCAGCCGTTGACCGGTTGGCCACCGTTGAGCGGAGGCTCGGCCAAATCGCTCTGGCACGCCGTACGGTCGGCACCGGAGGTCTGGGTGATCTCGCAGAAGCAATCCCAACCAGCCTTGGCTGCTGCGTCGTCTTTCTTGGCTTCTTCGACGGCCTTGTAGTTCGGCGAATCGGTCGGGATGTCTGCGCGAGCCTTCGTCGGATCGCACGTGCAACCCGCGCCTTGCGTATTGCGGGCTTCGATGATGAGGCACGGCACGTTGCCCTCGTTGTCCGGAACGAGCGTACGGGGCAAGCACTGACCACCAAGAGCGACCTTCAAACGGTCGATGATGGCGCCGATGGCGGGACGATAACCGAAGTCGGTTGCGTTCTCGCCTTGATCGCTGAGTTGCGCCGGACAAACGGAAGCAACGATGCCTTGCGTGCCGAGGTCACGAAGAACCGAGAGCGGACGCAGACCAGGATACGCCTTTGCGCGAACCTGCAGCGTCGGCGCGCCCATGTTGTTCGGGTCGACCTGGCAGAGCGGGTTGTCGTTTGTCTTGTTGACACAGTCGCACGACGGCAAGGTGTTGTCCGTGCAGTCACGCTCGGTGCCGGGCAAGAGCGGGAAGATGCAGGCGTACTGCAAGTCGTCGTTCGCAATCGTCCACTCGTGACCGTTGATCGGGTTGCCGAGCGGCATGGTTGCGTCGGTGAGAGCATCGCCCGTGATGGGGTTTGTCCCAGGAGTACGCTTCTGCGAGGTCTCGACCATGAGCGGATCGAGGGCTTTCACGTTCTTGGTTGGGTCACCGAGGATGATGTCCCAGGTGTTGTTGCCGCTCATGCCGATGTCAGCCGTGAGCTCGTTGGCATCCTTGAACCCCTTCTTGAGGTCGTTGGGATCACGCGCGATGTCTTGCCAAGGCACGCCGACGATACCGGCGAAGAACACGAGGCCCGAGTCACGAATGTTGGAGTTGTTGTCTTGCGGATTGAGGTCCGAGAAGATCGGGTTGGGCACGACGTTACCGTCGCGATCGGCGATGGTGGCGCTCGAGAACGCGGTCACGTAGCGATCGGTCGGGTAAAGGAAGTCGATACCGAAGCGACGCTTCTGCTCCCAGCAACGCAAGTTGATGTGGTCCTCGGTGTCCGACAAGAGCGCCGGGCCCGTTCCACCGTTCGGGTCTTTGCACGTCGGATCGACCGCGCAGGTACCTTGGTTCTGACCGCAGGACTTGCAGCACGGATCGTTCGGATCCTTCGCGCATTCCTGACGTGCCCGGGGCAAACGCACAGGCGATGCGCCGTTACGCAATTGACCGACGTAGTAGAACTGGCCGAACTCCTTGATGGAGCAGTCGTTTTCGTCCGTCAGCATGACGATCGCCAAGAGCGAATCGGGACGCAAAAACTCTGCGCGCTGTTGCAACAGCACCATGTCCGTGCCCATCGGAATCGCCTTGTAATTGTCGACCATGATCGACTCGTACGGATTCGGATCCGCAAGGAAGCGATAAACCGACTCGAGCTGAGCCTCATAACCACAGCCGATCTGGCCGGTCCCGAGCACCATGTCGCGCAACGTGGGGACGATACCCGTCGTGCCGTTGTCGATGACTGTTTCACCGCCGTACTTGTTTGTCGGGTCCCACGCGAGGAACTTCTTGTTCATGAACGTCGGCGCCTCTTGGCCGCCGCATTGATTGAGGCGCGCAAGCAAGTGCCCTTGGTCGTTGTTCGTCGTGTTGGGGTTCGGCATGCATTCCTTCGATGCCGTATCGACGTTCGGACACGAATCGGCACCGTGACCACCAAGCGAGGAGCTCGTCACGCCGATGTGAATGTCGACGACCGGCTCGAACTCGCGCTTCGTTCCTGCCGGACACATCTCGAGCGGTCCAGCGGGCTGCGTCATTGCCGGAGCACCGTTGTCATCGAGGCAGCGCGGATTGACGAGACCTTTGACGAGGTCGGGGATGGCCAAACCGAGAATCTGCTGTTTGTCCGCCATCGAGCGGGAGTTGTCGATGCCGAGCAGCAAGTCGATCTTGTCGACGGCGCTCTGCTGCAACTTCTCGACGATGGTCACGGTCAAACGCGGTTCGATGGTATCGATGGGTCTGTCGAGACAACCCACGGCACCGGTTGCTGCCGCCGTCGCGACCGTCGCGAGGGCCGCGCGGGCCATGTGCTTCCCGAAGAAGCTCTTTGGACGCTGTAAGTCTTTCATCCTGACTCCTTAGCCGACGTTCACGCGGCAAGTGGCTTTCAGGTCCGAGTGTACACGCGGGTGACGTGCACGTGCCGAGTCCGAAGGCCGTGGGTTTTTTTCTGTATCGATGAAGCGCATGACGCCATGGGCGGCTGCGCTTGAAGAATGTCCGAGCACCGCTTCGAACAGCTCTGCGGGTTTGAGGCGCACGGCGCCCTAGGCGACAAGAAGACCCAAATGTCCAAATTGGGGTTCGTCCCACCCACCCGAGCTGCCACGCCGAACAGGTCCGTACGACGGCCCATTCGGAAAGGATCATCCGATGCTAGGGACCTCCCCCGAACTCTGTCAATTCGAGATGGCGCAAGCACGGTTCCATACATCGGCCCACACACGAACATCCCCACCAGCACAAGCAAACCTGATGCCGTAGAACCTCGTTGAATCCCTCCCGATCCCTTCCGGATATTGCCAACTCGGTTGGCAACTCGAGGCTCGAATAGCCAACGCCGTTACCCCAAGACCACCTGAAGAATCGTCCCAACGATATCTTCCTTGCGAGTCACCTCGGCTTGGTGCTCAGTGCCGTCTCATGATGCGGGTTGCCGTCGCGATGCTTCCCGAGGTGCGCGAGCTCCTCGCCGAAGATCCTTCTCAAATCAGCGCCCTGCTCGAGGAGATTCACGACGAAGACCTCGCCGACCTTCTCGGGATGCTCGAGGAGCACGAGGCGGCCCTCATCCTCAAGACCCTCAAGCCCGAAGATGCAGCTCCCATCTTCGAGCGTCTCGATGACGACCAACAAGAAGCGCTCGTCGAAGAACTCGGTCTCGAACAAGCCGCGTCGATCGTCTCGGAAATGGCCGCGGATGAGCGCACCGATCTCATCGAAGGTCTTCCAGAAAAAGTCGGTGACGACCTCCTCGAGTCGCTCGAAAAAGTAGACCCCGAAGCAGCTGCCGAAGTCGAAGCGCTCGCGAAATGGCCTGAGGACAGCGCCGGCGGTCTCATGACCACCGACTACGTTTCGGCTCCTCCGACCATCACGGTCGCGGAAACGATCCAACGCATTCGTGACGAATCGTCCGATGCCGAAACGATTTATTACGTCTACGTACTAAATGACAAACACCACCTGCTCGGTGTCGTCTCGCTTCGTGACCTGCTGCTCGCAACTCCAACGGACAAACTCGCCGACGTGATGACGGAAAACATCTTCGCGGTCAGTCCGGAAACCGACCAAGAAGAAGTTGCGCGCACGATGGCCAAGTACGACTTCGCCGCGTTGCCGGTCGTTGGTCCGGACAAATTACTGCTCGGCGTCATCACCGTCGACGACGTGATGGACGTCCTCACGCAGGAGCAAACGGAGGACATGCAGCGTCTCGCTGCGGTCGCGCCCATCGAAGATGGCTATTTTCAGACGGGATTTTGGACGTTTTTCCAGAAACGCGCCCCGTGGCTCGCAGCCCTGCTCGTCAGTGAATTTCTCACGGGTGCGGCTCTTCGGCATTACGACGAGCTCATCGAAGCCGTCTCGAAGTTGTCTTATTACGTGCCGATGTTGATTTCGGCCGGCGGCAATACCGGTTCGCAGTCCTCGTCGCTCATCATTCGGGGCTTGGCGGTTGGGGATGTCAAACCGAGCGACTGGAAACGCGTCATCGTGCGCGAAATCGGTCAGGGATTCGTGCTCGGTCTGCTGCTTGCGATCATTGGTTCGATGCGCGTTTTGCTCTGGGGCGATGGGCTGCACTTGATGTTGACCATCGGCTTTACGTTGCTTGGTATCGTGGTGGTCGGGTGTATCGTGGGGTCTGTGCTTCCCTTGCTTTTGCGTCGGGTAGGACTCGATCCAGCCACTAGCTCGACGCCTTTCGTCGCGACGCTCATCGACGTGTTTGGAATCCTGGTTTACATGAACGTCGCGAAGCTGTTTCTTGCGGAACTTCTCGCCCAGTCAGGCGCGCGGCCGCATTAACGCACCGTCCGAGGCTGCTCGGACAAACAGAAAGATCCCCACGGCGATTCGTTCGCCAGAAAAACCAGCCTCTTCGTTACCTCTTTTGCCCTGCACCTTGACGCGTCGCCGGGGACAAGGAACATCGAACGGCCTCCAAGGAAGGATGATCAGGTCATGGCGGAAGGGTTCAATCGCGTAATGTTGCTCGGCAACCTCGGAGCCGATCCCGAGCTTCGCTTCACCCAAGGAGGTCAAGCCGTGCTGAACCTCCGTATCGCCACGACCGAGTCGTATCTCGACAAAGACAAAGTTCGTCGCGAACGCACCGATTGGCACAACGTGGTGGTCTGGGGCAAACGCGGCGAAGCATTGGCCAAGATCATCGGCAAAGGCTCTTCCCTCTTCATCGAAGGCTCGTTGCGCACCTCGAGTTACGACGATCGTGACGGCAACAAGCGCTACAAGACCGAGATCATCGCCAACAACGTGATCCTCTCGGGTCGCGGACGAGGCGGCGCTGGTGCCGAAGATTCCGGACCGCCGGCCGACTTCTCACCACCCCCAGCTGGTGGCGGAGGTGGTGGCGGCGGACGCGATTATGGTTCGGCTCGGGGCGGTGGTGACTACGGCGGCGGCGGTGGCGGCGGTGCTCGCGGCGGCGGCGGGGGCGGCGGATATTCGCGCGGTGGTGGCGCTGGTGGTGGCGCACCACAACGTCCCGCACCGCAAAACGATCCTGGCCCGCCTCCCGATGATTTCGGCTACGACGGCGGCGACGACATTCCGTTTTGACCGGGACAAACTGGCAGCGGGTCAGGTGAGTTGGGCGGGGACAAACTGGACACGGGTCCGGTGAGTTGGACGCTCGCTTCGCGCGCTAACA
>DAOMZH010000459.1:0-8420 GCA_035437985.1 Polyangium sp. (in: bacteria) | reverse complement strand
ATGTTCGAGATGCTCACGCAGACGCTTCCGTTCGATGCTCCGAGTCCTGCGGGCATTTTGACGAAGCACATGGTCGATCCACCGCCACGTCTTCGAGATTTCATGCCGAGCTTGCCCGCGAAACTCGAAAAACTCATTCTCGATTTGCTCGAGAAAAACCAAGATGCCCGTCCGGTCGATGCGCACAAGGTGTTGTCCGTGCTTTATGAAATTGCCCGGGACCATGCAATCGGGATTGAGCCGGAAACGGACCGCATTTCGGAAGAACCATTGCGACGACTGCATTCTACGGCACCCACGCAACGCTGGATTCGCCGTGCTGAGATTGTCGAGCAAATCATGCAAGCGGTTCATGGCACTTTGCCTCCGCCCGAATCATTGGCCACGTTGCGAGTCATGAAAGTTTGCGCGAATGAATTGGCGACGCTGCGTGAACGAGGTGTGGCGGAGCAGCGATCGCTGGATCAGATGCACCTGCAATGGAAGGAAGGGCGGCTTCAGCAAGGCAAGTCCATGGATGAATTGACGATCCATGTGTCGAAGGTGCGGGAAGAGGCGCGGATCCTGCGGGCCGGAGTGGTTCCGTTGTCGAAAAGCACGAAATCCTTTTTACCGCGTATTCGGGAAGCGCATCAGAAAATTCGCTTTTGGGAAGGACGCAGCGGATTTCAGGAACCTTATCGCGAATTGGCCGAAGCTTATCGCGATCTGGCGGATCTGGTCGATTTATGGCACGACGCGCGTCACGCCGAACTCGAAGTCGAAGCAGCGGCAATCGAGAAGGAAAAGCAGGCGGCGGAAATCGACCAACAAATTCGGGAGTTGCGCCACAACCTCGTCGTCGCCGATCGCTCGATGGAAGAAGTCAAAGCGAAGCATCAAGCAGCCATCATCGAGGTGGGACAACGGGCAGACATGCTCGAACTCGAGCTGATGCGGCATTGTGGCAGATTGTGCAATCCGCTTCGGGGACGAGCGGACTTTGCGCCGCTCGCCCACGAATTCGCGAATTACTGAACCATTACTGGGTCGTGGAGCGTTTCTTGTAGATATCGCCCTTGGGAACGCCAGAACCGATGAGGGCATCGGCCTGTTTGATTTCCTCTTTGATGAGCTCGTCGAATTTCTCGAATGGTTGAGCTCCGACGAGGATGCGTCCATTGACGAAAAACGTGGGTGTACCATTGGCGCCCACGGCATTGGCGATTTTCGCGTCGGCTTCGATTTGTTGCTTCAGCACCGGATCGTCCATGTCCTTTTTGAATTTGGTCATGTCGAGCCCGATTTCTTTGGCGTATTTATCGAGGTCTTCGCGAGTCAGAGCCGTATTGTTCTCGAAGCACTTGTCGTGCATCGCCCAGCCTTTCTTTTGGCGATTGGCGGCTTGTACGGCCATGGCCGCACCCATCGCTTTGTCATGGAAAGGCAGCGGTTGATGTTTGAATACAACGGCTACGTCGTTCCCGTACTGCTTTTCAATTTGTTGGAGAGTCGGACCGACCCTCTTGCAGAACGGTCATTGGAAGTCGCTGAATTCGACGATTGTGACTTTGGGCTCCTTGGGGCCCTTGCGCATGTTGAATTCGGCAAGCTCGATGAGCTGCGGCCCTTTGGGCGCCTCGGGAGCCGCTTGTTGGGGCTTCTTGTTGCCGCTTTGCCGTTCGTCGATGGCCGCCAAGAGTTGATCCAGCGATTTCCCCTCTTTGGCCAATCCCGCCACCATTTTCGCAATGGCCGGACTGTTCGGACAATTCGGATCCTTTTGCAGACACGTCGCCAAATGACCGAACGTACAACCGCAGGTGCAATCACGCTCGTTCAGCGCTTGCATGACTTTGGTTTTTTGCGCTGCATCGAGTCCCGCGAAAATTGTCTCGCCTTTCGCGATGTCGGCGGATTTGACCCATTCGGAGGGAAATTCAGCTTCGCTCGCATAGGCCTTGGTCTTCGAAGGCGCAGTGTCCGCGGCAATGAACGCCGAAGAGTCGGGGGCCGCTTGTGTCGTTGCGGAATTCAATCCACCCAAACGGTACACTTCGCGACCGGCGGCAAACCCGATCGCTAGCCCGGCAACCAGCGCCCAAACGACGTTGGGCGTGAAAATGGGCTGGCGCGGAACCTCGGGCGGAGGTGTTGCGACAGCCGATGCGGATCGCTCAGACTTCGGGCGATCCAAGGATTTGGATGTTTTTGCCGTCTTTTCTCGACGGCCAGGTTCGGTCGGTTTATCGGCCACGAAACGCTCGTGCCATCGTTTCCATCAGAAAGCAAGAAATTTCGCTGATTGCCACGCGGACGCCAAAATCGCGAAAGCAACACCCACGCATTGCGCTATCCCCGGGAGGGTTTTACGTGCACGCCATGTCGATCCTCGCCGTCATTTTCGATGTGGATGGCGTGCTCGTCGACTCGCCCCACGAGCGCGCCTGGCGCGAAACGTTGCACGAACTGATGTATGGCGCTTGGAACGAGCTGCGCTGGGCGTCGACGTACACGCCCGAGCGTTTCGATACGGAGCTTTATCAATCACTCGTCGCCGGCAAACCTCGGGAGAACGGAGCTCTTGCGATTCTCGAATATTTTCACGTGCCTCAGGCCAAGAATTGCGCCGCAGTGTATGCTCAGGAAAAACAGAAAAAACTATTGATGCTGCTCGACACCGCTCAATTTCACGTGTTCCCCGACGCTTGCCGTTTTTCCCTCGATTGTTTGCAGATCGGACTGCCAATGGCCACCGCCTCCTCATCCAAGAATGCAGGTCGAATCTTGGACAGCATCCCCGTGCAAGCGCCATCACGTGCGTCAATCCAAACACTTCGCGATATCTTCGTAACCGACGTCTCGGGCCGAAACGTGCTCCATGGAAAACCTGCCCCCGACCTCTTTCTGGCTGCCGCAAAGGAACTGCAGGTTCGTCCTGACGATTGTCTCGTGGTGGAAGATGCAGTTTCTGGGATTATGGCGGCGAAATCAGGAGGGATGTCGGCCCTTGGTGTCGCTCGCGTGGGTAACGATGCTGGATTGCGACAAGCCCAGGCGGATCTCGTCGTGTATTCGCTCGATGATGTCAGCCGCGACGCATTGAAATCTGGTCGGCTGGAAGCAGAGCCACCCCATTTTCCAGCTTGACGAGGGTTGACGATTCTGAAATGCTGCCGGTCGTTTCTGACGATTGGGACGAAAGACCGGCATGACGAATCGAGCGTTACAGTGGCCTCAGCTGGTGCTCCTGGCGAGTGCGATTTCCTTGTTTCCTTTGACGACGCGAGCTGATGAGGCAAAGGGAAGGCCGGTCGATCCGGGCAATGTGCCTGCGCCGACGCGCCTGCTGGTTGGGCCATATCGAGGTTATCAGCCGCAGGTTAGCTATAAAAAAGGTGTCGAGGCGACGATCTATGCATCGGTCTCGCTACGTGGCGAAGGTGTTTCGACATTTCCCGTGGATAAGACGGGCACTGGATATCAAAACGGATTCGCGTTTTCGCCGCAAGTACGCGTTGGGGCTTATTACGATACCCTCAAGAAAATAAGTCCTCTGATCTTTCGCCTCGAATACGAACAAGATTTGCCGACGGGATTCGTGACGTCGGGAGATCGGCCTTCAGGCAGCGAATTGCCCGATGGTGCGCCGATTACGACACCTCTTCGCAAATTGATGTTGCACTTTGGCGGGAGGTATTTTCGTATCGCTATGGGAGCGACGACGAACCATTTTGGGTTGGGACTGCTGGCCAATGACGGGTCGTCGAGCAACTGGACGCCGGGGAGTGCCCGATTTGCTGACAATCGCGGCGGAGATCGGGTGGGTGGCGGTTACATTGCAACGGGTCCCCTTACGGACCTGGGTATCGTTGCCTCATTTGGCGGATATCAGGTGTTGGGGGACGATATCCTTTTGCCTGGTGACAAGGCGAACCAGCTCATTGCGTCGGTAAGCGTTGGACATGGTAAGAAAACAGGCGCGGGGCTTTTTTTCGTGCACCGTGAGCTCACGACCCAAACTGGGGGAGTAACGAATGTCAACGCCTTTGATCTCACGGCGCGCCACGAAAACGTCGGGCCGCATTACACGATTTCCGTGGAAGCGGAAGCGGCCATCGTTTACGGATTAACCACCGTTGCTGCAACGCCGGAAATACCAGTACAAGACATATTGCAATTTGGCACCATCGTGCGCGGCGCCGTGCGTACGCATCACGGCGGTGCGGTGCTCGACGTGCTTTACGCTTCCGGCGACAACAATCCCTACGATAAGAAACAAACGGCATTTCGCGCCGATCCGAACCTCGAAACGGGACTTTTGCTTTATCGTTACGTACTTGCGGCGCAAACGGGGCGAGCCACGGCGACGGCCGGTGATCCCAATTTGGTGGGCGTTGCGTCCCAAGGTCTCGAGCGTATACCCACCCGAGGTTCGCCGACGAATACGCTCGCGATATTCCCTCGATTCTACGTCCGGCCGCTCGCGGGACTCGAAGTATACGGAGGGCCCCTTTTGGCATTTTCCATGGCGCCGCTCTACGATCCCCTCAATACGCGAACAGCCGGTGGGGTCGTAAAAAATGCGCTCGGTGGTACGTCAGGTCAAACATTGGGATTGGAAATGGACCTTGGCGTGCGCCAAAGGATGCTGATTCGCGGGATGGAATTGACCGTCGGGCTCGAAGGTGGAATGCTTCTGCCCGGTAATGCTTTTGCAGATGCCAAAGGCACTCCGATGTCGACGGTTTATGGTGGTCGCGGGCTCGTACAACATCGCTTTTGAGCAACAAAGGAATCACGACGATGCGCTTCGACGAACGCTTACCTTTTCGCCTCTATGGTCGTTGGACGTCGCTCCTGGCTTTGGGAACGAGTTTGGGTTTGTCTGCATGCAGCGCGCCCGACCCCGAGGGGCTAGCGCCAGCCGAACCTTCCACGACGCACGTGAAAATGGACTTTTTTCATCGGCCGCTACCCGAGCTGCCGTTGCCGAATGACATTGCGACGAGATACGATGCGTCTTCCGCTACGAAACGCCGAGTCAATGCGTCCATGGTCGCCACGACGGCCTTCGAATCGCATGTCCGCGCCAAACTCGACGAGCTCGATGGCTGGGGAGTGTACCAACCGATTTCAATTCCGTTCGAGGGCCGTCCACTGAGTGTGGCGAGCATTCTCGCGGGACATCGCGATAGTGATTATTCGCTCGACAACGACGTCGTGTATTTGATCAACGTAGATCGCAACAGCAAACGTTTTGGAGAAGTGCGTCCGCTCGACGTGGGCAATGGCAATCACCCGGTCGTGCTGCAAAAGCGGGACAATTATTGGAAGAATGACCCACGCGTCGACACCTTGTCCTTGCTTTTCGAGGAAACCCAGGAAGACCTCAATGGCAACGGAATCCTGGATCCCGGGGAAGATACCGATGCCGATGGAGTCCTCGACGTGCCCAATTATTTACCCGGGGCCAATCCCGCCCCTGATGATTTGGCAGCCCGAGCCGATGCGCTCATGACATTTTACGAGCGCGAAACGAATACGCTCATCGTTCGTCCCCTGAAACCACTCGATGAACGAACGACATACGCCATTGTCGTCACCCGTCGCTTGCTGGACGATCGCGGCGAGCCCGTTGGTTCGCCCTATCCGTACATCAATCACACGGCCCAAACGGATGCTCTTGCGGCATTGCCCGAAGTATTGCCGAATGGTTTGTCGCTTTCCGACATTGCGTTTACATACACGTTCACGACGCAAACGGTGCAATCGGATATCGTTGCCGTGCGCGATGGTCTTTATGTTTTAGGCGTTCAAGCCCATCTCGGCACCGATTTTCCTGCCGAACTCGAATCCGTCGAACCCTTACGTGATGCAGATCAATTCCCGCAAGCCAAGATTCTGACCATTGCGTATGGCGAGGATTGGCTCAAAGCCTTGCCGCAAATCCTGGAAGACTTTTTGGGCACCGACAAAAACAGCGTCGAATACGTAACGACGATGAAGAGCTTCGAATACGTCGATTACTTCGTGATGGGCAGTTTCGAGTCTCCGCAACTTTTCGCCCGGCGTGATGCCGACGATAATCCGGTGCCGTACGATGATCAAAGCTGGCCCCCGGACCTCGACCGGAAAAAAGCCCAAGCTCATGCCGAGCGGGTTTATTTTACATTGGCCATTCCCCGCGCAGAAGTATCGGTGCGCAAGGATGGAAAACCCGCGCCCATCGTGGTCGTTGGTCATGGTTATGGCAGCAGCCGATTCGACGGCCTTCAGTATTCAGGGTTTTTGGCGACGCATGGTTTAGCAACGCTCGCGATCGATTGTCCATCACATGGAATCAACATCGATCCCACGACGGCTCTGTTGGCGCAAGGTTTGCTCGGCAATTACGGTTTGGGAGCCATGGGCGCTGCCTTGTTCACGGATCGGGCGTTTGATCAAAATGGTGACAACAAGAAGGATTCGGGCGCAGATTTCTGGAGCGCCTATCTTTTCCACACGCGCGACATGGTTCGTCAAAGCGCACTCGATTACATGCAGCTGATTCGTATTTTCTCGAGTTTCGACGGAACCAAAACCTCGAAATTCGATTTCGACAGCGACGGCCAAAACGAACTCGCGGGCGATTTTAATGCCGATGGTCAGGTCGACGCGGGCGGCAATGCATCGTTCTACATGATGGGGGGATCACTCGGCGGAATCATGTCCATGACGATGGGTGGAATCGAACCGAAACTCACGGCAATTGCCCCGATTTCCGGTGGAGGTGGCCTTGCCGATGTCGGAATTCGATCCAAACAAGGCGGCGTGCCAGAAGCCTTCATTTTGCGCGGTATGGGCCCCATTTTCACGGGCACTCTGGATCCGGATACGAAGGCCACGCGCATTGAACAACTCGCGCCTGATTTGAACGACCTCGCGACGTTGCACATCGCCGATGTAACGAACGTACAGCCTGGCGATACGATGATCGTGGAAAATGAACGGAGTGGCGAGCGTGGTTGTGGTTATGTCATGCCAAACGGCAATGTCCGAGCCGCGGTCGCTTGCGATTTCGACGATCACCTCCGTATTTCGTTTTACCGAGGAGAACCCATCGTGGGAACGGAATGCGAGCTGAAAGGTGGAGCATCCGTGCCGACGGTCACGGTGGATACGTGGAATTTCAGTGGGGAATTCATGGGGCGTTCGATTGAAGAAGGACAGCCTCTTTTTGCGGTGACCGAAGGACTGGGGTTACGTCGTGCCAATCCTGAATTCCGACGTTTTCAGGGCCTGGGGCAAATGATCATCGATCGCGGCGATCCTGCGCCTTACGCGCGGCACATGCTGGACGAGCCGCTGGTATTCGGCACGGGTGAACAAACAGGCACGCACGCGCTGGTGATCACATCCATGGGCGATATGAACGTGCCTGCAAGCTCGGGCGTGACGTTTGGACGGGCCGCAGGAATCATCGATTACTTGAATAAGGACGCACGGTATGGAAAACCGGTCAATCAGGAATTGATTGACGATCATACGGGCGAAGCGGCGTACAACATCAAGCGGTACACGGATCCACAAGGCAATCCAGTGCACCTCGACGTCGAGAACTTCAGCCAAGGCACCGATATGTGGGGCACGTCGATTCCGCGCAAGGCCAATCCGTACCATATCGGATTCGATACCCAGGACAAACTCGGCGGCATTTCGTCGGCGATTTTCCCGTACACGGTCCCCGAGGGGCAGCATGGCTTTTACCAACCTGGCGTCATGACCGACAAGGCCCGACAATTGTGTCGCGATACGTGTCAACTTCCGGGCATGGATGATCCCTGCGGCTGCAATGCAACTCCCGCATTCGACATCGGCCTCTTTCTGTTTCACATGATGGGTCGATACCTCGCGAGCGACGGGACGTTCCTCGATGCCGATTTGTGTCAAAGTGCCAACGATTGCGCTGGAAAGCCCTTCAGCTGGGACGCCCCGCCTCCGCCGCGGGAAGTCATGACAATGCCTTGACGTGCCACGCGTTGGCAACACAATCGAAAACGCCAACCAGGTAGGCAGCTCGATCTCGAATTCAGCGAAAAGAAGCTGGTTTTATTTTTGCTTCTCGAGCGCAGATGATGAATTCTTCCTGCCAATCATCCATGCGCACACGACGACACTACTTTGGACCTCGCTTCCTTTTGGGCCTCGGAGCCCTCACATTTCTTGCCAATTGCAGCGGTGATGCCACGGACTTGGGCCCACCGTGCACCACAACGATCATCACCGAAAAATTGCAACAGAGTTCTCTCGACAAGATTGATATTTTGCTGGCCATCGACAATTCGCGGTCGATGGCCGACAAGCAGCAAATTTTGGCGTTGGCCGTGCCAGATTTGGTCAAGAGCCTCATCAATCCACGTTGCATCAACCAAATGGACGGGACGATCGCCCCGCAACCT
>DAOMZH010000458.1:0-8428 GCA_035437985.1 Polyangium sp. (in: bacteria) | reverse complement strand
GAGTGACGTGAGCAAATTGATCAGCGCTTCATTCTGGAGTTTCTGGCAAGAATGCAGCCGCGTCCGGATTTCCGGCGGACCTTCTTCCTGCCTTTGGGCGAGGATTTCGAAAGCGTCTCGTGCCTGACCATCACCCAGGTCGTCCACGTGGTTTTGCGTATTGCTCTCGTCACCCGCGAAAACTCCCGGCTGATTCCCGAATTCCGTCGTCGGATCGTCCGTTTTGGGCTTCGCCTCGGGCCTGCCGCGCGACGAATCTTCACAGCCAACAAATACCCCGAGCGCGAGTGCAGCCGTAATGGCACGACTCGACATTGCTCCCCATTCAATCATGGCCTTACCGCGACCTTTCTCTATGGTGCGTCCTAGAACTTCACGAAATCTTCGCTGACGAGAATCGCGCGCAGCGTCTTTTTCAGCTTCAACCCATTCCCCACGAATTCGTCGACGAACGGCTTCAACACGGCCGAAGGCACGGTTGCGAGGTCCGACACGATGTCCTCTTTCGACATGGCGAAATTGTACATGCGCGCGACGGCACACTCATGGACGTCGGGATCGGCGGCCATTGCTTGGCCGAGCGCGGGGAGATCGGTTACTTCCTTGCCAAATCGCCATGCCGTGGATTCGCCCGGGTTCAACCAATGAGAGAGCTCGGTCTTCGTCGGTTCGGGGATGATCGGCGTCATGACTTGGCTCTCGCTTTGCCATTGACCAACCGCATCGAAATTGGCGAAAAGCGGAGCGACATGATTGATCGTCGCATGGCAATTCGCGCACACGACGGACGAAGTATCCTGGAAATTGATCGGCGATGACGCAATGGATTGGAAGTTCCACGGGGCTGTATAATCGGCGCCACCGACTTTCGTGCCCGCTGTATATTCCGCTGGGAACTTGGTACAAACAAACACCTCTTGAACCCAACGGACACGTCGGAAGGCCATATTGCCGTAAAATTGCATCATCACACCGGGATTCGTGAGCACGCCGGCATGGTGCGCAACGCCATTGTTGCATTCTCCGTCGGCGAACGTATTGGAAGCGACGTCGTATTTCGGACAGGTATTGCTTTGGGCCGTGAAAAGATCCGTGTAGGGTTGCTCTTCCATCAATACACGCGCGGCGAACGTGGGCGCCGTGTCACGACTCGGCACGCCTTTCATCCCGGCACCTCTTTGGCGCATCGTATCGCTCCACCACTTGATCATGCGGGCCGTGAAGCGCGCGTCGGCGAGCATTGCATCGATTGCCGCCTCATATTCGGCCCGTGGATTGGCGGCGGCCTCGATCTGCATGATTTGCTCGAGCGTGGGGAGGTTTTGCACGAGCTTCAGCGACGCCGTTCGTAATGCCTCGGTGTAGCTTTCGACGCGGGCGTCGAGCACCGACGGGTCGGAATTGCTCGGGGCGTCGGGAGGCACGTCTTGGGGCGCATTTTCTTCACCGGCGCCATTCTTGGAAGAATCGTCGGCGGCTTGGGAGCCGTTGCGCTCGGCGCTCGAACATGCGCCTATGCCCAGGAAGGGCAGCCAAACGAGCCAGAAGAATCGACGTTTCATGGGTACAATCCTCATTTCTCCGCCGCCACCCAGATGGTTACGGCGTCGCGGAAGTTTGGAAACGACTTACCTTTTAATTTGTAAGGATGTGGTGCACCCGCGTTCGGGTCGGTATTGATGAAGATTTGGCTATTCGGCGGATCGGCTGGATTGATGCGGTTTCGAATCTGCGCGCATGCTTTCGCTGAATCCGTCGATAGCGTCGATAAATCCATTGCCGCATTGGCTTGGCTGTTCGTACCGTCGTGGCACCCGGCACAGACGACGAATTGGTTTTTCGCATTGGCCTCGAACGAAGCGAGATCCTTGCAACCGCCGGTCGCTGGCGGTGGTCCAGAGCTGATGTGTGTCTCTATGTTCGACAATGCAATGCTGAGTTTAGCCTCCTCCGACCAATCCGCGAGGACGAGTGCACCTGGCCCGAGCAGGCCCGGCGTATCGGCCTCGAAGATTTGATCGACATTCGAGAAGTTATCGATTGGATCCGGCACGGGCGCTTTGTCGACCGGATATTGCACGAAAAGTGGATGCACGATGTGCACTCCCAAATCCGCCGCCGGATACACTTCGATCTTCGTGAGCTCGAGCGTTGTGGGGGCGACCATTTGGGCCACGAACGCAATGGCCATTCCCTTGAAATCCGGACCAATGCTCTCGAGATATACGACATTGGGACCCATGAAAGGCGTGAATGGCTCCGTATGCGGTCGCTCATCAGGTGAATTCATCAGAGCTTGCGCCTCCGCATCGAGCCATTTCTCGATATCGGGCAACAGCGTGTTCACAAGCTCGGGTGAGTCCAGGCTATTTCCGGTATGCCCCGTGCCCGCGCGCGGGTAGATGAGTAGAATGCTTTGCGCGGGATCCCGCGCGACAATCCCGGGCCAACTCGAGAATGATTGATACCGATCCGGCCCGGCGAGAAATGGTCGATTCGCCAAACCGCCTGCGTCATGACACGTTCCGCAAGCAGCCATCAGTTTGGGCTCCATGGCGTCGAAAAGATCTCGCGCGTCAGTTGAGTTGTTCGGAATGCCTCCTGCTGGATTCGGTGGTTTGTCGGATGCACCGGCGAGTTTGTCGGGCGGGTCGCCCGCATTGCAGGCAACCAATCCCATGACGAGGATCGCCGAGATAGACGGAATGGTTTTTCTCGCCCGCGATGTCGCCTCGAACGCATTGTGTGCCACAGGCCCTCCTCTTCTCATGTTCGACTGTCCACGCCGATACCATGCGAATGGATCCAGGCGCGACCAGACAGTCGGTGAATGGCAACTTATTCGTCATTGTCCGACTGCCGTCAAGTCGAGAGCGTGCTCTTGCCCGACTTCTTAGCCAACCCGTTTGGAACGAATCGTCGGAATGGGGTAACAGAGCACCAACTTACTGGCACTTGTGTTGGGCATTTTTGCAATAGCCGCTGGCGCATTGACTGCTCGCGGTACAATACTGCCCATTGGCCAGTTTGCACACGCCAGTACCGTCGCAAGCTTGGGTGCCGTTGCACGTGGTCGTCGCGACGTTGTCCTGCACCAGCTCGGGAATGTTCCCGCACGTGCCGTGCGCGCCCAATAAGTTGCACGCTTTGCACGTCGCTGAACAATCATTTTCGCAACAATAGCCGTCCGCGCAAAATCCCTGGAAACAGTCGTTCGACGTGGCGCACGGTTGTCCATTTTCTTTTTTGCAGGCCCCGTTCCCATCGCAAGATGAAGTTCCGGTGCACGGCAAGCCAGCATTGACGTCATCCTGGCCCATGGGAACGGCGGTGCAGGCGCCCGTCGCCATAGGCGAGACATTACAAGCGCTGCACGGCGCGTCGCATGCGCTGTTACAGCAGACGCCATCCACGCAGTACCCACTCGAGCATTCGTTTGCCGAGGTACACGTCTTGCCATTGGATTGTTTGCACGTTCCGAAGCCGTCGCATAGATCGTTCACGCCATCGCCGCATGGCGCCGATGCAGGCTCGGGCGAATGGGAGGGAGTACCATCGCCGCCGCACAAATCTTGGGTGCACGCATTGCCATCCATGGAAACGTCGCTCGGTTCGACCCTCGTCACGGTATTTCCAGCGCCGTCACAAACGACGACGAAGCAATCTTCGGGCGTTTGATTGACTCCGGGCAATGGCGTTTCGCCGGGCGTGTAGCTGACGCCGCATACGCCGTCGGTGCATGTGGCTTGTTTGCAGAAATCAAAAGTGCCCGCGCAATCCGACGGATTGAGACAACCCACGCATTGCCCTGTTGCATTGCAATAGGAATTCAAACCGCAAGCCGTTCCCATGACGACCGCGGTGTACACTGCACTACCATTCAAGCAGGTATCGATCGTGCACCCATTGTCGTCGTCGGGGGTATCCGAATCATCTATGATGGTTTTCGTTCCGCCGGCTCCGTCACATACGACGATTTTGCAGTCTCCTGGCTGCTGAAGCGTGGCATTCGCGGGTGATTCGGCGCCCAGGTATTTCGTTTGGCACGTATTGCCCACACATGCGCGCTTCGTACACTGGTCTTCGGCGATGCCTACGCAATTCTCGGTAAACGTACATTCCACGCACGCGCCTTGACCATCGCATACCATCGGGGATCCAGGCGTACATTGCGTGCCTTCGAACATATTTTGCGTCTTGCAGATTCCATTGCTGCACGAAGTCGATTTGCACGCGCTCCCGGACGGAGCGCAATCATCGTTCGTCGTGCACTCCGGAACGCTGGCGATGCCACCCATGCCTCCGGCTCCTCCGGTTCCTCCGGTGCCGTCCGCTCCTCCCGAGCTGCTTGCCGACGATTTATTGTCCACCCATACGTAGGGATCATCGGCGCCGATGATTTGCGCGCAACCACCTGCGCCAACAATCAGTCCCCAAAACAACCGATATCGTTTATGCATTAGAACTTCCCCTCTACACCGACAAACCCTCCCCCACGCACACCACCCGCGTGCAAGGTCATGGTCATCGGTTCTTCTTTGGTTTGTCTAGGCGACGTCAATACGAGGACCACGCCAGTGGCCGCCAAAACACCTCCCGCAACGAAACCAATCGTGCTTGGATTCGCGTAGACCCGCATCTTCTCGACTGCAGAGATTCCGGTCGCGTCGCAATCGTACCTGGCAGTTCCATGGCAATGCGCCGCGACCGTCTGCTTTTCCGAAATGGCAAGAATTCCCATGATTCCGCCGAAAACAAACCCCGCGCCGCCCACCCCCAACGTAATGAATCCTGCCGTTTTTCGAGGGTTCGTCCTGGGATTGGTCGCGGATGGCAACGTCTTGACCGGTACGACATCCGTCGTCGGTTCGGGTGCATGGAGTTTCACGAAAGATACCTCGGCATTGATGTCGAGCGTCGTCATCTTCCCCAATTCCAGCATAATTTCGCGATTTTGGCCGGGTGCGCCCCGTTGTATCACGCTCATTCGATGCGGGCCCGGGTCCAGCGGGAGAGTAAAACCTGATAAGTGACTCACCCATTCCACATCGTCGACGAGGATTTTCACGTGTGTCGGCAGCTCACCCTGCCACGTCAATTTCAATATGGGCAGTTGCGGCTCGAGTTCATGCACGCGCGTTTCGGAGATGAAAGCACGATTGGCATGTTTTTGCCGTTCCGCCTCGGTCATTCCAGCATACGTCCGCAAATATTCAGCATACCGCGTATTCGCCGAGGCGATCTTTCCTTCGCGGTCTCTGCAATTGGCCAGCGTAAAGAGTGTGCCGGGCTTAGGGGCCAGTTTATAACTTTGCTCGAGCATCGGACACGCTTCGGAGAACTGTTCCGCCTCCATCTTTTCGACGGCTTGGTTAAACAGTGTCGAGGCGACGACGGCCGGTTCTGCCGCGGCCAAGACGGACCATGTCGCGACAAAACCGTAGATTGCTCCCGCGAAAAAGTATCGATTCATGATCCATCACCTATGTGGGCGGTCGAAGACCATGACCTCCGGCCGCCGGCGTTCATTCAGTCGTTGTTCCAAATCAATAGATTGGGGGGTTTCCTGGTCGTTCCGGTCGGACGAACGAGCGGAGGTTTGAATGGTGCCATTCCGGTGGAACTCGCAGACGGCATGGGATTGGCCGAAGTCGCTTCCGCAATGGGTGGAACGGCGGCTGCCGAAGCGCTCGCGTCGGGGTTCGTCGCTGGTGATTGCGCGATTTCCACGACGATGTTTGTCGAGACCGCAGACGTGGCGGACGAAGTCGTCGTGAGTTCACGTCTGGGACGGGTCCCAAACAACGCATCGATGACCGGTCCGGCGACGATAGCGATTACGCCGCTTGCGAGCAATAAAATGGGAATCCGTCGAGAGGGAGGGCGGCCGTCGACTGGCCCGCTCGTTTCAACCGTACGCGCGGAAGGAGGCGCCCCGGAGCTTGGATTACTCGGTGCAATGGTTTCGTCCACGGCGGCCGGCATATTGCCTCCCAGCGAAGCCGTGCTTTGATCCCCCATGGATGGTGGAGGAATGCCTCTGCCTCGCATCGAATCGTGTGCTAATGGCACCCAAAGCACCTCGGCCAGTTCGCTGATGGCAGCCATGGCCGATGGGAAACGATCCTCGGGTTTGGCGGCAGTGGCGCGGAAAAACCAGGCGTCGAACGCCGGAGGGAGCTGAATTGCGCGCTTTGCCGCTCGTTCGACCGCGCTCTCTTCCGGCCCCTTGGAAGCTTGCATGGCGAAAGCAATGGGCGAACCGGCCGCTTTGGACTCGGTCAACCAATAAGGTTTGCCCACGAGCAACGTATATGCAATGAGACCCAGGGCGAAAATGTCTGTCGCTGGGGACACGGAACCATTCATCAAGAACTGTTCGGGCGCCATGTAGAGCGGAGTGCCGACCGCCTGTGTTGCATGGCTCTCTTCAGCTCCTTCGGCGACGATTTTCGCGATGCCAAAGTCGAGCACCTTGATCCGCGGTAGCCCATATTCCCGTTCGCACAGGAATAGATTGTCCGGTTTGAGATCCCGGTGGACGATGTTGGCCTTATGGGTTTTTTCCAGGGCCAAACTCGTTTCCAGCAGGCAGCGGACGACTTCGTCTCGCGGCAGCGGTCCATCGCGACGAACCCGTACCCGCAGATCCTCGCCGCGTAGGAGTTCCATGACGAGAAACGGCATCCCCGTTTCGCTGTCGATCCCCGCGTCAAAAACATCGACGATGTGCTCACTGTCGATTTCAGCGGCGACGCGTGCTTCCTGGCGAAAACGGATCCGCACTGCTTCACTTTGCATGAATTTCGCATGCAGGACTTTCAGCGCACGGCGACGATTCGTCTCGATGTGCACCACTTCGTAGACCGCTCCCATGCCGCCTGCCGCCAGACGCCGTTCGACACGGTAACGCTCCGCAAATACTACGCCGGTTGATAGTTCGGACGACAATGTCACCTCCCCCAACGAGCGAAAAAACTTCCTCCCGGTTCGAGGTCAGGCACAGACACCGTTGACACACATCGCGCTGACGCAATCGGCGCTCGTGACGCAAGGTTGTCCCGACGCACTCTTGCATTTGCCCGAAGAACACGTCCCACTCGCACACGCATGGCCGGGGTTGCAAGATTGCCCATTCGCAAGCTTGCATTGCCCAGTGCCATCGCATGCTTTCGTACCACTGCACATCGAATCGGTCCCGGGGAACGGAATGTTCACGCACGTTCCAGCGCTTCCCGACACATTGCACGCCATGCACAGGCCCGAGCACGTGGTTTCGCAGCAGACGCCATCGACGCAATGGTCGCTCGAGCATTCATTGTTGGCAGTGCAGGGATCAGCAAGCACGCCAAGGCAATGACCGGCGCCGTCGCAAGTGCTGGTGCCGTTGCACGCCGCCCCGACTTGTTTTGGTGAATTTGCCGGAGTTGTGCCATTGCACGTGTCGGCCGTGCATTCATTGCCATCATTTTTCGGATCGTTCGCATCGGCGATGTCGATCGTATTGCCCGCGCCATCACACACCCGCACTTTGCAATCCTCGGCGGTTTGATCTTGCGTCGCCGTTCCATTCGGCTTGAACATCACGTCGCACAAGCCTTGCGCATTGCATGCTGCGGATGCGCAGGGCGTCATGCCCGCGGAACACTCGGTATCCGTCGTACAACCCCCGCATTGCCCTTTGCCATCGCATTTGAGGGCAAGGCCTTGCCCGCATGGTGTATCGACGGGCGCGTTGTTATTCACCGGCACGCCATTCATACACGCATCGAGCGTGCATTCGAGGCCATCGAGCTTCACGTCCTCGTCGTCGTTGACTTCCACTTTGCCGCCTTTGCCGTCGCATTCCACCTTTTTGCAATCGCCGGGGACTTGTGTCACTGCGGCTTTTCCAGCAGCCACGAAAACCGTCGTGTCCACGCCCATTTTGCAGACATGCTCGACGCATTCGTCTTGCGGTGCCATCGGCGTGGGCACTCCATCCAAGGACGATACGACGCAAGCGAACGTCTGGTCATCGCATGAATTCTTGGTGCATACGTTGCCGTCGTCGCAATCGGTATCGGAGGTGCAGACTTCAGGCGCCGCCGCGAGTGGTTCGAATGCGGCATCTTTTACAGGGCACCCGGTGACCACCACCGAAAGGGCGACGGCAAGACCAAAGAGCCCAAGGCAATAATGACGATTGCTCATGTTCAGAAGCTCCCCGAAAAAATGACGCCCCCATGAGTCGACGAAAAACTCGGTTGCACGAGCAGCCCGGCCTTCGGAGTTTGCTTGGACCTACGCCAGTGGATGATTCCCACCACGGCCGTACCAAGGGCCACTGCACCGAGCCCCGTCATTCCCACAAAAACTCCGAACCCACGGTTTTTCCGGCCATTGTCGTCGTAGGGACTGTAATACGAATTGCGGGGACAAAGTAAAT
>DAOMZH010000457.1:0-8438 GCA_035437985.1 Polyangium sp. (in: bacteria) | reverse complement strand
CGATCAAAGGTGGGGATCTCGAGCTCGAAGGGCGACTTGCGGAGGCGGAAGGTGTCGATCGCGATTGCTTATGGGCATCTTTGGGAGACGGAAGGTGGGGGTCGCGGAGGGCTCGGGGCACCTGACGTCGATCAAAGGTGGGGATCGCGACCTCGAAGGGCGAGTTGTGGAGGCGCAGGGTGGCGATCGCGATGGCCTAGGGGCATCCGTTGGAGGCGGAAGGTGCGGATCGAGGTCAGGAAGGGGGGTTTGCGGAGAGGTCAGGTGCGGTTTTCGGCCTCGTGCTCTGAGAAGCGCTTCATTCGGTCGAGGGTCGTGGGGTCCAGGGGGGTGCCGAGGTTTGTGAGGAGTCGAAATGCATCGCGAACATTCTGGGCGAAAACACGTGGATACTGTTCATAAAGCAGCCAATAGGCGTCGAAGGCTTCTTGGGCGAGCGCGCGGGCTTCTTCGTGGCGTTCGAATTGGCGATAGTCAATGGACAGGTTGTGGAGGCACATAGCCAAGTCGGGCAGAAACGTATCCGAACGCTGCTCGGAAAGCGGCCGGCAGATGCCCAGCGCTTCTTGGGTGGACGCCAGCGCCGCTTCCCGCTGGCCCACGTCGCTTTGCATTTTGCCCAGGTTGTTGAGGCTCCGGGCCAAGTCCGGCAGAAACGTCTCCGGACGCTGCTCGGAAAGCTTACGACGAATGTCGACGGCTTCTTGGGTGGACGCGAGTGCCGCTTCCCGCTGGCCCAGGTCGCTTTGCATTTTGCCCAGGTTGTTGAGGCTCTGGGCCAAGTCCGGCAGAAACGCATCCGGACGCTGCTGCGAAAGCTTGCTGTAGATGCCCAGCGCTTCTTGGGTGGACGCCAGTGCCGCTTCCCGATAGCCCAAAGCGCTTTGCGCCTTGCCCAGGTTGTTGAGGCTCAACGCCAATTCCGGTAGCAACGTCTCCGGACGCTGCGCCGAAAGCTTACGACGAATGGCGACCGCTTCTTGGGTGGACGCCAGCGCCGCTTCCCGCTGGCCCAGGTCGCTTTGCCGAATGCCCAGGTTGTTGAGGCTGCTGGCCAAGTTCGGCAGATACGCGCCGGGGCGGCCCTCTGCCAGCTGCCGGTAAATGCCGACGGCTTCTTGCATCGCCGCCAACGCTTCCACAAAACGCCCCTTCTCCACCCAACCCAACGAGGCCTGGAACAAAGCAAACGCTCGCCCCTCCGACCCAGGTTGCCGTGATGCTGCCTCCGCCATCCAATACGCAGCATCCGGCGCCGTTGTCGACGTGCGTTCCTCCCGCGTCGCCAGCCTCTCCGTGCCGACGCTCAACGTCCCCGTGGCCCCCGTCGTCCCCGACAACTCCAACACAATCGCCCGAATCGACCACAAATCGGGCGCCGCGTCCCGCACCACCACCTTCATCGCCACCGGCGCGACCAACACCAATCCCCCCGAAAACTGCCGCCGAAACACCTCCCGCTTCTCGTTCGCCCGCAAAAAGAACTGCGTCCACTCGGCCGCCCAAGCGCCCCCATCCACCTGCACCGCCTGCACCCAGACACACCCGGCACCCGCTCGCTCCCTCGACAACAACCACGGCAAGACAGACCCCATCTCGTCCGGCGATTGCGGCAACATGACGTCCACCCGAGCCCCCTCGAGCGCCAGCGCCTCCGTCACCCGCTCTCGAATCACCCGCGCATCGAGCGACGACGGAGCAAACACGAACGCGAGCCAAAATCCCGCCGCATACTCGAGCATCACCCGAAATCGATCCCACTCCTCTTCGTCTCGGTCGGCAAGACGCTCCGGCAGCTTCGTCCCGGTCAGCTCGTCCATGTCACGAAGAAGCCTTCTTCTTTTGGCTTTCGGCTTCGACGTCGGCCGCAATCTTCAGCACATGACCACGAATCAACGGATGCACGTCGTACCACTCCGGCCCATTGCGATACGAGAGCACCATACCCGTATCGAAAAATCGCGCCAAGTGGACCAGATTGTCTTGTTCGTCGAGTTTTGCTTCGTGCGTCTTGGCAATCTTCGCGAGCCACACAGCGTCTTTCTCCGCAATGGGCAAGGATTCGGTGCGCATCTGATCCAGCGCCCGCGTGACCACCGTCGCATCCGCGGGCAATTCCTTCGTCCTGCGAATCACTTCCGCCACGATTCGCAACAAGTCCCGCAAATGCCCGCCGGATTCGGCAATGATGCGCCGGTATTGCTCGTCCGAAAGCAATCGAGACGCTTCCGAATGGCGCTGCTTGATGAGGTGCAACAACGCGTCCATGCCTCGGCCCGAAACGATTTTGTCGTTTTTGTCTTTTACTTTGATGGCTGGAAACATCTGCACGGCACCCACGGGATACAAACTCCCCAGGTTCGGATAACGAATCCTGAGAAACGGCGGAATGGTATACACCGCATGCACGCCGGGAATGCGCAATTCATCCGCACGCGTCGCAAAAAGATTCTCGACCGAGGCTTGGACTTCCTTGGCGTTCGTGAAGGTGCCGCGAATATGCTCGAGGGAATCGACGATCAACACGATCTTGACGTCATCGCCATATTTTTTCTGAAACGCTTTGCGGCATTCTTCGAAAAACTTCCGCACTTCGCGCACCAGGCCGCCAATGTGCCCAGCCAAGTGGTCCTGCACCTGCTTCTTGAAGGTGTGATCCTCCTTGAGGCTGCCTTCGAGGCCCAACTTGGCCGAGACTTCCGCACCTTTTTTGATGCCCGGTGCATTGATTTCGCTGTTGGCTTTCGCCGTGATTTCGAGCGCAGCCTTGGAGACCTTGATGGATGCCAAGAAAGAACGAAATCGCTGCCAGACGCTTTCTTCGAGGCCATTTTTGCCGAGGAGTTCGTCCTGTTCGAGCGCCACGCCAAACGCGCCCGTCATTGCCATGAGAAAATCGCTGATGTCGATGGGAGTCGACATGTTGATGTAATCCTCGATGTCGACCAGAACGACTTTGATTTTTACGGCTTCGAGGTTTTTCTTGAGGCGCAGCAATTCGGTGCTTTTGCCAATGCCTCGAAATCCCGCCAGAAGCTGAACGCTGTCATCGGTAAAATCGATGGTCTGTTGCAACAGGTCGACCGGGTCGTCATCGAGCACGCCGAATTGGTTGGCATTGTAAAGAGGGACATACCGCGGGTCGTCGGGAGCGAGCGGGGTGTCCATGACGGCGCGATAAAATTCTTTGAGAAAACGACGGTCTTCGGGAGAAAGTACGGACATCGGCGGGAGAAGCTAGCACGGCTCCGGGGCCCAGGGGCAAGAAAAAGTTTCTTCCTGGGGCTCTTGTAGGCCGCTTATGGCCTTGTCCGCTTGGTACCTTGGGGGAAAACCAGAACTTGGACGATCAACGAAGAGCCGCCGAAAGACATGCATTGCCCGCATGACAAAACCCTCCGCGGGCGAGGGTATCAGCGGCAACGAGGCAAGGGCAACAAAGCGCCGGCGGCTGGATTCGACGTCGCGGTCGGACGCACATATACGGAAATATCGCAACCGGCTCCGCTCAACTCGTATTACCGCAACAGCTGATGAGCTGAATGCGGATGAATCCCAGCACATTCGTGATGGATAGCCCGGCAAGCCTGCTTCTTCACAACGACCAAGGGGACACCTTTGCGACTTCGCGGGTGTGGGGCTCGTTGCCTGGCGACCGCCAACGTGGGTGAGGGTTTTGCCAGAGACCCCTTTTGGAAAGTTGGGATCGTTGTTGATCCATGGTAACATCGGCCTCATGTCCAGCGATACGTTCCATATCAAAGTCACGAAAATCGACGGCGCCGAGGTGCAATTCCATTGTCATACGGGCACCGCGGCAGGGCTCAATGATTGCGCGTTCACTCGATCATTCGCGCTGATGATCATCCTCGACGGAATGCCCTACGCTTCGGCGGGCAAAGGTACACCGTTGCAGCTCGAGTTGCAGCGGATAACCGGGGAAGAAACACCGCCGATTTGGAAGGAATCACTTCACGCCGAACATGTGCACAAGTTCATTTCCAGCGCGAAACTCATCAAACGCATCGGGATCATCGCCGACGTTGAAGCGTGGCAACATGGCCGCTTCGAATTGGGGAACGAGGCCGAATATCCTCTGCACCAATTCATCTTTCGCGCGCGAGTAACGGATCCCAAATGGCTCGAAGGGCTGAATCAAGGCAGCTCGTATGGTACGACGGGATTCGATGCGTGGTGGCAGGATCCGATGCGGCAATCGGACCAGGAGCTTGCGGCGATCGAGCGCAAAGCATCTAGGTGGACGCCGCCAAGCACGCCGACTACCTAGACAAACCCGGAGTCGAGACGAAGTATTGTCCGCACTCTATGGACTTCGATTCCATCCATGAAAACGCCACCAGAAGGATTGGCAGGAGGGGCCCCAACGGGTCCGCCGGTTGGCAACGAGGCAGCCTCATGTCTCGAGACAACGAACAAGTATGCGCCACCCCGACCTCGCGAAACACGTCTGGAGTGCATACGATTTCCGTTGAAGCGTCGTTCCAAACCCATTATGGCTCCTGCCGGTGCGGAGACCATGATGGGAACCAGCGATTCGACCCCAGGGATCACGATGCAACACAACCGTGGCGAGAATGACAATGAACTCGATGATGACTACCGAGAGATCATCGACCGTACGGATTTCGAGCATGCTTTCAAGGGTGGCTCATTTTTGGACCAAAAAGGCAAGACCATCACGACGCGCGTGGTGGTGATCGGCGTATTGAACGTTCCGGAAAAAGCCCTCATTGAAGTGTACGACCCGCGCAGCGAACGAGAAGATCCGCCCCCGGGCCATACGCTGGATGTCGAAGTGCCGGCCGGACGTTACCCCATCGACCTATGCCTCGCCACGGGAGCAGATGGCAAGGTTCGAGTCGCCGCGGCGCGAGTGCGAATCTCCGACAAACCGATTCGGGGCTGGTATGCTCTCGAAGATGCACATCGCGACAAACCCACCGCCATGCACGAGTATGCGACGCACACGGTGGATTCGGGTTTTTCGCGTTTTGGCGCGCGTGGCGCGGGTCCGAACGTCGTGGCTGGCGACGAGGTCGAGAAAGTGAAGATAGCACCCGGTATCGACGTGTTTCGTTACGCGCGTGAACAGGTGGTGACGGCGTTTTCAACCGGAATTGGATCCGGTAATTATCCCACATGGGGCGGTTTCATCGACGGATACATGGTCGACCCCGGACAAATCGTGATCGATTATCAAGTGTTGTGCCGGACGGCGACCGAGGTCGTGTTTCTGCCATTGCCCTTCGATCGAATTACCTTCGAACTATCGCGATACAATATTTTCCGCCGCCTGCGTGTCGAGCCGATCGTATTGGGTCCTCACGAATTGCGATTCAATGGTGATGTCGCGCGATTCTGGGGAGGTCGGTTGGTCAATAGCCAAGGAGCACCCATTTCCGAGGGGTGGGACTCGCATGTCTCCGCGCGGCCCATTGCGCCGACAGACAATCGTCCCTTTGCGCAGCTTTTTCAATTCAACCCCGATCCGCGGGCCAAGTCCTTGCGCCTGACCGTTTTCGATGGCCATCGGGCATTGGAACGAGCTTGATTCTCCTACGTGACTCTCGCTCCCGTTTCCAAAGATCCGTCACGTCGAAACAGCATTGGATGTGGGTGAAAACACGAACCCTTGTGATGTGCGATGTAGGCGCGGCAAAAGCGAAATTCCGCGTTTCTTTTCCCCGGGCACCCGTATAGCTTCGTAAACATGCGTTGCTATTTACCACTGATTCTTGGTGCCCTTGTCACGTCGGCATGTGCCTATGTTGCTCCAACGATCGAAGAAGTAGCAGTAGACGAGTCGACGACTTCGTCTGGTTCATCGTCGAGTTCATCGTCGACGTCGTCATCGAGTTCATCGTCGACATCGTCATCGAGTTCATCGTCGACGTCTTCCGGAGAGCCGCTCGTGCTCGACGGCGCGCAATGGCGATTGCCGTGTACGCCGGGTACGAATGGCGATCCGAATATGAGTGCGTGTCGGTGCGCGAGCGGGGTGGATACGCATGAGGTGCAGATCGGCGGTGATTCAGGGCAGCGCTGGAGGGTCGAGGTGCGTATCCGAGGCGTGATGGAGCGCATGATGTACACCCAAGGCTCGGGATCCGGGCCGTGGTATGTTGGCGGTGCGCCGGGCGACGGGGGGAACAACTACTATAAGTTATCAATCAGTTCACCGCCTGCCCATTACTTCATCAACCACGGTTCAACCGCGCAAAACTATTCGACGGTTCATGACTTCACGGCGAGCTTCGAGGTCGAGGGCGGCGCGGTGGTGACATTCGAGGCGAGTGGGCAGGATGGCGTCCAGTGGGAGGGCGTCGATATGAACGACATGCCGATCAAGCTCCAGGGCATTACGGATCCGCCACAACCGTACAATGGCCAGTTTGCGGTTCTTTCCGTGGTGTCGGTGACGGCGCTTTAATCGGCGCGGGCCTTGTGCAAGGTCGTCTGCCGATTGCTCAATAAGGCGCCCCGCAAATTCGGGGCTGTTTGTCTAAGCGAAACGTCGCGAAGTGCCCGGTGCCGTGTAGGCAATGGCGAGACGGGTTCATGGTCGAGCAAGCAGTCGTTGCGGGGGCGTCACGGGCGAAGAAGCATGAAACCCCACGGCGCAAAAAGTGCTTGAAAGTCTCCCAAAACGTCGCGGTGAAGGTATAAGGTAGATCTTACGAGAGGTCCACCGTATGACCAGACCTACGTCCGAGTTGAGCCTCGATGAAATTCGACATGCGCTATCGAATTATGCCCTCTGCGTCGCGTCTCCGCCCCAACGCCTGAAATCCGGCGTCGCCAACCTATCGTACTTGGTAGAAACGCAACGCGATCCAGTCGTTCTGACGGTACTTGACAACCACGATGAAGACTCGGCAAAACGACTCGTAGAATTGACGAATCGACTCCTGTCCCTCGGCGTCTCGACGCCCCCCATTTGGCCCATGCTCAACGGGGCACAAATAGCAATGGCTCCGCGTGGGCAACCGATTGTGGTGCGGCCATTCGTCCGCGGCCAAGAAGCCGATGCTCGAAATCCCCTGCATTGCCACGCCATCGGTGCGAGTTTGGCGCAGGTGCACCGAAACGTTGATGGGGTCAGATACGGAGATGACGTGCGTCGTCTGCCCAACGATTGGCGCAAACGGCTTGGCGAGTGCGACGACGAAGACTTGATTGCCTGGATTGCGCAGCAAGAGTCGGCTTTGGCAGCGGTAGATCAGCTCGATCTTCCACGTGGATTCACGCACGGCGATCTGTTTCCAGACAATGTCGTGGTCCAAGGAGTCGACGATGTTGTGCTTCTCGACTGGGAGACTTATGCCCATGAGTTTTTCGTGTACGATCTGGCCATCACGATTCTCGGAGTGGGCCTCGTCGACCTCGCCGCGGGAATTCACCTGCTTGCGGGCTACGAGAAACATCGACCGTTGCAATCCGAGGAACGACGCTATTTAGGAATCTGCTTTGACTACGCTTGTGCCTTGCTGGCATTCAACCGTTACCATCGTCACAACATCCTCTACCCCAACACGGGCCGCACGCACCTCTATCAAAGTTTGTTCGGTTGGTGCCGAAACCTGTCGGAATCGGATCGGAAGACGCTAGGCATCGGATCCCTCCCGGAAGTACCAATCTAGCTAACCGGAAACCGCACCGGAAACCGCACCGTGGTTGGCGGTCGCCATGTGCCATGGGGCACAATTGTTCCCGTAACCAGCCAAGATTGTTATACATTTACTGCTGACCGGCCTACACCCTTCGGTGGTGAGTAGAAAAACATGGCGACCATCAACGTGGTTGCGTGTTTTTTTCCCAAGCCTGCGATAGGATGGTAGAGAGTTCGTTCATCTCAGAAGCGATCAAGGAATGATGCAAATGAGCAACGAAGCTGCGCCAAGCGGAATTGACGTGGGGTGGGAGGAGCCGGATTTGTTGCTGCTTCGATACAAGGGCCAGGTTACGGCTGCGCATGTCGAACAAGCTGTTGCAGAATCGATTCGGCGCATTGGACTTCGGGAGTATCACGTGGCCTTGATCGATGTAGGCCAGCTCATCGGCCTGACCGCCGAAGCCCGTAGGCTCGCCACGAGCTCGCGTGAAAATGCAAATATTCGCGGTGCCGCCGTGATTGGAGCGAGTTTTCATTTGAAGGTTTTGGGTAACCTCATGGATCGAGCAGCCTGACTCGTGTATCGTGCGAAAGACAATCCGTTCGAATTTTTTGGTAGTGAAGCCGAGGCGCGTGTTTGGCTGGAAGAACGACGTCGAGCCTTGGCCAAGGAATACGGCAAAACGTAAAGAATCATGCTGAGCACCGCCAAGAAAAACGATGCTTCCCCCGGCCGATTTGAGCACGCTGCGTGATGGACAAACCACAGCCCCCTCAAAGAGCTTGAAAAAGTTCCTCGAGAGGG
>DAOMZH010000456.1:0-8441 GCA_035437985.1 Polyangium sp. (in: bacteria) | reverse complement strand
AAAGAGTGTTTCGGCCTCGGCTTGCGCCGCGACAGGAGAATGCTCGTCGTCATTGCTTTTGTTGCAGCCGAAAATCAACACGGTCAGCAGGGGAATGATAGCGGGGATAAGGGTTTTCACGACGAACATCCTGGGATCAACGAATTCGGAAACTGAGGGGGCGCATCTTGGCGCAACGGGGTGTGACGAGCAAGTTATTCTTGCGGCTGAGGGAAAACTGTCAGCGGATTCGCCCGCCGCTTTCGTCTTCTTCGTCGCGCATTCCCAATGCACTCATTTTTCTTTTGAGCGTATTCCGATCGATGCCGAGCACTTTGGCCGTGCGGCTGAGGTTGTTTTTCTCCGCGGCGAGCGTTTTGGTGAGAGCATCGCGTTCTGCCGCTTCGACACATTCGCGCAAAGTCGGGAGTTCAGCAAATGTGTTTTTGGATTGTCCGATAGAACCATTGGTTGTGGGATTGGGACCATGACGAATCTCGACCGCGAGGTCACTCACGTGGACGACTTCGTCGCAAAAAATGCCCCAACGGAGCACTTCCGCCCGCAACTCGCGCACATTGCCCGGCCACGCATATTGGGTGAGGACGCGCATGGCTTCGCGGGTTACCCGTAATCGGCGTCCACCTTTTTTGCCTCGTTGCTCGGAGAGGAAACTTTCGACCAGTAATTCGACGTCTCCCGGGCGGGCTCGAAGAGGAGGCATTTCAATGGTCGCTCCCCGAAGCCGATAAAAAAGATCTTCCCGAAATTCGCTTCGACGAACCATTGCTTGCAAATCTCGATGCGTGGCCGCAACGATGCGGACATCCACCTCGACGGAAGTTTCAGCGCCAACGCGGCGTAAGGTTCCTTCTTGCAAGACGCGTAATAAGGCCGCTTGCACGCGGGGGGACAATTCGCCAATTTCGTCCAAGAAAAGCGTTCCTCCATGGGCTTGCTCGAAAAGGCCGCGCCGTCTTTTGAGGGCGCCGGTGAATGCTCCAGCTTCGTGACCGAATAATTCGCTCGACAATACGCCTTCCGCGAATACGGAACAATTTTCGGCGATGAAGGGACCTTTGGATCGAGCGGACCGACCGTGAATTTCTCGTGCTGCCAATTCTTTGCCAGTACCTGTTTCACCCAAGATGAGGACGGACGTGTCGCTCGCCGCAATTCGAGCGACCTTGGAGCGCAAATCCACAAGCGCGGAGCTTTCCCCGAGCAATGCCGATTTGGGAGCTGCTGTAACGGCGCGTAAGCGTTCGAGTTCGTCGCGCATGGCGCGAATTTCCGGAAAGCCTTCGATATCGAGGCGAACTTCGCGCACGGCTTTGGGATGGGGCACAGGGACAAACGCGGGAGGAATGACTTGCAACATTCTGGCGGGCAAAAGGCCGGCTTGGACCAAAATGACCCATAAGGTTTGCGCTTGGGGTGTGCCTGCCAAAAGCAAAATGTCAATTTCGAAACCGGCAGCCAGGAGATCCGTCTTGGCCCGCGAAACGAGGGGACCGAGAAGTCGAAAAAGACGAGCGTAGTCGCTAGGATCGTCTGTATCCGCGATGGTGAGTTCCACATGCTCCACGTGGTTGCGCAGAGTTTGGCACAAAGAACCTGCCGGGACTTCTCCGGCAGGAATGGAGAGGACCCAGGCAATGTCGTAGGAAGTGTCGCCGTGTTCTATGAGGCGCATGATCGGCCCGCGATCGGACGTTGGGCGAGGAGATTGATGGGACGGCGATGGGCCTACGACGCCGGCATCCGACCAGGTCAACAAGGCGCGACGTGACGACACCGGTGCACCATGCACCATCGCTGATGCAAAGTCCACCAGATAAATGGTGCACGATGCATCATTTGAGGAGACGTGACCGTTGAAATCGGCTGGATTTAGAGTTGGCACAGATCGAGCATCATGAGGGGGCATCACAGCATCGCGCTGTGTTACCAAGAGAAAAGATCATGGGCACTTCATTGATTCCTCGAGCTTCGTTACCATCGCACGCGCGATTGATTGCCCGCGACGACGTGTGGATGGAGACCAATGCGGTCGAGCAATTCGTTCGCGTTGCAGAACTCGAAGGCTGCGTGCGCGCAGCAGGTATGCCGGATTTGCATGCGGGTAAGGGACCGATTGGGGCGGTATTTGCGTTCCAGGAGCGCATTTTGCCGTATCTCGTGGGAGGTGACGCTGGTTGTGGCGTATTGTTAATGTCGACGACAGCTTCGGGAATGGCACCGGACAAACTCGAGCGACGCATTCGTGAGGCAATGGATGTCGATTTACTCGAGGATTGTGATTCCCTCGAAGTTTTCGACGCCGTTTGGAGTCACGGCCCGAAAGGTTTGTCGCAGGTGACCAATATGCCGGATGAGATTGCCGCGCTTGCGGAGATTCAGACGGATATTGATTTGGGACCGAGTGGAGATTCATTTCCGTATCGGGATCCATCGCATGGTCGGGCATTGGGAAGCGTGGGCGGAGGCAATCATTTTGCCGAGGTCACGCGGGTGAATGCGGTGAGCGATGAAACGGTGGCGGATGCAATGGGTCTGGAAAAAGGGTCGCTGATTGCGCTGGTGCATACGGGCTCGCGGGGGCTCGGGGCGCAAATTGGGCGTCGATATGGCGAGACATTTCTCACTGGGGGCGCTATTGACGTGTACCTTGGAGACTTGGCTGGTGCCGTGCGGTTTGCCCAAGCGAATCGATTCTTGGTTGCGTGTCGTTTATTGAAAGCAATGGGTGCATTGCGTCCGGACAAGATTCGGGGCAGCATTGAAATTGTGCACAATACGATTCGCCGGGAAACGGTTGGCGACGTAAATGCATTCGTGCATCGAAAAGGCGCAGCTCCGGCGGCAAATGGAGAAGCAACGGTGGTGCTCGGGAGTCGAGGAGCCCCGTCGTGGGTGCTTTTGGGTGCAGGGCACGAGGGAGCGCTTTCGTCGGTTGCTCATGGAGCGGGACGGCGGATGAATCGTAGCGATGCTCGAAAAAAGCTCGCCTCGCGATATCGTCGGGCGGAACTTTCGCGTACGGCACACGGAGGTCGAATCGTTTGCGATGACGTCGATTTGCTTTATGAAGAGCATCCCGACGCGTACAAGGATATCGAACCTGTCGTGGCGAGTTTGGTAGAAGAAGGGGTTGCGGCACCGGTTGCGTCGCTCATGCCGGTGGTGACTATCAAGCAATGAGCGTTCGGGTAAAACCATGAAACGACATGTCATCGTCATTTCTTCGGGATATGGTCCTGTCGAAGTGCGACAATTCGTGGCCCGTTTGGCGGAACGGATCGAATCCGTTTGTGAGGAAGCGGGGCTTCTGATTGAGGAAGTCGTCGTGCACGGGGACGAACATGCGCCAGGATCGGTAGATTTGTTCGTTTTCGGGGATTCGTTCGTCCTGAACAACGAATTCGGTACGCACGCGCTCGTGGCGCGGAGCGAAAATAGAGGCAAAGATTCGCGCAAGCGATGGTATGCTTCCGTTTCGTGCCACGATGCTCCGCCGCTAGCCAATGATGTAGATTTGGTTATCGACCCTCGGGAAATCGAGATTTCGGCCATGCGTGCAAGTGGTCCGGGGGGACAAAACGTAAATAAGACGTCGACGGCTGTTCGGATTCGCCATGTGCCAACGGGACTCGTGGTCCGGGCTGCCGACGAACGTTCGCAAAAAGCGAATATGCGGCGGGCATTGGCGCGGTTATCGGCGCTTTTGCGGGATAAGGAAGAGCGGCGTTTGGAGCGTCAGGAAACGCAAAAATGGTCGACACATTCGCGGCTCGAACGCGGTTTTCCGGTACGTACCTATACGTTATCGTCGCGCGGGGCGCTCTGTTTGCGGGTAAGGGACGGAAACTGAGAGCGTGTTTATCAGGCTGCTGCGCAAATCGGTGCGTCGGTCGGCCTTACTCAGCGTACTAAAGTACGCTTCCGTCGGCCTCCCTAGCCCCGATTCGCTCGCAACGCCTGATAAACACGCTCTGAGAAGGGATCAATTGGGGAGCGACTTGGCGGATATGGGTTAATTGCTTTTCAATAACGATTCTATCTGCTTGTCTTTACGCGACAATTGGTCGCAGAGGAAAGATTCATGCGCAAAGACATGTTCGAGATCATCATCGAGCGTCCGCGGTACGGCTGGCGTTGTGGGCGAAAGGGGCGTTATCGAACGATGCGTCGCAACAATCCCGAAGCGCTGCCCGAAAAAGAGCCGATGTGGTATCGGGGACAAACGAAATCGCTCAATGAAAACTTGGCGCCATTGCGGCGATTCTTGGAGCGTCGCGTTGGACGGCCCTGGGATGCAGTCTGGTCGGAATTACGGGAATTCTTGTCGCCCAAGAGTACCGTTCAAAAGCACGTGTTCGATCATGTGCAACAATTTGTTGAGCTAAACCCGATCTTCATTGACGGGATTCCGCATTATCCCGAAGCACGGGGTTCGAAGCGGGAGGATTTCTCTCCGTTGTCGAATTATCGCTGGCGCGGATTTTACGTTTGTCCGCGAACGGGACTATTGCAGCTTGCCAGCCTGGATCACTTGCGCCGGGCGAAAAAGAAGTAGGGTGCAGGTCAGCCGGGGACGAATCCTTCAATGGATTTGACGATTTCGTCTTTCACTTTGGCGAAGTCGCGTTCGTCCCCGCCTGTTTCAATGACGAAAACGTCCCCTTCGGTGACGAATACCGTAAACCAAAAGATGTGCGGACGTTCGTAAAGATTGCGAGTATAGCGCAATTGTTTGCCCTTGGCGCCGCTCTTGGTCTTGATGTCCGCCGCTTCGACCGCAGTATACCCGATATTTCGCAGCTTGAGGTCAATGGCATCGCTCCAAAATGCCAAATTGCCCTTGGGTCGGTTGGGTTCGACGCGAACGCCGAGGACGATACCCTGCGCCGTCGTAGCTCGATATTCGTATTCTTTTTGATCTTCGAGCTCGACGAAGCCATCCGGGGTTTTCATGCCAAACCCGTGGCCGCAGCCCAGCGCGAATACCGAGGAGGCGAGGCAGACGAGAATCTTGGAAAACATGCGTTTCATGAATTCGCCTCCGTTGATCAACGAAGCGTGAGTAGGGTTTCGAGACCAATCCTCGAGAGCCAATCAATCGGCAAGTCTGCCGTGCGTGGTGGAGGCGGCGGTGGAGGCCCCTGCGCAATCACGGCCTGCTGCTTGGGTTTGGCCGTAAGATCCACGGTAATCGTCGAAAACGTCGCACGAGCCCGCAAAAACCGCATTCGCCCCTCGATCCTATCGATCTCTTGCCCAACCCGCTCGAGCTCATGCTCGACTTGCAAAGCTTCATTCACATTCGCCGCGCGAGCCAAGAAGTCCTGAAGGCGCTTTTGGACGGTTTTGAGGTTGGCCAGACGTACCTCGAGATCGTGATATTGCTCGGATACGTCTTCTGCATTAACGCTACGCCGCTTGACTTCTCCCAGTTTTTCGAGAGCCGTCATCGTATCGCGAAAATGCGCCGAGGGCACGCGCACAACGACGCTCGAATCCGTGCGCGCCGCAAGGTAACCGCCAAAAGATTCCGCCAAGTCAATGACCTTGTCGATTGTCGTTGGAACCACCGCCGGCTCAGAGACCTCCATGCCGACATTACCGGTATAAATGAGAAGTGGAGCGACTGGTTTGGCCTGGGCTTGATCGGAAGGCCCGTCTGTTTTGGTGCCAGGCTTCTGTTGCACAGGAGGATGCGTAGGTTTGGCCGGTACAGGTGGCGCACCTATGGGCGCTCGCGCAGCCGCAGCCACGGGCGCAGCAGGTGCTTTCGCCGCCGGCGCCGGAGCTCCTTTTGCCCCACCAGCAAAAAAACCCGACTCATCACTGTCACCGCGATAGGATTCTTCCGAGTCAACCGAAGTAGGAGATGCAGAAGCTGGGGAAGGCATGTCCGCCCCCGGCATAGCCTCGCCAGCACTCTCGGCCATGGCCTGAGGTTGCGCACCGCCGCCATAATAAGGTTGCGATGGCGGCGGGGCATATGCTGGTGCGGCACCACCACACGCCACGACAAACAAGGACAGCAACGACACAAGCACGCTGGAGCGTGTCCTGAGGTTCCGACGCAAAAGAGCCATGCAGATCTCCCGAGATGCCACCAAACAACGTGAGGCGGTCAGTGGAGCTTACACCGGTTCAGGGACCGAAAGACAAGTCGATTCTCGTCAGGATTGGCGTTTTTGTGGGGAAGTCGTCGGGGCGCCAACGGGAAGCGAGCGAGTTAAGTCAATTTTTGCAACTTTTAGGGTGCCAACCACTCTAGGAGGCTCGTTGGCAAAGTCGCAGCCGCCCCTGCAACTCCTCCCCAAACGATTGAAGCTGCATACTGGCCCAAATCGATGCGTCCGCAGCGCCACGCATTGTAGTTCATAGATGCTTGTGCGCCAGCCCCAACAGCTGCGCCGACTGCGTGCAGTATCCAGAGTCCATGCTGGATCCTGGTAATTGACCGCATCATTCCCGACATACGCATACAAACTCGCAACCCCCGGCGCCATCCATGACGTATTGGACATCGTCCCCGTTTGGCTTGACGACCCGTCGCAATCCACCGAGCGCGTCGTAGGTATACGTCGTCGTCCCCACGCTATCCGTCACGCTCGCCAGCGAGCCCGCAAGTGTGTACGTATACGCGCGGCCCGCGTACGTCACGAGGCGATCCAGCGCGTCGTACGTGCCTGTTTCCACGTCATTCGTCTTCGTCCGGCCCATACGATTGCAACTCAATTCGGCGGCGCATGCGTGGAAGCCGTTTTTTCGGGCGATCCGGGACGTGGCAGAACCGGGCGTCATGCGTTTGTCGGACCCCAACGGTTGCACATTGATGGGCGGGAGAGGTTTGGACCTCGGTATGGGTTGCGTAAGGATCCTGATCGCAATGGGCGGGTTCCCAAGCGGCGGCGGCCGCAAGGATTCACGGAGCCACGAGCTGCCCCAATTGATCGAGTTTCGAGAGGTCGTAACGAATGTAGTTCTCGAAGAAATTGGGGTTTATCTTGAACGACGTCGTCATGACCAGGATTTCCTTTGTCCCGAGTGCCGCAAGGGTCACGTATGTATTCTTCGGGGCTTCGATGTACCAAAGTTTGCCCGTGGAAACTTGCAATACGTACGTGGCCGAAGGTAAGCCTGTGCCGCCATGGCCGCTAATCGTCACGACAATGTAGTCCCCTACCGTTCCTATCTGCGGGCGGCCCGTGAATTTGTCGGTCAACGATGGCCCATCGATGATTTGTACGTTGGCCGGGTCGTCCGTGCGCGGGGTCCAGGCCATCCTGGCGCTTTCATAAATGCCCAACGAAGCTTCGAATCCCGTTACCTTTATCCATGCGATTCGTTCATCTCCAATCCCTAGGCCAACGGCACCCCAGTTGTTGCCTTGAACCAAGGTTTTGACACCGTCCTTGACCGTGTATCGACGAATAGGACTGGGCCAGTAGCCCAAGTCCACCCAGGCGAGCATGTTTTCATGAGCATAAGGAAAGTCGGGGAATCCGCCTTGGTAGACAGTTGTCAATGCGGATTGCCATGGATTCATGGCGACATCGACCTTGCTGCCGTTTAGGACCCCCCAGGCATCGTTCCAGACCAAGAATCCGCCGGAATTGGGGTGTAGCGATACAAGCCCTGGATGCAGGTGGAGCTTCATATCGTCAAGATGAAACGTTCCGATCGAATGCTCGATGGTGCCGTCTTCCACTTGGCCCTTTTCGAACAATTCGAACATGAATGGGCTACCCTCTTGCCCCCGCAACAAGACAGTCCTTCGTAAAACGCAGAACGTAAAGGACGGCATCGTCCGACATTCGACGCAACTCGTGGTATGCGGACGTCGACGTGTACATTGTGGTCCGCACATAGGTTTCTCCTCGAATGGTTGCTGCACCGGAATCAGACACGCCCGCAAGGATGGCGTCAGGCAGATGGACGGCTGGCGCCGTGAGACACCCTGGTCCACAAGACGTCCATATTCGCGTTGGCCAGGTAGCGCCAAAACCGAGGCTGTGCCCATCGCACATTTCGAGGCCCGGAATAGGAAACCATTCGACAATGGGCAGGTCGGCGACATCATCGCCCAAAACGTCGGCGAACGAAGAATCACTCCACGGCTCGGCATCTGGACCAGCGTCGTTTTTTTCGGACTGTGACGTCGGTTCGCTCGAACGTGAATGGGTGTCCGGCGACGAGCATTGGCTACATGCAATGGCGATCATGGCCACGCAGGTCAGGATAAAGGTAGAACGCACGTTGCTCATAATTTCACCCAGCCCTTGTTCGGCGGGACGAAATCGGCATCGTGGATCATAACATTGGGCTCGCTCATGCCGCGCTCGTATGCTGGCTCATGCGGGAGGGCTTGGGACATGGTCGGGCTTTTGCAGAATGGGAACGAATGCGCGTCAAGTCACGGGATGTTTACGTTCGAGTTCTGCCAG
>DAOMZH010000455.1:0-8452 GCA_035437985.1 Polyangium sp. (in: bacteria) | reverse complement strand
CACGATGGGCGCATCCCCTGACAAACCAGCGCCCAAGCCATTGGCCACGATCGTTCCATCAGGAAAAACCAAAGTGATGCCGAGCGCTACAGCGGCGCCCGTGGCGAGTGAATTGGTGAGTGCGGCGCCGAGCGCCAGTGCGGCGCCTTCGGCATCAGCGCCGATTTTCGCGGCGCCTGCGGATATGAAGCTCATTGCGGCGGGAAGCGCAAAACTCGGAGACGGTCCTACGGCGCGCGACGTCACGATTTCACGCCCGTTTTTTATCGATCCGACGGAAGTCACCGTGGCGCAATATCGTCAATGCACGTCGTGTCCTCCGGCGAACGCCGTTGTTTTGCCAGCGGAGAGCGAGGCTTTCATCAAGAACCTCATTGCTGCGGCGACTGGCCCGGGCAATGGTGACGCAACGCCGGACGATGACGGGCCGGTTGATCCCAAAGCCTATGCCCAAGCATGGACGCCGAAATGCAACGAGCTTCGCGGTGCGGAAGATCATCCGATGAATTGCGTGACGTTTGCCGCGGCGGAAGCATATTGTGCGTTTCGAGGACGTCGTTTGCCCACGGAGGCGGAATGGGAATTGGCGGCTCGAGGTGCGTCTGGACGATCGTATCCTTGGGGCAATGAAGCGCCGGGATGCAATCGTTCGTGTTATGATCGGAATGGCAAGTGTTTGGATCCGGCGGAGGGGGTGACGACGTGTGCGGTGCAATTGCGTCCGAAGGATCGCACGCCCGATGGTATTTACGATATGGGTGGCAATGTGGCGGAATGGACGGCGGATGGATATGCAACGCCACCTGTTGGGGGGATGGATCCGAAGGGTGTGTCTGGGGCAACGTTGCGAGTTGTCCGGGGTGGGAGCTTTTTGGAACCGGCTTCGCATGTGAGTGCGACGTTTCGAATGGGTGTTGTTCCCACGACAGCGCATGTGACGATTGGTTTTCGTTGTGCGATGGATGGCGCGCCGCCAGCTGTGGCGCCTGGCGTAACGCCGTGAGCTGTCGTACTTCAGAAAAAAACTTCATCTTTTGAAATTTTTATCGTCCCTCGGTCGAACTGTGGCGCGAGGATGCAGTTCACGCCCATGACCCCCAACGTCCCTGGTCCGAAGGAGGCGCCTTCAGTGGTACCGATTTCGCCGGAGGAAACAGCGGCGCTGCGACAGGTTGTCGTGGCGGTGGTGGCGTGTGTCCTTGGTGAGCGTCGGGATCATCCTGACGTCGAGGATTGCACGCATGAAGCGCTTTCGCGTGCATTCGCGGGACATAATCGTCTTCGCGAAGGAGAACCGCTTCGGCCTTGGGTCATTGGCATTGCGCGCCACGTGGCGCTTGATGCGCTCCGGGGTCGCAAGCGTGCGCGGCGGTATGAAGCGCAGGTTGCCACGCCGGCTGAGGAATCGGCTCCGACGTGGCTCGATTGGGTCCCTGATCCGACGCCTGGTCCGGAAGAACGAACGGCAAGTGCTCAACGCGCCCTGCGGCTCGAAAAAGCATTGTCTACGTTCCCGGACGAACAGCGCCGGGCGCTCGTGATGTTTCACGTCGATGGCGTGGGTTATCACGATATTGCAAAACGTCTTGGCGTTCCCCTCGGAACCGTTGCGACGTGGCTCGCGCGCGGTCGTCGACTGCTCGCGGAATCGGTTGGTGAATGAAACTGGGGCTTGGGGCGAAGGGCGCCAAAGGCGACCCGAAGCCCCAAATGCCGAACCTAGGTGGATGAAGAGGAGCTTCGGATGGCGACGATGGATGACTTGGACAAACTCCCCTCCGACCTCGTGTGGCAACCAGACGGACATCTTTCGGAAATTGCCCTCGCGAGCATCGCGGATGGAGAAGCAGACATCGTCCCTCTCGAAGCTCATAGCCACCTTGAACATTGCGATGATTGCACCACGCGGTTTGGCGCGGAAGCATTGCTTTCGATGCACGCGGGTGAACTTTTGGCCGAAGTGTCGCGGGCTGCTGAAGTCCCTGCGGTTTTGCCGCCGCATGCGGCGCGTGAGGCAGATTTCGACGGATTGGCGAAATTGCCCAAGTCGGCGTTTTTGGGGGCATTATTTCTTGCGGCGATGGGCGCCCTCCCGGCGATTGTCAGTCGAGGTCCCGGGCGCATTGCTGAATTTACCGAAATCTTTGGTCGATCGATTGTAATGCTCGCGCGCGGCGTGGTGCTGGTTGCGAAGAGCGAGTCGTTTACGGTGCTGTTATGGGCATCGGCGATGACGTTACTTTTATTGGGTCTCCTGGTATCGCGCACAGCGCGTCGGGGACTCGTGAATGACTTGGTCGAGGAAGGGAGCGTGTGACATGTTGGTCCGAAAAAGTTCGTCAGGGTTGACTGCGCTTGTGAGTCTTTTCGCCGTTTTGGCCATTACCGCGACTGCGGGGGCAACGATCGAGAAAAAGGGAGAATGGCCCGCGGAAGACAAGAAAGTCAGTTTGAACTTGGATGATATCGACCAAGAAGATGCGCTCGAAAAGCTCGCCGAAGAAGCCGGCTGGAGCATTGTCATCAAGGGAATGGGCGACGAAAAAACGACGTTACACGTCAAGGATCAATCGGCCGAGAAGGTTTTGGGGGTATTGCTTTCCGAGGGTGATTGGATTGCCCAACGTGATGGTACGCTGATTTCGATATCGAGGAATCCGAATCCCAAGGCGGCTCCCGAAGTCGCGGCGATTCCGGCGATTCCGGCGATTCCGCCTGTGCCCGCAGTGCCACCACCACCAGCCATCGAGGTAAAACCCGACGTCAAAGTGCAGATTTCACTCAAGTCCGACGATGAAAAAGGTCCGCAAAAGGGTGAGGGGAAAGATCGCGAGGTTGTCGGGCAAAACCTCGTGATTGAAAAAGACGAAGTGGTGCGCAACGTGCAGCTCGTCGGGGGATCTTTGGTCATCAAGGGGACGGTGACTGGAGATGTGGATACAGTTGGGGGAACTGTCGATCTCGAGCCCGGATCGCGGGTGATGGGCGACATTCAGGTCATGGGGGGATCGGTCGAGGTGAAAAATGGCGCGCGCATTGATGGCGACACGCAAATCGTGGGTGGGCATATGCAGCGTCAAGAGGGCGCTCGCGTGGAGGGGAACGTGTCGACGCGAATTGATGAAGAGGAAACCCAAGGTTCGCTTGGCGCCCGTATGGTCCGGGAAATTGGAGAATGCACGACGGCGGGCGCATTCATGTTTGCGCTGGGTGCCGTGCTCATTGCATTATTCACGAGGCGGTCGGAGATAATCAAAGTCGAATTTGCGGCTCGTCCGATGCGTATGTTTGCCCTGGGAATCGCGGGATTCTTTGGTGGCCTTCTGACGCTGGGCGCGCTTTGCGTGACCCTGATCGGCATTCCGTTTGCCGCAATTGGTTTGTTGCTCGCGATTCTAGGAACGTTTGCGGCGATGACGTCGGTACTCGAGGTCGTTGGCCGAGCGTTGATTGGTCATAAAACGAAAAACGAATATGCGCATTTGGCGCTTGGTTGCTCGCTCTTTGCCGTCACGATGATGCTTCCGGTCGTGGACGACATTGCCAAACTCGTTTTGATGCTCGTCTCGATTGGTAGTTTGGTGGCGACGCGAGGTGCCGGTTTGATTCCGCAACGCAAGAATGGGCAAACGGTATCCGATGCCCACCCTTATCGCAGCGCCGAAGCCGTTTGATTCTTTGGCTGGCGTAACGAACGGGGAGTCCTGGAAATGGCTCCCCGTTTTGCTTTTTGTTCATGTTCTTCGTCGTAAAAGGACTTGAAATAATTCTGGACACGAATTTTTCATCTCTCGGCGCAATTCGATTTGTAAATCCGCATCCTTGCGCGCGTTCGATTGGGAGATTTTCATTAATAAAACGGCGAATTTTCGTGCACGTTGCAAAGCTTCGCGTTGCGTCGATGTGCATGTACATTCGGCACCTTCATACTCGAGCGTTGCGTCGGTTGGTCGTGGAAGTACGCCCACGACCATACCCACCGGCGCGGCCCATGCCAGAGGTTCTTCTTCGATACCAATTTCGTATCGGGCGATTTCCGGCAACGACCGCACCACATCGTCACGGAGGTTTTGGGCAGCGTCGTGGAATGGATCGCGAAGAAAAGCATCGCGATACCGACAACGGGCCTCCGCTGTTCTTCCCATTGCGGTAAGTGCATCTGCCCAGTGAAATGCAAGACGCGCGTCGTATCGCACGACCGCGGCGCGTTCGAACGAATGTACGGCATCCTCGAGTGCACCACCCGAGACAAACCACTCTCCCGGCAGTCGGCCGTCGAGCAGTTTGTCGTCGCCGCAGGTGATGCACCATTCGTGAGTGGCCCGTCGTCCGAGTGCTTGGGCAAATTCATGAATGTTGCCAGTTGCATTCAAAAATTCACGGGCCAAACGGAGCATTGCCGGGGCGCGGTCCTTGGGCGATAGCGCCATGAGCGCTCCGTGACGATGACGCAAATCGCTGATGATTCGAGCGTGTTCGGCGACGATGGGATCGCGAGGTAGTTTGCTTTGCAAAACCTTCAATGCTCGGTGTGCCTCGGCGAGCTCTCCGCAACGGAGAAGTTCCGAAACTTGGCCCAATCCCACGACGCGTTGGTTGAAGAGGTCCAACTGCGGAGCTACGACGACATCGACCGGTTTGTCTTCGGAGTCGTCACCGAACAAGGAGAGCTGTCGAATCACGCGGCCGAGGTTTTACCGCGAACGCTGGTGCTTGTCCAGGAAAGCGTGATGGGAGTTCGGGGGTGGCTCTCACACCCAGCCCAATTTGGCCTTGACCTCATGCTCCTTCTTCTGCGCCGCTTTGGTCGTACATACCAAACCAACCATGCACGAAACCGGAACGTGACGTACGAGCACGACGCCGTTTTGCGCCTCGTAGATTTTTTCCCCCGCCGCGCGTAATCGCGCGCAGGAAACCTCCAAAACGACCGGCGTCGCCGACCTCTTGCCGACTTTGCTGTCCAAGCTCGGCGCCAAATGCACATGCGTCCTTTTTTGCGGAACCAATCCCTCTTTCGAGATGGGATCGATCGCCTCCACCGTCGTGCCGTGAAATAGCGACCCGTCCTCTTCATAAAGACGCCAAGATGCTTCGAGCGCTTCCACCGTAATGGGCATGTTCTGCGTGGAATGACCCTGGCACGCACGCACCCGCTCACCCACCAATTCCAATCTGTTTTTCGAGTTCGTCTGGACGACCTCTTCGAGATCGCTTCGACTCATGCGTAGGTACCGCAGGACTTCGCCCACCGGTACCCATCCCGCTGCATCCATTGACACGCCCGCCTCGCGAGCTCCGTGACGCAGCAGCCAAGAAAGTGTTTTGCTCTTTTCGACGATGTTCATGATGCGCGGAGCATAATACTTCTTGCCATCACGCGGAACTCGTAAGATGTGATGAACTATCATCCCTCGTGATAGTTGGTGCACCCATGTTCGAGACCTCGTGGTTACGCGCATTTGCTTCATTTGCCGAGCATTTGAACTTCACTCGGGCGGCCCGAAAGCTGCACTTGTCGCAGCCGGCGCTTTTTGCGCAGGTCCAAAAATTATCCGATGCGGTGGGCACGCCTCTTTACAAACGAGTCGGCAGGGGGCTCGTTCTGACCGAAGCGGGTGAGCGCATGGCGGCGTTTGCCAGGAAAAACCTGGCCGAGCAAGTAGCGATTGTGGAGGAGCTACGCACGGGTCGGTCGCGGGCGCGCGTGATTGTGTGCGCGGGGGAGGGTGCGTATTTGTATCTCATTGGTGAAGCCGTACAGCGTTCGGTCCGGGATGCGCGTACGCCCATTGAACTTTTGGTTCGGGATGCGTCGGAGACGCTGGGAGCATTACGAACGGGCGCGGCGCATATTGGAGTTTTGCCGATCGAAGCAGTTCCGGCGCGAATGATTGCGGAAAAGCTGGCGATGGTGGGACAGATGGTGGTATTGCCCGAATCTCATCCCTTGGCGCAGAAATCCCAATTGACATTGGCGGACCTGTCAGGCTCGGCGCTCATCGTTCCGCCTCCGGGATCGGCGCAACGTCGGGTGCTCGAGGAAGCTCTTTCCAAGGCGGGCATTTCGTGGGAGATCGCTGTCGAAGCGCGGGGATGGCCGTTGACGATTCACCTTGCCAAACTCGGAACGGGTTTGGCAATCGTAAACGATTTTTGTCGCTTGCCATCGGGTCTCGTCGGAAAACCTCTGATGGGTTTGCCCAGCCATACTTATTGCGCTGTGCGTATGGAGGATACGCTGCTCGAAGGTGCAGTGGAAAAAGTTTGGAAAAGATTACTCGCGGCGAAACGTTTGTCGTAGTGTCACGTTGACGCGATTCTAGATGCTTCGTGCGCAGGATTAACGTCGTTTGCGGCGGCTTCTGGATGGGTGTTCCGAACCGAATCCAGTCATCTCATCGAATAGATGCATGGCGAGTGCTTGCAAGTCGACCTCCTCCACTTCCAACTCGATCGTCGGTCCCCGAACGAATGCGGTCAGCGAGATCTTGCCATCGCGGAAACTTTCGACGAATTGACAGACGGTTTCTAATTCGGCAACTTCGTTCTTCGCCTGCGCGACCGCCATATCGATCCTTCGGACAACGAACGGGGGAGGGGCGAGTTTTCTTGCCTCGCGCATTTCGCGATCGAGGTGGGTGATCTGTGCGCGCAATTCGGCAATGGTCCGCTCCAATTCGCGACATCGCGCTTCATCGTCGCCATTGGCTGCAAGTGTGCCTTCCTGTTGCCACATTTTTTCGAGCTCCAGCAAGCTCGCCAAATCGCCTTGTTCGTACGCTCGAGTCACTTGTTTCATGGCCTCCGTGCGGCGTTCGCGATCGTGGTCATGGGCTGCGTGATCAGGATGCATCGCAAGCGCCAAACGTTTGAAAAGAGCGCGAAGGGATTCGTGTCCCGCATTTTGACCGCGGGGTGCTGCAGATTCGACATCTTGGTGTGCATGTTCGTCCGCGTGAGCGGCGCCAAACGGTCCAAATGGTACATCGTCGTCGAACGGTGCACCGTTTGTCGTGTCGTTCGTTGGGTCATCGATTGGCTCGAGCAGTCCCTCACGTTCGAGTCGGCGCCGTACTTGACCAACCTTTTTGCGCGCGTTCGCAGACAAACGGCCTGGCGTGAGCAATTCGTCAAAGAGTCCCTGCAGCTTTGCGCTCGCAGTATGAAATCGTTCCATGAAAGGCGCGACTTTGTCGAACATGGCCTTGGCATCGGCCCGCGCCTTTTCGATGTATTCATCGAGTTCGACCTTCTTTGCTCCGATGGTGCGTAGGAGCCGTTCGCGCTCATCGAGCAGGTTGCGGATACGCTCGCCCGCGGGGTGCAACCGCAAGCCGATTCGTGGTTCGCCCGCGAATTGTCGGGATTGTTGTTTTGTGACGGAACGACTTCGTGCAGTCATGGCGCTGCACTATGGCCCAGTCGTACCCGAAAAACAAGATTCGAGTTCGTCGTCATCGTTTCGTTCGTAGCGATTGCGTCAATCACGCACGTAAACAAATCACGTTGGCACGTTGCGAGGTTTTACGCTACCAAAATCGAGGCAAACGGTGGGTTGCGGAGAGGGCCGATGTTTTGGGGGGCATGGGCGTGGATGGCGAGTAAACGAAGTAAACTACGAGGAGCGATGGTTCATGTCGGACAAACAAGATCGTGCACATAAGCTCGTCAAAGAATTCGAGCAACGAGCGCCGAAGGGAGTTTTCACGAAGATTGGCTGGGCCTCTGTGGCCGCAGGACTTCATGCTCGGATCGACAGTCCTTATTCGATTGATCAGGGTTCGTCGAGTCTTTGCGGGCCTGCAGCGCTCGTGGTCGATGTTGCGAGCAGTGATCCGGAGAGTTACGCGCAATTCGTGATTGGGCTGTACGAGAAAGGCAACGCCAAAATCAAGAAGCTCGATATCACCCCCGGAACGGACCTCAAGAACTACGCTTTGCCGGCGAGCGGTCCCAACGCGGCCGATTGGATTCCTTTGGCGAGTATTCGAGATTCGAAAAACTGGATTCTCGACTATCAATCGGTGGGTGATCAGGTTGCGGGAATCACGGCACCTGGAAGTTTGGCGCAGTGGGCAAGGGAAATTGGGTATACGAAAGTTGTTGACAAAACGCTTCCGATTCGGTGGCAGCGGACGGAGAATTTGTGGGAAGCTGCAGTTCGGCACGAGGTGAATGGGTACAAGTCGTTTTTGCTCATCAATAGCCATCTTCTGGACGCTGAGCCGAAGGAAGGATGGGGCTATCTGCCGAATCACTGGGTTCTTTTGATTTCGGCACAAATGACGAATTCGGGGGACGCGAAGCTCCAGGTCTACACCTGGGGACAGAAACGCATGGTTCCGCCGTCGGGTATGGTGTCGGCAAAGGTTGTTGAAGCGTACTACCGAGGTTTCGTGGCGGCCAAATATTGAGGTGGAGGGGTTGGGCATGGACATCGTTACGTTTT
>DAOMZH010000454.1:0-8475 GCA_035437985.1 Polyangium sp. (in: bacteria) | reverse complement strand
GCGACCAGGTTTCATTCGCGGAATTGCCGCACTCGCCGCAAGTGCCGACCCAGTGCCGCATATCCCGTCGATTGGTCATTGGCGCAAAGGCGATCGTAAAACACCTTATGATCCCAATGCGCTCGGGAGCCGCCAAGAGATGCGCTCATTCGTGTGCGGGCAATGTCACGTCGAATATTATTGCGGACCGAAAACGACGCTGTTTTACCCTTGGGGCAAAGGGCTCAAGATCGAAGACATCGAAGCGTTTTACGCCGAATACAAATTCCCCGATGGCAGCCCCTTTTCCGATTGGAAACATAAGATTACGGGCGCCGAGGTCATCAAAGCCCAACACCCCGAATTCGAAATGTGGAGCCAAGGGATTCACGCCCGCTCGGGCGTCGCCTGTGCAGACTGCCACATGCCCTACGTACGCGAAGGCGCCCTCAAGTTGAGCGACCATCAAGTGCGCAGTCCAATGCTGCACGTCGCAAAATCATGCCAAGTTTGTCATCGTTACGAGGAAACCGAAATCAAAGAGCGAGTGGCAATCATTCAGGATCGCACGAAAAAATTAATGGACCGAGCCCTCGATGCCTTGGTGACCCTCATCGAAGACATCGACACCGCCGCGAAAGTGGGCGCGACGAACGACGAATTGGCGCCGGCTCGGGATTACCAGCGTCGCGCGCAGCTGCGAGTCGACTTCGTCAATGCGGAAAATTCAATGGGATTCCACGCCCCGCAAGAAGCTGCCCGGATTCTGGGCGAAGCGATCGATTTTGCCCACCAAGGCCGACTCGAAATCAACGCGATCCCCGCCTTGCACTGACGCAACATTTGCACCTTCGCCGCAAACCACGCGCCAAGAACCGCAAAACTCTTCAAATATCCCGATTTCTCTAGTTTGGCACTGCTTCTGCAATTGCTCACCCCGCCCTTCCCCTGCGCAACACGAATGAGGAGACTTGCATGAGGCGGATGAAATCGAGACCGAGTTTTCTAGCCGCGGCTGTACTTGCGGCATCTGCCTTGTGGGCGGGTTGTGAAGGTCCGATCGGCCCCCCAGGACCTGCAGGCACCAACGGCCAAGATGGCACCGATGGCACCAATGGTACAGACGGGACAAACGGGACCGACGGCACGAACGGGACTGACGGCACCAATGGCACCGACGGCAGCGACGGCGTGAATGGGGGAAATGTCGGTATCGGTGTTTTTCATGGCCGCGATGCGTTGCAATCGTTCGATTTGGAAAATGGCAAGTCACGCGCAATCGCGACGATTAGCGGCGCCACGGCGAATGCTTCGGGAACTGTGTTGGTCGATTTTACCGTGACGGACGAAGACGGCGTTCCGCAACCAGGTATCGCCAACGTCACAGCTTCGATTGCCAAATTGGTTCCCGCACCCACGGGCGAAGCTTCGACCGTATGGGTACCCTATATTTATCGATCGCAAATCGTGAGTGGTTCGGCCAATGGAGATTGGCCCAATCCTGACGGAACCGCAGCGGATCAAGGTTATCGCGAAAACAACGGAACCCTGATCGATCACGGCGACGGCTCGTATTCATATACGTACGCGACAAACATTTCGAATATCAAAACTCCCGTCGCCAGCACCTCCATCACGTACGAGCAAGACAAACGGCATCGCGTGGCGATCATGATGGGCGGAAACACTGGGCCCACAGCAGATGCATTTTTTGATTTCGTCCCCGATGGCAGCGCCCTGAATACGAAAGAGCATCGCGACGTCGTGCAAACGAGTGCCTGCAAGAATTGCCACGGGCCGAATTTCGCGGCACATGGTGGAGATAGGCTGCAAGTGGAGACGTGCGTGACGTGCCATGGCGAAGGAAGCGTGGATCCTCATGGAGGTGAATCGCTGGAGTTTGGCGTAATGGTCCATAAGATCCACGCCGGCGGGCAACTCGCGTCCATTCCGGGCACCGACGGCGTCGTGTTCGACAATCCAACCACCCCGGCCGATGAATCCGCAGACAACGGCCGTTACGCCATTTGGGGATTTCAAAACAGCAAACACGAATGGTTCAAATCATCATTCCCTGCGGAGCTCGGCAACTGTCAAAAATGCCACGCGGGCGCGGGAGCGGACATGGAAGCATGGCGAACCATTCCGTCGCGACGAGCCTGCGGCGCATGCCATGACTTGATCGATTTCGACATGGGAACGAACCACGTCGGCGGTCAACAACTCACCGATGACAATTGCACGGTTTGTCATAAAGCAACAGGACAAGCCGTAGGCAAATCGGTCACGGTGGCTCACGACTGGACCGTCAAAGACATTCGCAACATTCCGGAATTCGACATCGCGCTCAGTGTATCGACGCCCATGAACGGCACGCATTTCATGCCTGGCGAAAGTCCAGTCGTGACGATCGTCCTCAAAGATCGTGAAAATGCGGGAATGCCCATCGACCACACGACGTTTGTCGCGGAGACATCAGCCACCGCGGAAGGTTGCACCGTGGATCCTTGTCCCGCCAAAGACGGCCTATTTGCCGCGACAAACTTCTTCGTCCATGGTCCCCGCACGGATCGGAATCCGGTGCTCACGACCCGGGCGCGAGCGCGCGTGACGAGCACATCGGCGGGACCATTTGATATCAGTCAGGCTGGCGCGACGCTCGAGATTCGCTTCGATGGCGGCAAAGACGTCTATTTGTCGAAAAATGGCGGAACCTTGCTTCCGGGCAGCGTGAGCGTGCCCGTTTCGGGAGGCACCTTCACGAGCACCGCCGCGGCAACACCTCAAGAAGTCGTTAATTGGCTCAATGCCAATGCCAATTTCGCCGCTCGCGGTATTGCTTACGTCGAGCCCACTGGACGAGTATCGATTCGGAGCCGCAATTTGGGCGAACTGTATTCAGTACAGGTGCTCGCTGGCGCGGTGAATACGGCTGTTTTCGGGAACAACGTCGCGGTCAATACGATTGGCGGGACAACCCCGAGCGTTTCCATTGGCAAACAATCGAACCCCGCGAACAACGATCCCAAGGTGCAATGGTTTGCCGATCGGATCACGTATGCGCTCGATCCAGTCGACGATTTGCGTCCAGGAACGTATGTCGCCAGCGTCGAGATCTCCGATCGGGGTCGGAAAACCGCCACGGATTACAAAACGCCGTCGGTTGCGAAAGTAACGTTTCAAGTTGGTACGGCCCAAGAAGAATTGCCCCCCGCGCGAAATTGCGATTCATGTCATCAATCCGCCGGCGGTGCAGGTCTCGTGCTGGATCCTTCTCGCCATAACAAGATCCTCGACGACTTGGCGCTCGATCAATGCGGCGCGTGCCACGATTATCAAACGCAAACGGCCTCTGGGCAATGGTCTGGTGGGCATCCAATTGCCAAGCGCATTCACGCTGTGCACAATGGCGCAAACTTGAATTATCCCATTCCGACGGTGGGCTACTCGGGTGGAGATCCTGTGCCTGGACGTTTCTGGGATATCACATTCCCGCAAGACGTGCGCAATTGCGAAGCTTGTCATGACGCACGCACGAGCGGCAGCTGGAAACAAGAGCCGGCGCGTTTGCCGTGCTGGGGTTGTCACGACTCAGATGCCGCCCGCGCGCATATGAAGATTCAGACGTACGACCCGACTCCCGCCGATCCCTGGAACGGCGACGAAGAAGAATCCTGCCAAACCTGCCATTGAAATCTGCACGCCGGTGCAGCTCTCAATCGTCGAAGCAGCCTACGATATCGGCTCCCACGACCGTATCTTCCTCCAGCAGTTTGTCCGTCAATCGGTTCACTCCGTCGTGCATTGCCGTGACCATCGCGCACGCACGCTGGAGCTGCGTTTCTACGAGTTTTCTCGAAACTTCGTCAACGTGTCCCAAAAGCCCCGCGCCATAAGCGAGCATACCAGGATGGTCCGTGATGCTAATGGGTCCAAGCTCGCTCATTCCGAGTTCGGCGACCATTTTGCGGGCAAGCATAGAAGCCCGTTGAATATCATCCGCGGCACCTGCGGTCATCGTTCCGAGCATCACGATTTCCGCAGCGCGTCCTCCCATTAACACACAAATCTGGTCTTCGAGGAATTCACGCGTGTGCAACAATCGATCTCGTTCGGGCAAAGATTGCGTGACGCCAAGGGCTCGACCTCGGGGCAAAATGGATACTTTGTGCACCGGATCGGCATGTTTTGCAGCCAAGGCCACGGCGACATGTCCAGCCTCGTGAATGGCCGTGGCGCGCCGCTCTTCCGCATCGAGAATGAGCGATTTACGTTCGGCCCCCATCAGCACTTTGTCCCGAGCTTTGTCGATATGGTCCAGCTCGACGCCCAAGGCTCCTTCGCGGGCTGCCAAAATGGCCGCTTCATTGAGTAGATTGGCGAGATCCGCCCCGGAAAAACCCGGCGTCACTTTGGCAACGTGGGCCAAATCCACCGTTTCTTCGAGTTTAATGGGACGCGCGTGCACTTCCAGGATTTCGCGCCGACCACGCAAATCAGGAAGGGGCACCATGATTTGACGATCGAATCGTCCTGCGCGCAGCAATGCAGGATCGAGGACATCGACGCGGTTTGTCGAGGCAATGACGACAATCCCGGTTGCGGGATCGAATCCATCCATTTCGACGAGCAGCTGATTCAAGGTTTGATCGTGATCGAGGGACGCTGAATCTCCCGAGCGACCGCGTGCTCTACCGACAGCATCGATTTCATCGATGAAGACGATACACGACGAGGTGCGCCGCGCTTCGGTAAAGAGACTCCGCACGCGGGACGCTCCTACGCCAATGAACATTTCCTGAAAGCTCGAGCCTGATGCCGAAAGAAATGGCACTCCAGCTTCGGTTGCGACGGCTCGGGCCAAAAGGGTTTTACCCGTACCTGGGGCCCCAGTGAGCAGGACTCCGCGCGGAGGACGGCCTCCCAAACGGCGAAAACGTTCGGGATTGCGGAGAAATTCCACGGTCTCTTGCAATGCTTCTTTGACTTCGTCCATGCCGGCGACGTCCTTGAAGCCCACCGTTGGTCCTGATGAACGCGTTTGTCCTGACGCGATGTGCGCAGCGTTCTTACGGCGATGCATGACGACGCCCGCGCCACCGAGCAGCAGAACGACGAGAATTGGGGCGATCGCTCCCAACACGCGCGCTGCGGGAGCTTCGGCGCGAGCTTCGTATTCGACGATGGATCCTGTCTCGACAAACCGGTCCACGAGCGTCCTTCGGGCATCGGGTTCGCTCACGATGCCAATTCGCTTTTCACCATTCTCGTAGGTGATTTCGAATCGTTCGCCTTCGACGTGCACTTCCCGGGCGCGTTGCGTATCGGGCAAATGGACGAGGTCGGTATACGAAAGTCTTGGTTCGGTCTTCGACGCGCGAACGAAAAGAATGGCCGTAACAATCGCGGCAATAAGCGAAACGAGCAGGATCAAGCGAAGAGAAAAACCAGAATTCCGTTTGTCGAAACTTCTCAGCCATTGCATGTTCGTATCGCACCTCGGTCACTGGCCGGTTCTGCCAGGTCGGACACGATAGCGTTGGCCGAGGGATATGGTAGGGACGAACGTGCAGATTTATTCGCGAGATTGGGGGATTTGCTTGATTGAGGGCGAAAGTGTATTCGGTTTTTGCAAGTAAAGTGAATTATTGACGATATTCAGAAGTCAGTATTTTCACGTTTCGCGCGAGCCATCGCGACAACTTCGTCCCACCAAAGCCCCATTGGCTCGCCTTCTTCCAATTCGAGATCATCCAAGCGCTTGTCGAGTTCGATGCGTTGACGTTCGTCCAGCGGAAACGCTTCACCATCGCGACCCAAGCTCATCCAGAGTTCGTCAAGCAAGTCCAAGCGCTCGTCCCGACTCAATTTACTGACGTCGAACCCCGCCTTACCCATAATCGGAGGCTCACACAGGTTCTTGCACAGAGCAAGGCGCTTCTCGCGCATACAAGGACCAAAATCAAATCCTCATCCTTTTGTTCCGGCCCCGCAAATCCAACGCTACGATGCCGCAGAACCTCATGTTTCCCTCCGCGCGCCATGGCGATGCACCCTGACCAACTCGCCGAATTCGAAATCCTCAGGCGCCTCGGCGCCGGCGGCATGGCCGAAGTCTTTCTCGCCAAAAAACGCGGCGCCGAAGGCACTTACAAACTCCTCGTCGTCAAACGCGTCCTCCCTGCACACGGTTCGTCACGACGATTTCGCACCATGTTCGTCGAGGAAGCACACCTCGCAACTCGCCTCAATCACCCGAACATCGTCCAAGTCTACGAGTTCAGCGATCACGGCGATGACGGCCTGCTCTTGTCGATGGAGTACGTCGAAGGCTTCGATCTCGGCAAGATCATGTCCAACGCCAAACGACTCGGCGCACGAATTCCGCCGTTCGTCGCGGCATACATCATCTCGGAAGCCGCAAAAGGATTGCATTACGCGCACGAACGCAAGGACGAAGGTGGCGTCCCACTCGCCATCGTCCATCGCGACGTGTCGCCCCAAAATATTTTGCTCTCGTACGAAGGAGCCGTGAAGATCGCCGACTTCGGCATCGCCACGGCAAACCTATTTCGTCAAGAACAAGGCGTTTTGAAGGGAAAATTCGGGTACATGTCGCCCGAACAGGCCCACGGACAACAAGTCGATCGCCGCAGCGACATCTACGGACTCGGCGTCGTCTTCTACGAAATGCTCACGCTCCGCTCGCCTTACGACAAGAGCAACGACGACATTCTGCTCGAAGCCGTGCGCACCGGAACATTCGAAAAGCCTTCGTTTTACGTGCCAGACGTGCCCGCGGAACTCGAAGCGATGGTCCTCAAAGCCATGAGCCGATCGCGCGACGAGCGCTTTCAAACGGCTCGTGACTTGAGCGCAGCGATCATGCGCACGCTGCTCGCCAAGCAAGAACTCGTGGATTCCGCGTCGATCGAAGCGATGTTGCTCGAGCTTTTCGGACGCGAAGTCGATCTCCCCGTCGACAATCCGCCCGACCAAGACGCACCCGAAGCAGCAACGATGGCTGCTGTTCCCCTCGCGCGTACGCCCGTGGAGAACACGCGTGGACCCGTGCCCGTACGTGTCGCGCGTGAAGTTCGTCATGTCGCGGTCGTGACCCTGCGAGTCGACGAAGCAACGAATGATCCGAGCGGTGGAGGCAATCAGCCGACGCGCCGCATGGCTCTTTCGATTCGACAAACCCTCGACGACATCGCCTTCAAATACGGCGCCGTGTGGTCGTGGGAGTCCGCATGGTCGGCGCGAGCCATCGTGGGTTTGTTGGCCAATCCTTCACGATCGGCAGTCGATTCCGCATCGCTTGCTCTCGACGTTCACGAAGCCTTGGCGGGCGCGAGCGAAGACTTGCCTGCGCCGTTGAAGGCCGCGATTGGCATCGTGCGCGGCATCGCGGCGGGTGAGCGCGATACGCAGGGTCATCTCGTGCGCCATACCTTGCAGCCCCCTGCGGATTTTCTGGCCGATCGCGTCGGTGCCGCAACTCCACCCGGTAAAACCTGGGTCGCGGGCGGCGTTTATCGCTTGGTGCGCCGTGATTTTCGATGGGGTGATGCCCCCGTTCTGACGCTCGGAGATACGTCGGGATTCCGCGTTCCGCCACAAATGCGCCTGTATTCGCTCGAGCGTCCGCTCACGCGCGAAGAACGTACGGACGAACTTTCGATTGGACAGAGCGACTTGGTCGGGCGTGATGCGGAACGAGCGGATTTACACGCTGGTTTTCATCGCTGTGTTTCCGCGACAAACTCTACTCCCTTTGGTGGCGGTGAGGAAGCTCCGATGTCCCGAGCGAACCGCGGCGAACTCGTCTCGCGCGTGGTCGTGGGCGAGATGGGAATTGGAAAAACCGCGCTCGTCTCGGCGTTTTTGTCGGATTTGCCGCGGCACGTGCGCGTGGTGCAAGTGGAATGTTCGCCCGTGAAGATCGAATTGCCGCTCGCCACCGTGGCGGATTTGCTGCGCGAAGTGACCGGCATGGGCCTCGATAGCGCCCTCGAAGATGTGCAAAATTCACTGCGCGAGATCTTCGGACCGTTCATGCGCGCGCAAAGTGCACCGCGGGAAATTCTGCGTCTCGCCGAGCTCGTCACCGGTACGCAACACGGCGATCATCAAGAAGAAGACGCGAGCAACTATCGTCACGATCTGGTCGTGCAAGGCATTCGCCGTCTGCTGGTGGGTTTGACTCGGCGTAACCCCTTGGTGATGGTGGTCGATGGTTTGCAGTGGGCGGATCGCGCGAGCCTCGAGCTGTTCCGTGAGGTTTTACGGCGCTCGGAGAACTTTCCAGCGCTCGGAATTTTGGTGACGCGCCCGGACGAACGCGTGTTGCCGTTCGTCGAAGGATTGGTGCACGTGGAGCTGCGTGGGCTCGCTCCCGACGAACAAGTGCGGCTCGTCGAAGCACGGCTCGGGGTTCGTGACGGCGTAACGGCGATTTGTAGCGAGCTGGTTCCGCGTGTCGCTGGAAATCCG
>DAOMZH010000453.1:0-8499 GCA_035437985.1 Polyangium sp. (in: bacteria) | reverse complement strand
GATCACGCCGAGGACGTAGCACACCCACGTGCCGGGAAGGAACCAGCTTCACGTCACTTTCGCTTTCCCTCGGCCCACTTACGAGCTACGCCACGCGACCCGTGCAAAGGCGTGATCCCGGCCCTGATTTTTCCTCCCCCGGTCGAGGCGATTCCGACCCCGTCGCTGAATTTCGGCCCGGAGGTGACAACACGCCCCTCCAACGCCCTTCTGCTGCACGTCGCCCGGACGAACCCCCGGTCATTTCCGTCGCCGAGCTCGACAACCGCATCAAACGCCTCGTCGAAAGCGGCACCCAAGATCTCCGCGTCGTCGGTGAAGTCAACAGCATGCGCGTGCACTCGAGCGGCCATGCGTACTTCAAACTAAAAGACGAAAACGAAGCCGCCACAATCGACTGCGTCATGTACAAAACCGCAGCCCCTCGCGCGCGTAGCATGCTCACCGACGGCGCCCGCGTCGTGCTCATCGGACGAGCAACCGTCTACGCTCCACGCGGACAACTGCAGTTTGTCGCGACCGACGTTCGTCCTGTCGGTCGAGGCGCTCTTCTCGAAGCCCTCGAAAGACTCAAGCAACGTTTGTCTTCCGAAGGGCTGTTTGCCCCGGAACGAAAACGTCCTCTACCTGCGGATCCAAGCGTGATTGGCGTCGTCACCAGCGGCGATGGAGCTGCCATTCACGACATCATCACCGTCTCGTTTCGTCGTGGAGCTCCGCGAATCTTGCTCGCGCGCGCCACCGTGCAAGGTCCGGGCGCTGCGTTATCCATGGTACGCGCTCTCGACCTGCTCGCCCGAGTTCCCGAAGTCGAAGTGATCATTCTCGGCCGCGGAGGAGGTTCAGCCGACGATCTTGCGGCCTACAACGACGAAGGTCTCGTGCGCAAAGTCGCGAGTTTGTCCGTGCCCGTCGTCAGCGCCGTGGGGCACGAGATCGACATCACCCTCACTGATCTCGTCGCCGATGCTCGGGCCGCAACTCCGTCGCAAGCAGCCGAGCTTCTCGTTCCGGATCGAACGGCTCGTCGCGCTCTTCTGGTCCAACTTTACAAGCGCATGTATCGCGCCTTGAAACATGGTTTGTCCAACCGTCGAGCCAATGTCGATCGGCTCGCTGCGCGTGTTGGTTCTCCGGCGCATCTGGTCGCGGAACGTCAACAGCAAATCGATGAAGCCGACATGCGTCTCGAACGAGCCTTTCGTCGTTTGCTCTCGAAAAATCAAAACGAGCTCGCACAGCTCGAACGACGCATGGGAGCACGTCATCCACGCGCTGTCGTTGCCTCGGCCCGAGGTTGCATCGAACCGCTCGAGGTTCGTCTTGGCGGGGCGATGCAGCGCCGCTTGGAACGTCTGCGGACCCAGTTTGGTCGGCAAATTGCGGGTCTCGAGGCGTTGTCGCCACTCGCCGTGCTTTCGCGCGGATACGCCATTGCCACCACGGAAACCGGAAAAGCCGTTCGCGCTGCGAAAGACGTCCACGTTGGCGACCGTCTCACCATTCGGGTTCATCAAGGCAAACTTGCGACCAAAGTCGTCGAGGTTCTTCCTGAAGAACCATCGCCCGCGAACGAGGCGGGCCGCGATGAATGAAGGTCAGCGCTTCGTTCTGTTCGGTCATCCCGTTTCGCATTCTCTCTCGCCGGTGATTCATGCCGCCGCGTACGCAGCGCTCGGTTTGCCACACGCGTACGAAGCGCTCGATCTGCCCACAGATGTCGATTTCTTCCAAGCCGTGACCAAACTTCGTGACGGCCTGTTTGGCGGCGCAAACGTCACCATTCCCTACAAAAGATTGGCTCTCGAACTGGCAGATGTCGTCGAGTCCACTGCGGAGTTACCCGGAGTGGCAAACGTGCTTTGTCGGGACGAGTCTGGACGCATTCATGCGTACAATACGGACGCCGATGCGCTAGCTGATGACATTGCGTCCGTCTTGCCAGATGCTGAGCGCGAGGGGGCAGTCGTCATGGGTGGTGGAGGGGCCGGATTTGCCGCGGTCGTTGCGTGTCGAAAGCTTGGCTATCGTCGCATTGGCGTCACGTCACGTTCTTGGTCCACCCAGGAATATCTCGACACATTGCCCGTTGCTGCCCGAATGCGAGCACTCGGCGCCGATGTTTTTCCCTGGCCCACCAACGATTCGTCGCCCAGATCCCTCGAAGTCCAACGATTGTCCCGAGAATGGCTCGAGTTTGTCCGTGCATCATCCTTGATCCTTCAAGCCACAAGTGCCGGGATGGTTGGCGCGGATGCTGGCGAACCGATCGCTGCAATCGTTCCATGGGGCGATCTTGGTGAACGCACACTTGCCTACGACGTCGTCTATAATCCGCGAGTGACCCCATTTTTGCGAGCAGCCATGACGCACCAGCGCTTAGCTCGAGGCGGACTTGGCATGCTCATCCGACAAGCAGCTCGCGCAATCGAGCTGTGGACTGGGCAATCACCACCGCTCGACGTGATGTTTCGGGCGGCAGAACAAACCCTGGATCGACGAGGACAAACGGGATGACGAACGACAGCCGCCTCGACGACCCCCGCGTTTTTCCACACCTCGACGTGCTCGGCGATGTGCGTGTTGCCCGCAGTCGCGAGTGGGTCGTCGGCAATGGAACGGGTGCATATGCGAGTTCGACGATCGCGTGTCTGCACACTCGTCGTTATCACGGCCTTCTCGTTGCGGCTCTCGATCCTCCACGAAGTCGTCACGTCACGTTGTCGCACGTCGACGTCACGGTGACTGTACCCGCCAAACCCGGCACGCCACGCAGCATCTGGGATCTCGCGAAACATCAGTTCCCCAATATCGATCCTGATCGAGGTTCGTTTCACCTCCAACGATTTGATCAAGACCCTCTTCCGCGTTGGACCTACGCTGTTGCCGGTGGCGAGCTCGAAGTGCTCCTGGCCCTCGTTCCTGGCGAAAATGCAGTCGTTCTTCGCTACAGCTTTCGTGGCCCGCAGCCTGTCGTCTGCACTCTCCGTCCCCTCTTGGCGATGCGGCACATCAACGAAGTCATGCGTGAGCACGGCGCAGCGGAGCAACGCGTCGAGCTCCGTGCGGGCGAAATGCGGGTACGTCCCATGCGCGCCCTTCCGCGGCTTTGTTTCAAGTTCGAAGGAACATTCGTTGGTTCTCCTGATTGGTGGCGTCGTTTCGAGTTTTTCGAGGAACGGGCACGGGGCATGGAGTTCCACGAGGACTTGTGGACTCCAGGCGTTTTCGAGATCCGTCCCGATCCGTCTGGCGTGCCAAACTATCTCGTCGTGGGCGTCGACAAGGCGCCCGAAGGCAATCCCGAAGCGCTCGTCGCCGCAGCGATCAAGGCCGTGCTCGATGCCGATCCGGGGCCAGAACATTCCGCCCTCGAACGTCGTTTGTCTCTCTCAACCCGATTATTTCGGGCCGATTTGCTGGAAAAACCCGCCGTCGTTCCTGCTTTCCCATGGATCGATACGTGGGGCCGCGAAGCCATCATGGCGCTGCCCGGGTTGTATTTCGCCTTGGGCCATGTCGACCAAGCCATGAACGTCGTGCGCACGATGATCGCGTCCATGCAGGACGGGCTTTTGCCCACGCGTATGCCAGATCAAGGCGCCGTATTCGATACCGCCGGTGCAGACACGACCTTGTGGCTCTTCGAGCTAGCCCGGCAATTTGCTGATCACCTCGGTGAAACCCATCCGTTTGTCCAGGGCGAACTCTTCCCCGTATTGGTCAATGTCTTCGAATTGATTCTGCGTGGCGCGCCGCACGACATTCACATTACGCCAGATGGATTGCTCGCAGCTGGGCGGCCCGGTGATTCCCTCACGTGGATGGATGCACGATCCCATAACAAGGTCGTTACTTCCCGCGCGGGTTGTCCGGTCGAACTCACCGCTTTGTGGGCGGCGGCTTGTCGCACCCTTGCGCGTATTGCCGATGCCCAAGATTTGGCGCCTCTGGCTGGCCGTGCCGATAAAGCTTGCGCGCGGGCTCGAAACGCATTTCACGCCCGTTTTTGGTGCGAAAATACTGCCTACCCTTACGACGTGATTTCGGAATCGACTTCAGGTGAAAGCGTTTTTCGCGATGCAACCATTCGACCCAACGCGGTGCTCGCGCTCGCCATCGATCCCTTGTGCTTTTCGCCCGAACGAGCGCGGTTGACGCTCGAGCGCGCCCGCAAAGAACTCGTGACGGCGGGAGGTCTACGCACCCTCGCTCCTCATGAACCTGGGTATGTGGGCCATTGCGAAGGTTCGGTTGACGAACGATATGCCTCGCACCACCAAGGTTCTGTCTTTCCGTGGCTCATTGGACCTTATGCTCGTGCCGCTCGGGCCGTATTGCCGCCAAACGATCCGCTCGTCACCGAATTGCCCACCCTGATTGCTTCCGCAGCGGATCGCGAATTGGCCGTTGGACACATTCCCCAAGTCGCTCACGGCAATGATCCGCAAAAGCTCAGTGGATGTGTTGCGCATGCGCTCGGGGTGGCGGAACTACTCCGCGCATTAAAAGGCTGACCAGCTCAATCTCGGGAAAACCGCCGAGCTCTTTTGGCGGGCGGCGTCCCATCCAATAACGCGTAGATCGCCGACGCAATTCGCTCGCCTGTTTGTCCGTCCCAACCTTCGGGAACACGCCCCCGTTTTCCTTGGCCCGACAAGATCACGTCCATTTCGTGTTCGATCCGGTCCAAATCGAGTCCGACGAGCGTATTCGTTCCTTCGGTTACCGTGATGGGGCGTTCTGTATTCTCGCGCATCGTCAAACACGGGATTCCAAGCGCTGTCGTCTCCTCCTGCACTCCTCCCGAATCCGTAGCCACAAGCGTTGCGCGGGCTAACAAGGTGACGAAATCATTCGGCCCGAGCGGGGGAATCAATCGTACCTGCGAAAGTGCACGAATTCGATCCGACAAACCATAAGCTTCAATTCTTTCTATGGTTCGAGGGTGAATGGGAAACACCACTGGCAACCGTCGGGAGATTACCTCGAGAGCATCACAGATTTTGGCTAGCCCAGGACCCGAGTCCACATTCACCGGCCGATGCATCGTCACCAGGGCAAACTGCTGGCCCACGAGGTCAAAACGTTGCAATGCATCCGTTGGGCGCGTCAACGAATCATGAAGTGAATCGATCATGACGTTGCCGACGAATACGATTCTTTCTTCAGAAATGCCTTCGGCGAGCAGGTTTTTTCGGGCGTCCAGCGACGGGACGAGCAGCAGATCCGCGAGTTGGTCCGTCAAAACGCGATTGATTTCTTCAGGCATCGTCCAATCTCGTGAACGAAGGCCAGCCTCTACGTGCACCAACAGTGTCTCCAGTTTTGCTGCGGCCAGCGCCGCCGCCAGCGTGCTGTTCACATCTCCCACGACCACCACGACATCGGGTCGATATTGAAGAAAATCAGCTTCTGCACCTACGAGCACCGCTGCGGTCACTTCGGCATGAGATCTCCCCTCCATACGCAGCGTCATGTCGGGTTCGGGCAAACCCAATTCCCGGAAAAACACATCGCTCATGCCCGGATCAAAATGCTGGCCCGTATGCAGAATTCGCACCGGCAACGAACGTTTGACGAGCGCCCTCCAAATCGGAGCGATCTTGACGAAGTTCGGACGCGTTCCGGCGACGAGGCAAATCATGAAACGAAAAGTACCAATGGATTGTCAGGAAAAATATGGCTTCACGAAGCTCGAGTCGTGCGCCCTTCGATCAGCCTCTGCGCATGTTCGAGCAATTTGTCTCGTGTATTGTCCGCTGGTTCGTCCGTGACGATTTCCACCAGCGATTGCAAAACTTCTCCAACCAGCGGCCCCGGAGGCAAAGCCAATGTCTTCATCAAATCCCCTCCGCGTAAAACCAAATCCTTCGGACTCAACACCACACCCGAGACCAGAAGTCGATCGACACGTGCCCGCAATCGTTCCAAGCCCGCAATGCCTGCCGACACATCGACGCCTTTTCCGTGGAGATCCGCGGTCGCCAAGCGAAACAAATCCTTCAAGAGCGGCACGCTCACGGTGCGAATCCAACGGCGAACATCGCCATCCGTCCACGAATCTGCATATCGAATCACGTGCTGTCGAATGAGCGCCGTGATGTGCGCGCGTTCGTCATTGGAAAATCGTAAACGCGTCGTGATTTCTTCCGCCAGTTCCGCGCCAATTTGGTGGTGAGCTTTTTCGTGATTCGTCGCGATCGCCCGAGGTTTCCCGATATCGTGCAGCAATGCCGTCACCCGCAATATCGGATCCGGATCGCACGCATCGAGGCTCTGCATCGTGTGTTCCCAGACGTCATGGGCGTGCCGTTCGTCCTGGATACACCCGATGGTCGCGGCGAGTTCCGGGCAGGTGATATCGAGGATCCCCGTCCGGCGCATTACGTTGAACGCAATGCTCGGACGACGGGCCTTCATGCTCTTGAGCCACTCGTCGCGTACTCGTTCCGCACTGACTCGGCGGAACGTCGAATGCGTTCGTTCTTCGCTCATCGCGCGTTCCGTGTCGGGGTCAATCGCGCATTCGAGCGTCGCGGCAAACCTTGCTCCACGCAAGATTCGCAGCCCGTCCTCGAAAAAACGTTCGCGCGGATCCCCTACGGCTCGCACGACGCGCGCCGCGAGATCTTTTCGACCATCGAACGGATCGATGATGTGTCCATCGACAGGATCCAAAGCAATCGCGTTGATCGTGAAATCTCGTCGCGCAAGATCCGCAACGATGTCCTCGACAAACTCCACTTTGTCCGGCCGGCGCCCGTCGGAATACGCCCCTTCTCCACGCAGCGTAGTCACTTCATAATGCGCTTGGCGCAACACCACCGTCACGGTTCCATGTTGCAAACCCGTCGGAATGACTTTGTGGAAGATGCGCATCACCTCGTCGGGCAAAGCATCGGTCGCCACATCCCAGTCTTTTGCGGGCTGACCTCGCAGCAGATCGCGCACGCATCCGCCCACGATCCAACCTCGCCGACGATGCTCGCGTAGCCGGCGGCAAATACCGAGAACATCTTCGGGCACCAGATCGATGAGATGAGCGACGTCAGACACGCGGATCGCCTCTACCACTTTTTGATGCGTAGCGGTGCGGTTCAGGGACTCGGCGGTTTCGAATGCCCGTTCGGTCCGTAAAGATCGACGACATCGCTACCACCAGGCGGTTTTGTCGTGGTTGTCGACGAGCTTGTCGGCGGCGGCAAGGTCCCCGACTTGGTCGAATTCGGACGACCCGTCGGCACTTCGGGGAACTGCGGCACCGTGCCTGCAAGCGGATTGAGTTTGACTCGTACGATGTCGGTTTTTCCGTCCACGACGACCTTTTGGGACTCGAAACCTGGCGCTTCCACCATGAGGGTCACGGGTTTGCCCGACTCGACCTCGACCTTGTCGTCGGGGAACTTGATCTGTTTGCCCTCGTATTTCGCCGTAGCCACTGCACTCAGCGGCTCGACGATCACCACGACTTTCGTCTTGCTCACCACGACGGGAGCCGAAGTCACGACCGGCGCCGCGGCGCTCGGTTGTGGAGTTGGATTCGAGTTGCTGGCTGGACCTTGCATGATGACCAGCGCGGTTCCAAGCGTTGCGCCCATCACGACGGCGCCCACGGCAACGAGCCTTAGCCATTGCGGCTTTGGTTTGTCCGGAGTAACTGTACCGGAAAAACCCTCTGGCCGAGAGGCCATTTCGGCGACGGCTTCTGGCACGTTACCGTCTTGGAATCGTTGCAAGTCGGCCGAGAGCGCGGCCATATCCGGGTAACGATCGTCCGCGACCTTGGACAAACACTTGAAAATGATCGCTTCGAGTTCGGCAGGACAAGCTGGTTCGAGGTTCAGTTTTCCAAGCGGAGGCGGCGCTTGGTACATGTGCTGACTCAGAATCCCCATGAAATTGTCGGCGGTGAAAGGCAACGCGCCGCTCACCATTTCGTACATCATCACGCCCAGCGAATAGATGTCCGTCCGATGATCCAGCGGCGAACCCGCGGCTTGCTCGGGCGACATATAGTGCGGCGTGCCAAACACCGCGCCTGCCCGCGTGAGCTTGTTTTCTCCACTCGTCGCCACTTTCGCAATACCGAAGTCGAGAATCTTGACGAAGTGTTTGTCTAGGCCACGGGTGACGATGAAGATATTTTCGGGCTTCAGATCGCGATGGATGATGCCCGCTTCATGGGCTGCCGCGAGTCCGTTGGCCATTTGAATCGCGATCTTCGTAATGACATCGAACGGCTGGCGATTGTTCTTGTCGTTGAACTGCACCAGGCTTTGCCCATCGAGAAACTCCATCACGAAGTACGTCGAGCCATCGGGCAAATCGCCGAAGTCTGAAATATCGATGATGTGCGGATTGACGATGCTCGAAGCGGCCCGAGCTTCCTGCAAAAAACGCTCGAGAATTTCGCGATCTTTGGCCATCTCGGCCCGCAGCACTTTGATCGCGACTTTCTTGTCGATCACTTTGTGCCGGGCGAGATAGACAAACCCC
>DAOMZH010000452.1:6825-8531 GCA_035437985.1 Polyangium sp. (in: bacteria) | reverse complement strand
GACGGTGCTCGAGCAGGACAACGATGACGGTTCCTTTGGAGCTACGGCGTCTTCAATTGCTGGGACGTCGCTGACCCAGACGGGTAACCACTATTTCCGGGTGACGGGACCGGGGAACGGGACCATTCGTCCGTATGATCTGCATGTCAAAACGCAATCGGGGGCTCCGGTGGCCGAAATGGAGCCCAATGACATGGCCCCGAATCCATTGCCAGCTTCTGGCTGGGTGACGGGTAGTTTGTCGAGCGCAACCGATTTCGATCCCTTTACGATCACCGTCAATGCGGGCGATACGATCTTCGCCAGTTTGGATCTCGACCCGACTCGCAACAATACACCCTGGAATGGCCAGCTCCTCATTGGACCGTTTGGTCCGACGAATACTTTCCTGGTAATCAACGATACGAGCACCGCGGCAGCCAACTCCGAAGCCTTCCCATTAACGATAAAGAATGCTGGCACGTACGCCGTCGTCGTGAATGCGCCAGCGGGGGTTACGGCTGTCGGCGATTACAATCTCTCGGTCTCCGTGCACCCTGCAACACCAGAAGGTGTCAACTGTCAGACCTACACGAGCACCGATACACCCAAACCCATTCCGGATTTGCCAGGAACGGTCTCCTCCACGATTATGATCCCCCCGAATATCCGCATTGGGGATCTCGATGTCAGCCTCAACCTCAGTCACACCGTGCCAGCGGACCTCGATATCACGTTGACCTCTCCAGCCGGGAATACCAATGCGATCTTGACCGATAGCGGTGGTGTCGCGGGGACCAACCAAACGGCGTGGGATGTGACGCTCGACGACGAGGCCACGATTCCTCCCGTGTTCACCGTGCTCAATGGTGTGCATTATCAACCCCGGACGGGATCTCGTTTGGATTGGTACGACGGCGAAAATGCCGGAGGCATGTGGACGCTCACCATTGCGGATGATACCGCGACAAATACGGGCACGCTCAACAATTGGAGCATGACGATTTGTGAACCCCCACCGGCGCCAACATGCGCCGGTGGCACTGCATTACGGACGATTTTTGGTACCGACTTCGAATTGGACAACGGTGGTTTTACGCACGCAGGCACCCAGGATGAATGGGAATACGGTAGGCCCACGTTTGCCCCGATAACGGGATGCAATAGCGGTATGAACTGCTGGAAAACGGACCTCGACAATACCTATAATGCGAGTTCCACGCAAAACCTCGTCTCGGTACCGATCAATCTCACGAATCGCGTTGGACCCGTGCGTCTGCAATGGGCCATGAAGTACCAATTCGAGAGCGCAAGCTTCGACCATGCCTGGGTCGAAGTGCGGGAAGTCGGTGGAGCCAATTCGAGGCGCGTCTGGGAATACATCGCGCCGACAATGACGGCAGCGATCGTCACGACCACGATTCAACAGAGCGCGGGCTGGGGCATTTATTCCGCGGATATTACGGCCTACGCGGGTAAGCAAATCGAAGTCGTGTTCCATTTGGACTCCGACGCTTCCAATAACTATGGCGGCTTCGCGGTTGACGATGTTTTCGTCTCGGCATGTAACCCGGCATTTTGCGGCGATGGTACGGTCAACGGCGCAGAAACTTGCGACGACGCGAACATGATGAATGGCGACGGTTGCGACAACAACTGCACGATTTCGGCATGTGGCAATGGTATTCCCGCGGGCATGGAGGCTTGCGACGACGGGAATATGACGA
>DAOMZH010000452.1:0-6725 GCA_035437985.1 Polyangium sp. (in: bacteria) | reverse complement strand
GCGATGTCAACTGCACTGTATCGGCCTGTGGCAATGGTATTCCCGCGGGCATGGAAGCTTGCGACGATGGCAATCCGACCAATGGTGACGGTTGCGATGTCAATTGCACGGTATCGGCCTGTGGCAATGGTATTCCCGCGGGCATGGAGGCTTGCGACGACGGGAATATGACGAACGGCGACGGTTGCGATAACAACTGCACCATCACGGGTTGCCCCAATGGAGTCATTACCGGCACCGAAATCTGCGACGACGGGAATATGACCAACGGCGACGGTTGCGATAACAACTGCACGCTGCCTGCATGTGGTAATGGCATTGCTGCGGGTATGGAGGCTTGCGACGACGGCAATACCGTCGAAGGTGACGGCTGCGATACCAACTGCACCGTTTCTGCCTGTGGCAATGGCATTCAAGCTGGCCCGGAAGCTTGTGACGACGGCAATACGACGAACGGTGATGGATGCGACGGCAATTGCACGCTGCCTGGCTGCGGCAACGGTGCCACAGTCCCGCCTGAAGTTTGCGACGACGGCAATACCGTCGAAGGCGACGGCTGCGATACCAACTGCACAATGACCGCCTGCGGCAATGGCATCATCACGACGCCCGAACAATGCGATGATGGCAATACGTCTCCCGGAGACGGCTGCGACGGCAATTGCATGACCGAAGGCACGGGCGGCGCGGGCGGTGGCGGGATCGGCGGCAGCGGCACTGGCGGCACCGCCGGAATGGGTGGCGCAGGTGGCGGAACCGGCGGCATTGGCGGAACCGGCGGAACCGGCGGCACTGCGGGCTCCGGCGGACAAGGTCAAGGAGGCGCCAGCGCGAGCAGCAGCTCGAGCAGCTCGAGCAGCTCGAGCGGCACTGGCGGAGCAGGTGGCGAAGGTGGCGTTGGCGGCGCTGGCGGCGGCATAACAGTCGAGGGTGGAGGCTGCGATTGCACCACTGTTGGCACCACCGGATCAACGAAATCGCCGTTCTTCGCTCTTTTCGGCCTCTTCGGCCTGCTCACCGCAAGACTACGCCGTCGTAAATAAACCAATCCAACCCCCCAATACGTCGCGAGGGAAGGTGAGCTCTCGCGACTGATGCCGTGCCAGAATTTGGCCCCTCGTTTCGCGCGCTAACAAGCGCGCGAAACGAGGTTTTGGTCTACGATGGGGGCTCGCAGGCTGCTCTTTGAGTCCTTTGGTCTGCGCCCAAAGGACGAGCAGGCTGCTCTGCCCCCATACCCCCGGGTATTGCGTTGGACGCGGTGAATCAGCTCTCGGCCATGTACGGATACGGCACGGTGCGCGGAGGCTCGAAGTTTTCTTTCACCACCCGCGGCGAAACCCAACGCAGCAAATTGAGCGGGCTTCCGGCCTTGTCGTTTGTCCCGGATTGTCGCGCTCCGCCAAACGGCTGCTGACCAACGACCGCCCCTGTCGGTTTGTCGTTGATATAAAAATTACCGGCCGATCGCCGCAGCGCCTTTTGCGCCTTTTCAATGAACAGGCGGTCCCGCGCGAACACCGCGCCCGTCAAGGCATAGGCACTCGTCTGATCACAAATCTCGAGCGCCTTGTCCTCTTCGCCGTCATTATAGACCCACACCGTCAGCACCGGACCAAACAGCTCCGTCTCCATCAACGAATGTTTCGGGTCGTCCGCCTCGATCACCGTCGGGTCGATGAAATACCCGTCGGCATCGGACCATTCTGCTCCACAAATAACCCGGGCTTGACCACTCGCTTTGCCGGACAGCACCGCACTCGTGATCCGCGCGTACGCCTTGGCATCGATGACCGCGCCCATGAAATTGCGGAAATCCGCCACATCGCCGATTTTGATCATTCGCGTCAATTCGACGATACGCTCCTTCAACGACGGCCACATCGACTTCGGAATATACGCTCGCGATGCCGCGGAACACTTTTGCCCCTGATATTCAAACGCCCCGCGGACGAGCGCCACCGCGAGCGCCGTCTCATCCGCACTCGCGTGCGCAAAAACGAAATCCTTGCCGCCCGTTTCTCCAACGAGCCGCGGATACGTCCGATAACGCGATATGTTTTCTCCGACTTTTTGCCAAATATGCTGAAACACGGGTGTCGATCCCGTGAAATGAACCCCCGCCAACGCCGGATGTTCCAGACAAACCTTGGAAACTTCCTCGGGATCCCCCGTCACCATATTGATGACCCCATCCGGCAATCCCGCTTCCCGGAATAACTCCATCACGAAATGCGCCGAAAGCATCGCCGTATTCGCCGGCTTCCACACCACCGTATTGCCCATCAACGCCGGCGCCGCGGGCAAATTCCCCGCAATGGCCGTAAAATTGAAAGGCGTTATCGCATAAACAAAACCCTCCAATGGCCGCAGCTCCATCGTATTCCACATTCCGGGCGCACTCTCCGGTTGCTCCGAAATGATCTGCCGCGCATACTGCACATTGTACCGCAAAAAGTCGATCAGCTCACACGCCGCATCAATCTCCGCTTGGTAAGCTGTTTTGCTTTGACCAAGCATTGTGGCTGCGTTCAGGATGGGTCGGTACCTTCGCGATAGTAGTTCGGCAGCTCGCAGAAACACAGCCGCTCGAGCCGCCCAAGGCAGCTCGGCCCATGCCGGCCCCGCGCGCAGAGCCGCGTCGATTGCTTGCGCCGTATGTTCCGCCCCGCCTTGGTGCGCCCTGGCGAGCAGCAGGTTTCGCCGGTGCGGCGCCCGAACCTCGACGTGGTTTGTCGTTCGGACCTCACGGCCGTCAATGAACATGGGAATGTCGATGGTTTGACCTGACATGCGCGCAAGCGCTGCTTTGAGCTCCGCACGTTCGGGCGTTCCGGACGCATACGAACGAGTCGGCTCATTGACTGCAACGGGCGTATTCACGATGGCGGCCTGCATGGCGCGCGAGTCTATCACCAATGTCAGCGCTATCCTTCCAGGATGACAACGACGAGTCCCATTCAGGCTGCACCTGCCGAACTCCTCGATGCCGCAACGCGAAAACCGCGGTTCGGCACGTACGTCGGAAGCTTGCCTGCCGTCGACTTCGATGCGACGGGAGCGGCTCTTCCGGCCGTCATCACCCGCGGCAAACGATGGATGTACGTCATGATCACCTCTGACGAACTCATCTGCTGCGCGGCGATCATTCGCACCGGCTACGGATCCAATGCCTTCGCGTTCGTTCTCGACCGCAAACAAGGCTCTCTCCTGGCCGACCTCACCGCGACCGGACCTGCGTTCGTCGCGACAATCAATCATCATGCCGGCGAAGGAGCCGACGCTAAATTTGGTTTGGGGCCAAAACAATTTCGCATCGACCGTCCTCGTGGAAGCAAAAACTACTTCGTCAATGTTCGCGGCCCGCGCCTCAAAATCGAGGCCCGCCTCTCCACAAGCGCCTCACCCCAGCCCCTCTCCGTCATCAGCGATCTCGCCACCGGACGTTTTTCCACCACCGAGAAAGGAGCCCTGCTCGACGCCGAAGGCGTCATCGTCGCCGGCTCGAAAAAGTTTGACCTCAAAGGAGCTTGGGCGAGCTACGACTACACCGCCGGCATGCTCGAACGTCGCACAGCCTGGAAATGGGCCTTCGGCATGGGTCGAGCCAACGACGGCAAACCCATCGCTTTCAACCTCACCGAAGGTTTCGTCGGACAACGCGAATGCGTCGCTTGGTACGACGACAAGGTCATCCCGCTAGGCTCGGCACGATTTCTCTTCGATCGTCGCCGAGCGCTCGAACCCTGGCGCATCCAGACCGACAAACTCGATACGGACTTCGACCCAACGGGGGTGCATCAGGAAAAACACGACCTCTTGCTCGTGCGCTCGAACTTCTTGCAAGTCGCGGGTTCGTTTCGAGGAAATCTGGTCCTGCCGACGGGAACGGTTTCGTTCGAGAAACTTGCCGGCGTAACCGAGGATCAAGACACCGTTTGGTGAAGTCTCAGCTCAGCGTGACGCCCTTGTCCGCCATCAGCTTCATGAACGCCGCTTCATCTAGCAGCTGCGTCCCGTACTTCTTCGCCTTCTGCGCCTTGCTCGACGTCGGATCGTTGTCGCCACTCACCAAGTACTGCAGCTCTTTCGTCACGCCCGAGAGCACCCGTCCTCCCTGCTTTTCGACAAACGCGGTCAGCTCCGGACGCGGCTTGCTCAACGCTCCCGTGAAGCAGAACGACATGCCGGCAAGCGGCCCTTCCTGATCCTGCGTCACGGGCACGATCCCCTGCGCCAAGAGCCGATGAATTTCGTCTTTTCGCCCGGCCAAACCCTTCACGATGTTGGCTGCTTTGATCGCTCCAAGCCCAGCAATCGCTGCCAAGTCTTGCTCGGTTGCCGCCAGCAGCTTCTCAATCGTGTTGTACCCCGCGCTCACCAAGAGCCGTGCAGTTTGGATGGCAAAACCTTCGATCCCCAGCGCCGCCAAGAACACCGGCAGCGTCAGCGGCAACCGCGACTTCAACTCTTCGAGCACCTTCTTCGCGATCTTCTCTCCGCGCCGCTCGAGGTCCGCGATCTGTTGCCACGTCAGTTTGTACAAGTCCCCAGGCTCTTTGACGAGTTTGGCTTGGACGAGTTGCTCGATGAGTTTGTCGCCCCATTCCAGCGCCCCGATGGCCGTGATCCAATTCAAAATTCGGCCTTCCACAAGGGCCGGGCAACTTTGGTTGCGGCACAAAAGATATTCGCCGCTCACCGCCAACGCCGAACCACACGTCTTGCACTTCGTTGGTGGTTCTGCCGCTTTGCCGTGTTTTTCCACGACTTCTTCGACGTACGGAATCACGTCGTTACGCCGGGACACGAGCACTTCGTCCCCAATGCCGATCCCCAACGTCCGCACATTGCCCACGTTGTGCAAACTCGCCCGTTGCACCGTCGCTCCAGCCAACTCCACCGGCTCGACAATCGCCACCGGCGTCACACGACCACTTGGGCCCGTGTCCCACAAGATGTCCACGACCTTGCTCACCTTCGCCTGCGACGCGAACTTGAACGCGATCGCTCCCCGCGGACGTCGATTCACCTCTCCAAGCAACGTTTGAGCTGCAATTGAATTGGCACTCACGACCAGTCCGTCGATCTCGTAGTCGAGCGTCGCGCGCGTCTCGTTCGAGTACCGACGATAATGCTCGATGACTTCTTTCAGCGTCCCATGCGCGTTCCAAGGCGTCGCGAAACCTTGCTTGCGCAGATAAGCAAACTTCTCTTCTTCGGTCGTGATGCCCAAGTGATCGACGAGGTCGTAGAACAGCACCGTCAGGTGTTCACATCCTTGGCCGTCAAAACGTTTCGACGTTCCAGCTGCGGCATTTCGCGGGTTTGCCACCCCCGGGAAATACTTCTTCATGTCCGAGTTTTTCAGGATGATCTCGCCTCGGACGCTGAGCGTGTGTTTTTCCCGGAGCTTCTGCGGAATGCCTCGCATGCGCCCCACGTTCGACGTGATGCGCTCGCCCGTGATCCCGTCACCGCGCGTGATCGCATCGGCGTACTTGCCGTCGCGATAGATGACTTCGATCGAGATCCCGTCGAGTTTTTCCGCGACCGACAAATCACCGCTGATGGCTTTTCCTCCGTCTTTCACGATGAGTTCGTCGCAACGCGTCGCCCAACCTTCGAGCTCCGCTTCGTTCACGACCTTGTTGAGCGAGCCCATCGGGATCTCGTGTCGCGCCTTTTCCCACTCGGTCACGGTCACCGCCGCGCCGACCCGCGCGAGCACCGCGTGCGTCGGATCCAGGTCGCGTAGTTCATCTTCGAGCGCGTCGTAAGCAGCGTCGGAAATTTCGGGTTTGCCCGCGTAATAACTCGTGCGGTACTTCTCGATTCGCGCCGCGAGTTCGTCGATTCGGGCGCGCGTATCAAAATCCATTTGCCCACTCGAAGCTGCTTTTTTCGCCTTACTCATCGTCATTTCCTCAAGCGTCACCACGCACTACTCGAAGACCACTTCGGTCCCACGTCGCGCTGCATCCAGCATGTCGTCCATGCCCAAGGCGAGTGGTCGCGGAAGTTCGTCTTCCTGAAACAGTTTTACCTCTCGAATCTCGAGCGGGTTCATCGGCGCCTGACGCGGCAGACCTACTTTGGCCGTGATCACCACGGTGACCGCGTGAAACCGGATGTCGCGATCTGGACGCGAAAAAACCCCTACGACCGGTCCCAGTTCGGCATCGAAAACCCCGGCCTCTTCCTGCAATTCACGCAGCGCCGAGGCCCGCAACGTCTCGCCCCACTCGAGCGTTCCTCCCGGCAAGGCCCACGTTCCCGTGTCGCCACGTCGAATCAGCAGCCATCGGCCGTCTTCCACACGCGCGGCGATGGCGACACCGACGACAGGACGACGAAGAAGATGTCTGCCCACCTCGCGCGCAAGTCCAAGCACGCTCGCCGGCAGCAAAGAAAGAGGCCCCATCGGATGCGGAGGATACTGACGTTCAGCACGTTGGGAAGGGGTTTGGGGTAGGGTGTAGCGACATGCAAGAACGCGTCGTTGCCGCTGCCGTGCAGATGAACAGCCATGCCGATGTGGCCCAAAACCTGGCCCGAGCTGAAGTGCTCGTTGCCGAAGCCGCCCACCGTGGTGCGCAGATCATCCTTTTTCCGGAAAACTTCGCCTTCATGGGTGGCGACGACGACGAACGGTTACGCGTCGCCGAACACCTCGATGGCCAAACCTCAGGGCTCATTCGTCAGTTCCTAGAGACAAACTCGAA
>DAOMZH010000451.1:0-8585 GCA_035437985.1 Polyangium sp. (in: bacteria) | reverse complement strand
AATCCGCGAAGTGCTGGCAGCTGTCCGTCATCATGGCATTTCGATGCGGATCGGCGTCAATGCTGGTTCGCTCGAAAAAGACCCGCAAGTCAAGTATGGTGAGCCCACCGGTCAAGCCTTGCTTGAATCGGCCATGCGCAATATCGATATTTTGGATCGCTTGAATTTTCATGAGTATAAAGTGTCGGTCAAGGCCAGCAATGTGTTTTTAACCTTAGACGCCTATCGCTTGTTGTCCAAGCAAATTGACAATCCCTTGCATTTGGGCGTAACCGAAGCCAGTGTGTTTCGTTCAGGCACAGTCAAATCGGCGATTGCGTTGGGTGGCTTGCTGCTCGATGGCATTGGCGATACTTTGCGCGTCAGCCTAGCGGCCGAGCCTGAAGACGAAGTCAAAGTCGGCTTTGATATCTTAAAGTCGCTGAATATCCGTTCCAATGGCATCAACTTTATTGCTTGCCCAAGCTGCTCACGCCAAGAGTTTGATGTGATTCGGGTGATGAACGCGCTAGAAGAGCGGCTAGAAGATGTGCGCGTGCCAATGGATGTGTCGGTGATTGGCTGCAAGGTCAATGGCCCCGGTGAAGCCAAAGAAGCCGATATTGGTGTGGTGGGCGCAGCTCCGCGCTCACTGGTCTATCGTAATGGTGAAAAAAGCCATTTGATTGACACCGCCAAATTGGTCGATGAAATTGAAAGCATGGTGCGTGCGCGTGTGAGCGAGATTGAATCAGCACGCGCCCAAGAAATTTTGCGGACAGATGGGGCGTAATGCTTCCTTGTGTGCAGTTGAATGAAACCCGTTGAGTTGTTGTTGGTATGAGTAGTATTCAAGCCATTAAAGGCTTTAATGATATTTTGCCGGATCAGAGTCCGGCATGGCGGCGTTTGGAAGCCGTGTTGACGCAGTTGATGGACAGTTATGGTTATCAGCAAATCCGTTTGCCGATTGTTGAAGAAACTCGTCTGTTTAAACGTGCGATTGGCGACGCCACGGATATCGTCGAAAAAGAAATGTACACCTTTTTGGATAAAGGTGAGCCGCCTGAGTCATTGACCTTGCGCCCTGAAGGGACTGCGGGTTGTGTCCGTGCCATCCTCAACAGTAAGGCAGAAGCGTTTAATCTGTCACGTGGTGCTGCACCACGCCTGTGGTACACCGGTGCGATGTTTCGTTATGAACGCCCGCAAAAAGGCCGTTATCGCCAATTCCATCAATTTGGCGTGGAAACCTTTGGGGTGGCCACACCGGATATGGACGCCGAGCTGATTTTGATGTCGGCGCGGTTGTGGAAGCTTTTGGGGTTATCCGATAAAGTCCAACTCGAACTCAATACCTTGGGTGAAGTGGAATCTCGCGGTCGTTATCGTGATGCTTTAGTCGAATATCTCTCTGCACGCGCTGATCAGCTTGATGACGACAGTCAGCGCCGTCTGTCTACCAATCCACTGCGGATTTTGGATAGCAAAATCGAAAGCACCCAAGCCTTGCTGGTCGATGCACCCAAGCTGCACGACTTTTTGGATGACGAGTCCAATGCCCAATCAATTCCGAATATCATTGGCAGCCTGATGGCATCCAACGCGTGAGAATCTCGAAATAGCAGCCTTGCAACATTCACTCGTGACGTAGAGCCATAACATCGCGCTATTGGGATGGCAATCTGACCGTTGACCCGGCGCGGCCATATCGGTGAAACAGTAGCGTCGTCGTGTTCGCGTTCGTAGAACGTGTGCGACGGCGACCCATGCATGGATGCAACAGCTTGGCATTTGCAGGGACGGGCTCCTCAGTAATTACAATCCCGGTCATAAAGTGGCTGGCACCTTCAATCCCGTCATCACATTTACGCCAACGTCCGAGCACCAGGTCTCGAAGCGGGAATTATGGGTAATATGTTATGAAACTCGGGTCACACTTGCGACAAGACAAAAGTGGTGGCACCTGGTTTGGCGTTTGGTTACCCTCTGGCAGTGCTCCATCCAGTCATTCAATCCTGGTTCAGTTCCCGCTTCGCTCACGCGACGGATGTCCAGCTTCGCGCCTGGCCGCTCATTGCCAGAGGAGACGATTGCCTCATCGCGGCTCCCACTGGTTCCGGAAAAACTCTTGCCGCTTTTCTCGCTTGTTTGGACCGTCTGATCCGCGCTGACGATGAAGCGCGTCTTCAGGATCGTCTCGAGGTTCTTTATGTTTCGCCTCTCAAGGCGCTTTCTAATGATGTCCAGAAAAATCTCGATGCGCCTATCGCCGAAATCTCGGCACTAGCTGACACTCTCGGTCGAGGTATGCCACGTATTCGCACCGCGGTGCGCACCGGCGACACGTCGCCCAAAGAGCGTCGATTGCTGGTCAAGACCCCGCCTCATGTACTTGTTACAACGCCAGAATCGCTTTTTATTCTTCTCGGCTCCGCATCGGGACGTCGCTTGCTCGCGGATGTGCGTACGGTCATCGTCGACGAAATTCACGCGGTGGCTTCCGACAAGCGAGGTGCTCATCTAGCGCTCTCGCTCGAGCGTCTCGAAGAACTCGTCACCCGTACGGGACGCACTCGTCCTCAGCGTGTCGGTTTGTCCGCGACCATGCGCCCGATTGAACTTGCGGCGCGTCTTTTGGTTGGGACAAACCGCACCATGCCTCAGATCGTAGATGCGGGTATGCGTCGAAATGTTGAGCTATCCATTCATATTCCGCGAGAGGAACTCGGTGCCGTTTGTACCAATGAACAATGGGCGGAGCTCTACGATCGCATTGCCGAGGATTGTCGTGCTCATCGTTCCACGCTTGTTTTTGCTGGTACTCGCCGTATGGTCGAGCGTCTCGCGTTGCATCTCGGTGAGCGACTTGGCCATGATGTCGTCGCGGCACATCATGGCAGTTTGTCCAGACTACGGCGTTTGTCTGCCGAAAAGAGGCTCAAGGCTGGCGAATTGAAGGTCGTCGTGGCGACGGCTTCGCTTGAACTTGGTATTGACGTCGGAGCCATCGATCTTGTTTGTCTCGTAGGATCGCCACGATCTATCGCGGCAGCAGTGCAACGTGTCGGTCGTTCTGGTCACGCCCTTCTCGCCACACCACGAGGTAAGTTTTACCCTGTGACCCGCGACCAACTCGTCGAGTGCGCAGCGATTGCGCGTGCAGTTCGTCTGGGCCATATGGATCGCCTCCATATGCGTGACGCCCCGCTCGATATCTTGGCGCAGCAGATCGTGGCCGCCTGTGCCGATTCCGAATGGGACGAGGACAAACTCTTCGAAATCATGTCCCGCGCAGCCCCGTACGGATGCCTCGAGCGATCCACGTACGACGAAGTGGTACGCATGTTGACGGATGGCTTTTCGGCACGTCGTGGCCGAACCGGGGCTCTCATCTTTCACGATCGGGTTGGCCGCAGACTCAAGGCCCGTAAAGGTGCCAGCTACTTATTGCTTACATCTGGAGGGGCCATTCCGGACAACGGAAATTACGACGTCGTCCTCTCCGACGGCACCAAAGTCGGCACAGTCGACGAAGACTTCGCGATTGACTCGTCGATTGGAGATGTCTTTTTGTTGGGCTCGACGTCTTGGCGTATTCGCCGGGTTGAATCCGGCAAAGTCTGGGTTGAAGACGCACCCGGTATGCCTTCGACGGTCCCATTTTGGCTGGGCGAGGGGCCTGCGCGCACCCAAGAATTGTCTGCAGAAGTCGGCCAATTACGACACGAGGTATCGACGCGTCTTTTTGCCGATTTGCAGCCTGGCGAGGCGCCGCGCGTACATTCGACTGCGCATTGGCTCGAGAGTGAATGTGCGCTCGAGCGGTCGGCGGCTGTGTTGTTATGTGAATATGTCGCAGCGGCTCGTAATGTTCTTGGAGAAATTCCCACGCAGGACGTTGTTGTTGCGGAGAGGTTTTTCGATGAAGCGGGAGGTATGCAACTCGTCATTCACGCGCCATTTGGTGGACGAATCAATCGTGCTTGGGGCATGGCTTTGCGCAAGCGATTCTGTCGCAGTTTTGATTTCGAACTGCAGGCAGCAGCTACAGATGATGGGGTTCTGCTGAGTCTCGGGGCGCAACACAGTTTTCCGTTGGAAGTTATTTTTGAAATGCTCGAGCCTCAGGGATTGCGCACGGTGCTCGAACAAGCTGCCTTGCAATCGCCTATGTTTGGAACGCGTTTTCGCTGGAATGCTACGCGTTCGTTGGCTATTGCCCGATACGCCAAAGGTCGAAAAATCCCAACGCCGCTCATTCGTATGCGCAGCGAGGACTTGATTGCCGCGGTTTTTCCTGCGCAACTCGGGTGCCAGGACAACCACGGCCGTGATGCCGTGTTGGAAATCCCGGATCATCCCCTCGTTAATCAAACGCTCCATGATTGCCTCGTCGAAGCCATGGACGGGGAAGGTTTGGCCGATGTTCTTACTCGAATCAAGCGTGGGGAAATTCGCATCGTCGCCCGCGAAACCGCTGAACCTAGTGTGTTTTCGCACGAAATCTTGAATTCCAATCCGTATACCTTTTTGGATGATGCGCCTCTCGAAGAACGCCGAGCGCGAGCGGTCACGGTTCGTCGTGGATTACCTCCGGACATTGTCGATCGATTGGGCAGCCTCGATCCTGACGCGATTTGCGCGGTTATCGAAGAAGCTCAGCCAATTGTTCGTGACGCCGATGAACTTCATGACCTCTTGCTTGATCAAAATGGTTTGTCAGAACAATCAGGCATCGAACGCGGATATGGGCCCTGGTTCGAAGTGCTCATTCGTGCTCGGCGCGCCGCTCGGTTGTACAAAAGTGGTTGGACCTCGCCGAGGTGGGTCGTTGCCGAACGACGGTTTGCCGCCGAAGCCATTTGGCCGAACTCGAACTTCTCGCCTCCTCTCATTGGCATTGTCGAGCCAAACCCTCCCAATCGCGAAGATGCTCTGGCCATTCTCGTGCGTGGCTACATCGCTTCGGCAGGACCAGTGGCTGCGGCCGTTCTTGCCAATAAACTCGATATCGAGCTGGCCGACGTCGACATAGCGCTTGCCCGGATCGAGCTCGATGGAGTCGTTTTGCGAGGTAGGTTTACCCCAGGCCTTCCGGCTGGTGAAATCGAATGGTGCGATCGCCGGCTGCTCGCTCGCATTCATCGCCGTACCGTCGACGGTTTGCGCCGGTCCATCGAACCCGTCATGCCTGCGGATTATATGCGCTTTTTGCTCGCTTGGCACGGAGTTCTTCCGGGCAAACGATTGCCCGGTTCAGCAGGTCTTGCCCGAGTCATCGAACAACTGCAAGGGTTTGATATCGCCGCTGGCGCGTGGGAGGCGGATATCTTGCCCTCACGTGTCGAAGGTTATGATGAATCCTGGCTGGACTTGTTGTGTTTGTCCGGGGAAGTAGCGTGGGGCCGTTTGGCAACCCGAACCTCGGCAAGCGCCGCGCCTACCCGGGCCGCTCCCATTTCTCTCGTTTTACGCCGTGATTTACCGTGGCTCCTCGAATCAGCCGAGCAGTCCGTCGTGACGGAAGAAGGTTTGTCGGATGAATCGCGTAAGGTGCTTGGTTTGCTGGGAACGATGGGTGCTTCGTTTTTCGACGATATCGTTCGCGGCACGCGCCTTGGCCAACGTGACGTTGAAGAAGCATTGTGGGAATTGGTCTCCGCAGGTCGCATCACCGGCGACGGTTTCGCCGGCCTCCGCGGTCTTCTCGGACCTGCTCGGCATATCGGCCATGTAAAACGATTTTCTCGAGGGGCACCCGTGTTTGCTGCTGGACGGTGGTCGCTTTTGCGCAAACCTCCTATGTTTGAGACTGACGAACCTCACGAGGACGCAGACCCCGTCGAACGATTCGCGCGTCAGCTTTTGCGCCGCTGGGGGGTCGTATTTCGTGAAATCGTGACCCGTGAAGCCCGCGCCCCTGCATGGGGAGCCCTCGTGCGCGTATATCGAAAACTCGAAATGCGCGGTGAGATTCGTGGGGGGCGTCTCGTTGCGTCGTTTGTTGGGGAACAATTCGCTTTGCCCGAAGCGCTGGAAGCCCTTCGCGCCATTCGGAATGAACCTCGACGCGGAGAGACCGTGCGTTTGTCCGGGTGTGACCCTCTGAATTTAGTCGGGATCATTGTTCCCGGAGAACGTGTTTCCGCAATGGTGGGCAACTATTTCGTTCTCCGCGATGGATTGCCTGTTACACAAGAGCCCCAAGCATTGGAAGCATCGTAAACCCCATCCAAGTCGGGTTGTCAATGTCGCGCGCTACCCATCTTCTTGTTGCGAATCCTGCAGCCCAAAGTGGGCGGAATGCGTCCCGTATCGATCGGGCCCTCCGCGCTTTTCAGAAGCATCGGATTCCTTGCGAGTTTATGGCGACGCGTCCAGACCGACAAACCATTTCCGATGTTCGCGCCGCGCTCCTGAGCGGGCAATTTCAATGCGTTGTTTCCATGGGTGGAGACGGAACGCTACGGGAAGTCGCCCAAGGGCTCCTCGAAAGCGGCCTGCACACGCGCGTGCCCCTGGCCATGTTACCTGCGGGAACCGCCAACAATCACGGCCGTAGTTTTGGCCTGGATTTGTCCGATGGCGCGCTCGAAAAAAATGTAGCTATCATCGCGCACGCCCGCGAAACGCTCCTCGATGTTGGACAATTGGAGCTGTTTCCCGAAAGCGGAGAAACCGCGCTCCAAGCCAACTTCATTGATTCCGTGGGGTTTGGCATTGGGGCCCGGGTCATTACGCAGCGTCACGCCGAACGCCGACGTTTCTCGGAAAAAAACATCCTCAGCCACTTCTATCGCGACCTGGTCGTCTATACCGTCGCCACCCTGCAATCCTTGTCGTCAGCTCAGGAATCAGATGAGTTTGGGGTGACAATCGTTGCCGATGGTCAAACCCGGACGCAGCCCCAATTGACCGAATTGCTCGTCAAAGGCACACGTGTTTATGCCGGACGCTGGATCATCGATCGCACCTCGAAACATGACGATGGTCTATTCGAGCTCATTACGTACATCGACAATTCCCGCTGGGTCGCCAAGGGATTGGTCGATCTGTTTAAGAACGACAAACTCGATTCCCTGCTCGACAATTCACCCCTGGCGCTCCCCAAACCTTTGCGGGTCGCCCGCGTCGAGATCGAGTTTCAGGCCCGCGAAGATCATCGATTGCCTGCAATTCAGGTGGATGGGGATCTGTTTGCCCCGGCAAAACGAGCCATCGTTGACGTCTTGCCCCGCGTCCTGCGGCTCATCGTCCCGTAATGGATGGAATTATCGCGATCGCCGCCGCTTTCGCTCTCGATTCAATTCTTGGGCAGCTTCCTCTTCGGCTGCTGCTTCGATGTCCTCTGCCGAAAAAGCGGATGGCTCCGGTCTATCGGCCACGCGTAGCTTCGGCCCCGTACGCTTTTCACGCTTATCGCGTTTTTCAGCCAATCTGCCCATGATTCTTTGATACCGCAGCTGCTCGAATTGCTCGCGGATTGCTTCTTCCTCAGGAGTGCTCTCGACCGGAAAGAAATACGTTATCGCATGAATCGCCAGTCCCACCCACCACGAGAGCACCGGATACAAAAACCACGTTGGTCCCGGTGTAACCATATTGATCGCGAAGAAAAACACGCTGCACGCCGCCCAAATCGCCGCGTGTCGTTGCAAGATCTGTTTTGCCCGCCGCCGTTCGTCGACCCATTTTTCCGGCAGTGGGGGCAATGCAGGACGCAATGCAGCGAGCGCCGCACGTAGCTCAGCTTCCGCAATCCCCACCTCCTGAGCCGCCGCCTTCAAATCATCGAAATCGTATTTTCCGCCGGTTGCATCCGCTTGGGCTTTCCGTTCGAGCGCCAAAGCAATCGCCTGGCCTAGCTCTTGCGTCGAATACCGTTGGTTTGTCGTGGAACGCGAAGAAGTGGAACCAGAATTCGCCTTTGCGGCGCCACTCGCAGATTCGCGTTTGTTTTCCGTTTTTCCCTCGCCCTCGGCAAATGGCTGCAATAACTCCACGATATCTTCCATCGAACCATGACGCGATGCGGGCGCCGCCGACAACGCGCGCATGATGACCGCGCGCACTTCCGACGGCACCTCTTCGTTTTGCATTGGTTTGGCCGGTTCCGACATCATCGTCGCTAAAATGCCCAATGCATCCGGCCCATCCCACGGCGATTTCCCCTCCAATAGCTCATATGCCAAAACCGCCCAAGAAAATTGATCCGAGCGACCATCCGCAGGTTTGCCTTTTAATAATTCCGGCGCCACATACATCGGCGTTCCTACGAACCCTCCCGACGCCGTTACCGTGGGAATCAACGCCTTCGCCGTCGGTCCTGCCGCATCGACAGGACCCGCACTCCGTCGCGCAATGCCAAAATCCAGCACTTTCACCCGTCCGTCTGGACGAACCATAACATTTTCTGGTTTGACGTCTCGATGCACGATTCCTGCGCGATGCGCTGCTGCGAGCACGCGGGCGACTTCTACCAGCCAATGTATTTTGCGAGCCAGCGGAACGTCGGGTTTGTCCACGAAAGCCCGCAGGTTTTGCCCTGGGACCAGTTCCATGGCAATATACGGCTCGCCATTGATTTCGCCTCCCTCGTGGAT
>DAOMZH010000450.1:0-8600 GCA_035437985.1 Polyangium sp. (in: bacteria) | reverse complement strand
GAACATGCCGCCATCGCCCGCGCGCTCGAGAATTTTCTCGCCGTTTATTTTGTCCTGAGCTTTTCTTGGCGCGCGTCCTGGGCCAAGTCGTCGTCGAATCGCCGAGCATTGTGGTATGATTTTCTGATTGCCCGCAAGCCACGAATCCCGCCCGGATTTCAGCCCCGACCGGAACACGCCCCCTTACTCGAATCTGCGACTTCGTCTTCCTCGAATCATTCTTTGCACGGCCGCTTGCAAAATCGATCCATCCTGCTCCTGACGTTCGAGTCCCTTGGCACCACGCATCTCCGTGACAAGGGAGCGCAAACGCCATTTTTATCCGCGATTCAACGGGGCAAAAATACGTTGGTCTCCCAATGGCACGCGACACCGGCCCCCCTCACGAACGCCGCGCATGTAGCTTGGTATTTCGGACAGTGGTCATTAAGGCACGTAAAAACACCAGAATCCCACGTCGAAAAATTACGCAATGCGGGCTACCTCCCCGTTTATCTCACCGCGGCACAAACGGTGCATTACGGTTTGGCAAATTTATTGAAACAAGCAGGATTTGCCCAGGTCATCGATGCGGACACCTTGCGCGCCGCGAAGGCCGCACCGAGCACCACGGTGCTCGATTCGGCACTAGCAACCGGAGGCGTAGAGCAATTCGAGCAATACCTCGCGAAACACGAAGGACCCTTTTTCCTGCACATTCACGCGCAAAATGCGCACGTACCGTATGTCGTCGAGGATTCCCGCAAATACAAACGACATGACAAAACCGACGATCTTGGCCGTTTTCTAAATGCGCTCGAAGAAACCGACGCTCTTTTCGCGCGCCTCGCGAGAAACTTGGCCATCGTCGCTCGAAAACGACATGCCAATGGCGACGATCCCATCCTCGTCGTAACCAGCGATCATGGGCAATCTTTTGGCGAAAATGATTATCGGTCACACGCGAGTGCCGTGACGGCGGAACAAATCCAGGTCCCCTTCGTTTTGCATCATTCGGCATTGCCCTCGCGATCGATTTCCTTTTCAAGCCATTTCGATATTCTCCCCACGGTCCTCGATCTGGTGGGAATTTCTCCCGCCGCGGGCTTTGGTTCATCGCTCGTGCAAGACGATCGTTCACCCACGTTTTTCTTATTCGATGGCCAACCATCTCGGCCGACGAGTAGTTGTTTGGGTCTCCTCGTTGGTCCAGACAAATATTCGCTCGATCTCGTACGGGATACGTTGGTGCATTCGACGTGGAACGACGAGAACCCACAGATGCTCGAAGGTGCCGAACGTGAATATTTCGAGGCTTTGATCGGGTACATTGCTGAACGTCGAGGTGTTTCATGAAGAATCGACCGAAGGTTTTGGTCGTTTTTCCGACCTGCTGGGAACGTACGGAGATCACCCGACCAGAACAGCAGGAACGTTTTGAATTCGTTATTTGCTGCGAAGAATTATACGATTCGATTGGGGTTTGGAATGCTTTGCGCTTCGATGTGCGCAAATATCTGCAGGGTATTGCAAACACGCATCGTCATGATGGGTTTTCGGCAATTCTGGGCACCGGAGATTATCCCGGCTGCATGTTTGCGGCATATCTCGGCGAGGAACTCGGTTTGCCCACACCACGTACTCGCGAAACCGTCCTTTTGTCGCATAAATTCTACAGTCGCGAAGTACAACGCTCGCTCGTTCCCGAAGCAACGCCCCCATTTGCTTTGCTCGATCCGCATCTGCCCGTCGAAACGGGTCCGTTTCCCTATCCGTTCTTCGTCAAACCTGTGAAAGGCACGATGTCGATTCGTGCACAAATGGTGCACGAGCTTGCCGAGCTACGGCAGGCGATTACCCTATCCTTTCGAGAACGACTGCGCGCGTGGGTGCTCCTGAAGCCGTATGCTCAGCTTTTGTCCATGATGCGCGACAAACCCATTTTGCCGCATTGTTTCGTGGCCGAAGCCCCTCTCCGCGGAATTCAAGTCACCGTCGACGGTTTCGTCCAAAATGGCATTTCGACCGTCATCGGAATAACCGACTCAATCATGTATCCAGGAACGAGCAGCTTTGCGCGCTTCGAATACCCCTCGAGTTTGCCGCCACCCGTGCAGACGCGGATCATTGCCATGACGAACCGCTTGATGCAGGGAAGCGGCTTCGATCATAGCTGCTACAATGTGGAATTTTTTTATGATGAAGCCGAGGATCGCCTCAGCGTAATCGAAATCAACCCCCGCATGTCCTATCAATTTTCGGATCTTTTTGAGCACGTGGATGGCCGAGGCAGCTTTTCGATTCAACTCGCCTTGGCCATGGGCCAACCCGTCAATTGGCAACCAGGACGAGGTTCGGCAAAAGCTGCAGCGAGTTTCGTGATGCGGCGTTTTCGTGATGCTTTGGTGATTTCCGTGCCGACTGCCGAGCGCATTGCCGAGGTGGAAAAGCGTTTTGGGGGCGCACATGTGAAACTCTTGTGCGCTCCAGGAGAACGTTTGTCCGACCGCGATCAAGACGTCGGAAGTTTTCGTTATTGCATCGTGAACATGCACGCGAGATCGCGCGAACAACTTGCCGCCGACTATTCCGAAGCTTGCGACCTGTTACTCTTCGGGTTTGCTGAGACAAACACGCGCTTCATGCGACAGGACCGTCACGAAGCAGCCCCAAGTGGCATGCAACCGCGCCGGGTTCCCTGAGAGCGTGTTCGACAGCGCAACACATTGTCGAGCAGCGCGATGTCGGATTACTTCGATCGACCACTCGGTCCAGTTTCCGCACAAACGTTTGAGCTCATACGAACATCCACGGATCGTCGATCCGTCAATGCCCGAGTTCTCGACGACGTCGACTTCGGCAACATGCCCACGAGCATCAATGGCTCGATGCGTGCATTGCAGCGGGTGATGTCGTCGTTCGCGCACGCGTTGTTGGTAGCTGTGTCGATTCGTTCAAACGTGTACGATGTTCGAAATGGCGAACCGTATCCGCGAAAAACCCTTGCGCCTCGCCTGATCGCGCGATAATGCATCGCCATGGACGCACCGGATGACATCGAAGCTGCAAAAACCCCGTCGAGGCTAAAAGTTGCCGGAGGAATCGGCATTCTCGCAGGAGCCTTGATTTTGCTCACCGGAATACAAACGCTCTCCGGGTTTGTCTTGTCCGGAATCTACCTCCTGGGTCCCATCACGCTTCTCTTGATTGGAGGCGGATTGGCCATTGCTGGGGGATTTCTTGCCCGCGCCCGATCCCTCGGAGCCGTCATGCAAGTCACGTTGGGAATTCTCGCAGTCGTATTATCGAGTGTTTGGCTGCTTTTGAGTCTCGCCGGGCACCTCGTATCCCTGTTTGCCCTGTTGAGCCCCTGGGTTGCAGGCGTAGCGCTCGGAATGGGAGCGGCGTCCCTCAAAATGTGCGACGAGGTGAATGCTGCGCGCCGACGTTTGGCGGACAAAGGTTTGGATCTCGGCGTGTAACATCCATCTTGATTACGATCGTTTGCACTCCCACGAACTCCACACGTGCACGCTCGTGATGGATGGTGTACCTCTCCTGCTGTGGTGCACTCGACACGCTTCATTCTCGTTCCGTCAATCGCGGCAATCGCGTTGCTCGGCCTATTTCCGGCTGGTTGCTCCCGAGCCCCCGCGGAACCGGATCCTCCGCCGTCCGCCGTGGTTGTCCCAGCTCCCGCAATCGCGCCGTTGCAGTGGACCGTGCCGAGTTCGTGGACCACGGTGGATGTTCCCAAATCAGGCTCGCAAAAAGCTGGTTATCGCATTCCCCAAGTCGGCAATGACAAGGACGAAGCCACGCTCGAAGTGTTTTTCTTTGGTACCGGCGCGGAAGGCAGCCAGGACAAACAGTTTTCGGCGTGGTTCAAGCAATTCGATGGCGATGTCGGCCCTACGGCAAAACGCGACAAATTTTCCGCTGGTCCACTCGAAATCGAAACCATTGAAGTATCTGGAACGTACAAGATTCCGCTCGGTCCCGCATTGGGTCCCCAAAAACGTTCACCCATGCAAATGGTCAAGGACAACTATCGGCTCCTCGGCGCCATCGTCAAAACAAGTGACCGCGGAAATTGGTTTTTCAAGCTGGCCGGACCAAGCGATACGGTCGAGGCGGCACGTGGCGCGTGGCGAACGGTCCTCGAATCAGCGAAATGAAGATAGGTTTGTCACGATCTAACGATCAAGGCACTGGGCCACCCGGCTTGTTGTGATCCCAAGCAAATGCCAACGTCGTGCACGGAGCCGAGAAAATCCGCACGTCGCCATCCAAGCCCACTTCTTCCGCCGCCGTGATATTGGACTCGAACGCTACGTTTGCCTCTGCAAACCCCAGCAATTCACACATCTCCTGATCCCCAAATCCCCACTTCACCGTCGAATCGCGCTCGTTATGGTATTCACACCCAAATCGATATCCGTCTGCTCCCGTCATGTCGATCGGCTTGGAATACACGCGACCATGAGCTTCCCCATCATACGCGGGCAGTTGAATGATTTTTTCACCGTCCCGAGGTCCCCCCAGGATTTCCAGGAAAAACCCTGCGGCCATGGCGTGCGTGTGCGGCAAGATAAAATAAACCTGCGGATTGAATACCTCACCAGCGGCAGCGAACTTGTCCGTGAGCACGCATTCTCCGACAAACCGTGACTTAGCATGCGGCGGAATCGCCAGCCCTAGATAATCGAGGTGAAATGGCACGAGCTTGTGGGCGACTTCTTCTTTCGGAATGCCATAGAGGCTGATTTTCACCGACCCCGTCGCCGCCGACGTCGATGCGTTGAGCAAATGCACATCCCCAATGATTCGCGAATAGGGCGGAATACGTACGGCTACTCCCTCGGGAAACTTTTGCACTTCGCGCGTGGCTTGCGTCGATTGCGCGTAAAGGACACCGCCAACGAGCGCCGCTGAAACTTGGTCATAATCACGCTCGCTGCATTTCCAAACGCCATCCGGACCAACGTATTTGTCACTCGGAACGAACGTCCAATTCGAATGATGCGACCATTCGTCTTGTTCGAGCTCCACGGCATTGACCCAGATTTCCGTGGGGTTATTTAGGGTAAAACTTTGGCACAAACCCAAAAGTTCTTGGCCGGCCTCGATGCTGAATTCGGCGAACTCGTGGGTAATCGGCGTTCCCTGCAGTTTTTCACATGCACCCGACGCCGCTGCGTACTCCCCCGACGGACACGCTTCGCACCGCACACTACGCGCATCTTCGACGCAAATCTTCTGGCTCGCCCCACACGCCAAAAGATCACAAGCCGATGACCCAGCCGCCGGATTCGAATCGTTTGAGCCGCAACCAGAAAGGAACGTTATCAGCGCAGACAAACCCAGCGCGAACGAGCCGAATCGACGGTTCATGGAAGCACCTCGTCAGTTGGGAAGAGAAGGACCGATCCGATAATAGAGCGACCGCTTCGTTCCACAAGCTGCACAAGATACATGCGCCACGCGTAATCGCTCCGCCCCCATCGTTTCCGCAACGTGATCTTCAACGCGCACGATGCCTCCACATTGCATGCAGGGCACTGCGCGCGCCGCGATTTCGACCTCGGACGCTGACGTCACTTGAATAGGTCGATCCGGTGCACCGCCTTTCTCGAGCGCCGCAAGACGCGCGCGATCACGCATCAGTTTCTCCACGTCGCGATCCGCTTGGCGCCGCGCCGCTCGAGCCCCGAGTTTTTTCTTCGCCGTCATGCGCGAATCTTCCTCGATTCTTCCACGAGTTTGTCGCGAGTCTGTCCGGTCAAACCAACAGATCAACCCCACGCGTGAGGTAATCGCGGGCAATCACGACCTCGTGCACTTCATCCGGGCCGTCGGCAATACGTGCGCTCCGCGCATGGCGGTACCACGCGGCAAACGGCATGTCGTCGCTGTACCCAAGACCGCCGTGCATCTGAATCGCATCGTCGAGTACGTTGCAGAGCAGTTGCGCCACATGCAGTTTCGCCATGGATGAATACGTACGCGCTTCTTTGTCGAGCCCCTTTTCGATCATCGACGCGCAATGAAACGTCATCAAGTTGCCCGCATGAATGCCGAGCGCGTGATGTGCGATCTTCTGCTGCAAGATCTGATGTTGGGCGAGCTTCTTACCGAAACTGTCGCGACTGACGAGATACGGTTTGCACAGTTCCAAGGTTCGGTCCGCCAAACCAAGCCAACGCATGCAATGCGTGAGTCTCGCTGGAACGAGCCGTTCTTGCGCCAATCGAAAACCATCACCAACGGCTCGCACCACCGCTTCATCCTTCACGCGTACCGCGTGAAACCGAAATTCTCCTTCGCGATGATCCAGCAAAGGCTCCGACATCGTCGGAATATCCCGCACGTATTCCACGCCTTGGGCCTGCCGATCCACGATGAACATCGTCGCCCCATTTCGAGGATCGTCACTCGTCCGCGCCATCAGGATGAGGAACGCCGCATCACGTCCGCCGGTCGAGTACCACTTGTGCCCGTCAATCACCCAGCCATCGCCATCTTTGACGGCACGTGTGCGCAGGTTCGACGGATCCGCGCCCGCTCCAGGAGCTGGTTCGGTCATGCAAAACGCGCTCGTGATTTCTCCTGCAGCGAGCGGCGCGAGGTAACGATCGCGAAGCGGTGCACTCGCGGCCCGCAACAACAAATCCATGTTGCCTTGATTGGGTGCGTCGCAATTGAACACCTTCGCGCCTAGAGGCGAGCGCCCCATTTCGCGAAAAAGTACGCACATGCCCATGATCCCAAGCCCGAGTCCCCCGTACGCGGGAGGCAAGTGCGGCACCCACAAGCCAGCGTCTTTCGCTTTGGATTGCAGGCGGCGCAAGGTGTCTTGTTTGCCCGCGCGATCCTCTTCGACGATGGCCCGTTCGTTCGGAAAAACGAACTCGTTGATGAACGAACGTACCTCGTGCCGCAGTTTTGCAATCTCCGGGGAGACTTCGAAATTCATGGCGCCTCGGCCTTTCTCCGCAGACCATCGTTCGAGGTCTAGCGCCAGCATCATATCACGACGTGCATCGAAAAGAGGATCGCGATCATGAGTGTACGAATCGAACGAAAGGGCCCGGTCACGACGGTGATCATCGATCGCCCCGAACGTCGCAACGCCGTCGATCGCCCAACGGCCGAAGCTCTTGCTGATGCATTCCGAGACTTCGATGCCGACCCGAATGCGCGTGTTGGTGTGCTCCATGGTGATCATGGAACGTTCTGCGCAGGCGCAGATCTGAAGGCGATTGCGTCTGGTACGCCAAACCGTGTCGATCCCGATGGCGACGGTCCCATGGGCCCATCGCGAATGCTCTTGAGCAAGCCAGTCATCGCGGCGATCGCGGGTCATGCAGTGGCTGGAGGTCTCGAATTGGCGCTCTGGTGCGATCTTCGCGTCGTGGAAGAAGATGCAATTCTGGGCGTGTTCTGTAGGCGATTCGGAGTGCCGCTCATCGATGGCGGCACCGTGCGTCTGCCTCGGTTGATCGGTTTGTCTCGGGCGCTCGACATGATCTTGACCGGGCGTGCAGTTGGGTCAGCGGAAGCCTTGGCGATGGGTTTGGCCAATCGCGTCGTGCCGAAAGGGCAAGCACGCGACGCAGCCGAGAGTTTGGCCCAGGAGATCGCCGCCTTGCCCCAAACCTGCATGCGCACCGATCGTATGAGCACATACGAACAATTCGACTTGTCTATTGCTGATGCGTTACACAACGAGCTCGGGCATGGTCTGCGAGCGCTCGCGGGCGAGACCCTCGAAGGCGCAACGCGGTTTGCCGAGGGCGCCGGAAGGCACGGGAAAAAGGTCGATTAATGGGGTTTGTCGAGGGACGGTTTGTCGCGACTGAATACGTCAGCGCGGCGTTTCCCAATCGTCGTCCGCGGAAATTCCGCCTTCGTTCCAGGTCCAACTAATTTTCTGATACGTGAAAGCGACCTCTTCGCGTTCGGCCAATTGCATGGCGAATTTCGAGCGCGTGTTGGGCATGCGAAAATTGATGGCGCTGATGTTCGCGTTCGTCAGGCGAATCGTGAAATGTTGCCGCTCGATTCCGGTCTTGTCGGGCGTGTAAAACTGAAGCTCGAAGGTGGAGATATTTTCGTTGAAGACGAGAACGCTGTAGAGAAGTGGCGAGGAGCGATCCAGAAGTTTGGTAAGGACAAGCGGTTTGTGCGCGCGTTTGCCCGTAGGCCGACCACTGGCTGGATCACGCGGACTCGTGATTTCGTGCATGACCGCGATGACTTGAATACTGCCTTCGCGACCTCGCTGGGTAACAGAACCCAAAATGGGGCCCTGTCTTTGCGCGACAATCTTGAGGTACGCGTTCAGGGCCATTGGATTCGTGATTCACGCACTGGGGACACAAAAAGTTTAGTGTTCTTTGAACACTGCGACAATGGAAAACCTAGACGATCTGCAAAGAAAAACCGCTTATTCCGCAAAACTCCATGATCCACAAAAAAAAGCCGGGCGGCCCCAAAAGAACCGCCCGGAGTTTGTCTTCCCGGAGGGAATGCTCAGACGACCGGCGACTCCCAGTCGTCCTCGGCCGTGATTCCACCCTCGTTCCACGTCCAGATGATCTTCTGGTACGTGAACGCGA
>DAOMZH010000449.1:2765-8614 GCA_035437985.1 Polyangium sp. (in: bacteria) | reverse complement strand
GTCCTTCAAAAGACCATAAATGATGCTGTCGGTGAAACGACCCGCGTAAAACCAATTCTGACGCAGAGTGGCCTCGTGGGTAAAACCCAATTTCTCCACGACGCGTCGTGATCCCACGTTGTCCGGATCGATGTTGGCTTCCACGCGATGCAGATCCATGTGTTCGAAACCAAAGCGTAATGCGGCGCGAATGGCTTCCGTCATGTAACCCTTGTTCCAATATTCCGGGCTCATTTCATAGCCGATTTCTGCATAATAGTGAGCCTTGCTCCACTTCCAGAAACCCACTGTACCCATGAGCTTGGGGTCGTCATGCAAACACATTCCCCACCGAATGCCGGAATGGTCGCGAATGGAGTCGAATATGATTTGTAAACGTTGCCCTGCAGCTTCGAGCGAAAGTTCAGCATCGCGACCGAGGTACCGAAGCACGTCGGGATCCGACGAATTGCGCCGAATCGTGTCGATATCAGACGGAAGGATCTCTCGCAGCACCAGACGCGGAGTCTCCAAGACGGGAAACGGATTGAAACTGTGCATACGCCGGATAATGGCATGTAGATCTGGGCTCGCAAACTCGGACGCGAAGAAAATCGCACTTTCAAACGTCACAAGATCGCCCGGTCAACCGATGGAACGAATATGAACGAATTTCGACGTCCCGCGTGGAAACCCATCGCTACACTCTCGACGGTCCTGCTCCTTGGCGCTTGCAACGCCACATCGGCTGCCCGTGCCGAACAAAACAAGGACATTACGTCCGACACGAAACCTGCCATTGCCCCGCAATCCCAAACCATCGAGCCGGTATCGACACGAAAGCGGAATTTGAAAGAAGGTTATCCGTGGTTTGACAAGACAAACGAATCCGTTCCGCATCCCGAAGCCACGCTCGAAGAACGATTTCCTGTTCCTGCTGGTTTTTCCCGCGTACGTCTCGAGAAAACATCTTTTGGATATTTCTTGCGAAGTTTGCCGCTCGCCGCGCCGAATACGCCGGTTCGCTCCTATCGTGGCGAGGTGATTCGGGCGGGTGATCATGCCAACGTCGCGGCGGTTGTCGCGATTGATATTGGAGATCGCGATTTGCAACAATGCGCGGATGCCATCCTTCGGTTGCATGCGGAATGGCGATATGCGCAGGGTCATCGGGATCAATTGTATCGGGCGGCAGATGGGACAAAGTTATCGTTTGCCCGATTTGTTGCGGGAGAACGACTGCGCGTGGAAGGAAACAAGCTCTCGTTTGTCCAAAGTGCCCGAGCTTCCGAGCCGACGCACGGGCTTTTGCGGACGTGGCTGGATGATGTGTTTGGCTGGGCAAACACCGGGGCCCTCGCGCGCGATGGTGCGCGCATTTCCCGGACAGACCTGCGGCCGGGTGATTTTTTCGTGCTCACGGGTGTGCCGTATGGTCACGCCGTGCTGGTTCTGGATATGGCCACCGACGCCCAAGGTCGCCGCGCGTTGCTCTTGGGGCAAAGCTTTGTTCCGGCCCAAAACGTGCATGTTTTGCGGCCGAATCCGTCGAGCGCTTGGTTTGTCGTAAACGAGACCGATGAATCGGTAGCTACGCCTTTTTGGGAACCATTTCCGTTTGATTCGTTGCGACGCTTGCCCGAATAAAGCGTCGGCGCGCAGTCCGTATCGCTGCGAGCGCCAAAAGAAGCAGCCAAGATTGGGCTGATCCCCCGGAAAAATCACGCACAGCGCATCCACTCGGTTTGGGAGACACGGGCACGGGTTTGGAGATTGGAGCACTCGTGGCGGGCTGGGATTCGACCCGAGGATTCATTGCCGAAGGAGCCGCTGACGCTTGGCTCGACGGAGCTGACGCAATTGGCGCAATCGACGCAACGCCACATGTTCGCGGGTGTTTGGCCAGCCAATCGAGAATTTCGCCAACTTTGCCGGTGCGCCCTAGGGACCGCCATTCGCCAGCGTGATCGTTACCGGGCAACAGATCCCAGGTCACATCTTTGGTGCACGAAAGAACATTGGTTTTCAGGTCTTTCGCCAAATGATGCAAGGGGTTTTTGTCGCCAACCATGAAATACGCTGGCGGCGAGCACGATGCGCAGGTCTTCGCTGCGGGAGCAATCCCTCCGCCTGCGAAAACTACTGCGGCGTATCGTTCACCGAGGCGCATGTAGTGGTATCCCAAGAACGAGGCGCCTCCGGACCAACCTGCAATCCAGGTGCGGTCGGCGTCGAGCGAAAAATCGCGGCGCACGGCGTCGATTTGCTTGGCGATCCAGGCGGGAGGGTCACCGTCGACCCATTGCCAATAACTTCCCACGCGACAGCCTTCGTCTTTTGGACACATGGGCGCCAAAACGGAAATGCCGCGCTCGACCGCCACTTTGACAAATGGTTCGGAATCGCGTTTGACGAGCGGGGTTTTGCCTCCCGGAGCGTCACCATGGAGCACGACGAGCAATGGAGAATTCTGGGCATTTTCTGGGGGTGGCCAATACAAGCACCCTTTGCAGGGATAATCGGTGCGGATGGCACTGGCGAAGCCTTGGCTGGACAAACACACGAGAGAAGCAATGACGGACAAACTGGACGCCCAAACTGGGCTGAACGCCGCTTGGCGATGCTCGATTTCCCGGCATTCGCGGCACCCCGAACTCGCCCGCTTCGCGGGCTCAAACAGCGGGGCCCCGCCGCGGCGCCGTGAAATCAAGCACTCACCAAGCTTGATGAAGCAGGCGACAACGAAATGCTCATTCCCCATTGAGTGTATACAAGTACGATGCGATGTCTTTGGCTTCTTGTTCGGAAACGCCCATGATGGGCATGCGGGTGCGAGGTCGAATGTCGGTCGGTTTTTGAATCCAACGCACCAAGTTTTCCGGATTGTTCACCACGGTTTGGGCAATGTCGCCGCGATTGGCAAAACCAAAAAGCGGATGCGATTCACGGCCATTCGCCCCTTCGATCCCCGGAATGACGTGACATGCCCCGCATGCATATTTCTTGATCGCTACTTTGCCGCGCTCGGGATCGCCACCCACGACTTCCCGATTGGGTTTGGGTGCCGAACAAGCTACGAGGACGAAAAGCGCCACGCCCAAAAGCACCACCACGATGCGCCGAATACCTAGGAAATACGCTGACTCTCTCATGTCCACCACGATCACGATCCCGACATGACTCAGGGCGCGCGAAGGCTAGCACATCCCTGCCAAACGCAACCGAACCTTTGTATCTGGCTTGCTCATCGATTGACTTTCTGCCAATCCCTTGGGCCGCGCACTACGCCCCTGACCCGCGCGGACTAAGACGACACTCATGTTCCAACTTCTGGTACGACGTCCTTGGTTTCGCCTCCTTTGGACCGCGGGCGCCATCTCGCTGCTCGGTGACTGGCTCGGTTTTGTAGCGATCAGCCGTTTGACGCTGGACCAAGGTGGGGGGCCCATCGCGCTCGCTCTCGTCTATGCCGCACACGTTTTGCCGCATACGTGGGCGATGCCGATTGCCGGCGTGTTGGCTGACCGCTTCGATCGTCGCCGGATTCTGGTTTCCGTACCGATTCTGCAAGGTCTTTTTACGATCGCTATGGCGTTTTTTGCGGCCCGTGGAGCTCTCGGGCCTTTGCAATTGCTCGTCGTCGTTCGTGCGACCATTGCCACCTGTATCCCTCCCGCGGAAACAGCGGCGTTGCGGCACACGGTGGAATCGACGGAACTGGTGCCTGCCAATGCGCTCGTTGGCGGAACCTGGAGCGTCTGTTACGTGATCGGAATGGCGCTCGGGGGCGTCATTGCGGTGTTTGGCCCGGCAACTGCGCTCTTGCTCGATGCGAGTTCGTTTTTCCTGGCTGCGCTCTTCGCGTCCAGATTGCCGGTGATGCGCCCTCCTGCCGACGTGAACCAAACCAAGCTTCGAGGTATTTCGTTTGTCTCGACCATACCACGGGATCTAAAATATGCCTTCGACCATGCGCGAGCCAATAAAGACTTGTTTCGCGCCGTCTTGGGAAAAGCCCCGGTCGCCATTGGTGGAGGAGCAGGCTGGATTTTGGTGAATTGGCTGGCAGACCAAGCCAAACCATTGGGCACTGCGGCGCTGTCATTGGGCATATTGCAAGCTACGCGGGGTGCAGGTACAGGGATTGGGCCGATGCTGGTGAGCTGGTACCATCGCGGGCAAACTCCGCCGCGGAACGTGGAACGCTGGGCTGTTGCGCTGACATTCGTGAGTATCGTGGTGTTCTCGTGGCTCGTGTCGAACCCGACGTTGCTCGTGATCGCAGCGCTGACGTGGGGACTTGGAACGGGTACGAATTGGGTGCTTTGCGCGGCCAATCTGCAACGGCTCGCCCCGGATTCGATGATTGGGCGTCTATCGAGCCTCGATGAATTGTGGACGACAGGATCGCTGGTATTTGGGGCCATGGGCGCAGGTGTGCTTCTTCAATACGGGTCGTCAATGGTGCAGACGGCCGCGATTGCGATCAGTGTGGGCCTCTTGTTTTTCGTTTGGCTCGACCAACGAGAGGCTTTGACCCCCCTACCAAACTAGCCCCCGGTCGCGTCCGGTGTTGCTTCTGCATCCGGCGCGGGGGCACCGTGAGTACCTTCGGGGTCTTTTTTCGCGGGGCGTGACCTGACCGCCGAAAACATCGTTGGAAACAGTTCTTCGCCCCCTTCGTACCAGAATACGAATCGTCCGACGCGTATGGCTTCATCGTGATGCTTTTCGAGCAACGTGAATGCGCGCGCCTGGTAATTGCGCCATTGCTGCGTTTCCGGCGTCGTGGCTCCGCCCAGGGTAGCAATGATGGAATCCGCGGTTTGGCGCGCATTCGCCATATCCGGGGCCCGATATCCTTTTTTATCGTTGCGAATCACCGGGGCGTGGTCTTCGTACATGTCCGCAAGGGCAATCAAGTCATTCGCAAGATCCAGGTGTCCCGAACCGGCACGAATACCGGCGAGTAAACTCTGCGCCTGCGCGTCCGCATCGAGATGATAATCGAGCACCTTCAGCATTCGCTTTCGTAGCTCCATTGCGTCGCTCACGAGCTGTGCCGGTAGTGCTGCATCACTATGGACCGCCTCCGCCAAGTCGAGCTTGTGCCGCACGAACCAGGCCGCATGGGCAATCGTTGCCAGATTCGAGATGAGCTTCGAATTGACCACACCCGCATTGGCCAGCGCGTCGACGACTGTACGTGTTTCTGGCGTATCGAGCAGCCCATGGGCGGCAAGAGCGACCAGCGCCCCTTCCTGGAGGTTGAAATTGGGCTGGCGGATTTCGGTTCGTGACAGGGCGTCGAGGTCTGCTCTGACGTGATTAAATGCGACTTCAGTCGAATGGGGCGACAGTTTCGGTTCTGGGACTGGGTGTTTTTTCGGGTTCGCCGGGTTCTTTTTCCGAGTCATGCGCGATACATATCACAAGGCGAGGTACCTATGGGTGCCCAAACGACGGATTCGATACGTTTTCACCGAGAGGCCGGTGCCTCGAACAACCCTGGTTGGACCAGGGAGGGCAGTGGCAGGTGGCCAGAAATGTGGCGTTGCTGTGATTTGGGGCACTCGGGTGTGCCTGGGAAGGTGGTTGGTGTGAAGTTTGGGGCAGGTTGGGGTGCGTCGACAGGACCAGGTGCCAGGACCAGGTGCCAACCACTTCGGTAAACCGTAATCTGTATCGCAACAGGACCAGGTGCCAACCACTTCGGTGAACCGTAATCTGTATCGCAATAGGACCAAGACCACTAAACCGTAACCGGCAAGACCAGGTGCCAACCACTTCGGTAAACCGCAACAGGACCAGGTGAGACCAGGTGCCAACCACTTCGGTAAACCGTAATCTGTATCGCAATAGGACCAAGA
>DAOMZH010000449.1:0-2665 GCA_035437985.1 Polyangium sp. (in: bacteria) | reverse complement strand
GACCAGGTGCCAACCACTTCGGTAAACCGTAATCTGTATCGCAATAGGACCAAGACCAGTAAACCGTAACCGGCAAGACGAGGTGCCAGACGTGAAGATTGTTTTCCAACGACGGAAGGGGTTATATTTTTCCTCTTCAAAGGAGAGGTCGATCATGCGCTTACGAAGATTGCTTTTGACGGTTCCCGTTTTCGCTTTTTGTGCAGCGACCATGGCTGGCTGTCGGCAGAGTTTGGAGGCGGAAGATTGTCTTGCCAATCCTCCCAAGGCGCCGGGCCAATACGTGTGCACGGTTCCCAGCCATGAAAATCGGGACTTCATTCTGCATGTGCCCAAGAATTTCGATGGCTCGACACCGTCACCGGTTGTTTTTGCTTTGCATGGTGGTGGTGGACGTAAGGAAGGTTTAGGTCCGATGACGTGCAAAAACGGTGATGAAACGGACGCTTCGTGTTTGGTGAATGTGGCCAATGAACGTGGATTCGTCCTCGTTTTTCCTGATGGAACGGAAAGCAAACTCAATTTGCGCACCTGGGGAGCTTCGGAAAAAGCCGCCGGGCTCGAATGCGTCTATGCATGCGAGCAAGACATCGACGACATTGCGTATTTCAACACGCTCATTGATCATGTGGGAAAACTGGTCCCGCTCGATGCTCAGCGCATTTTCTTCACTGGGTTTTCGAATGGTGCGGAAATGAGTCACCGCATCGCGTGCGAAATGTCCGATAAAGTGGGAGCGATTGCGGCGGTTTCGGGGGCAAACATGATCGCGGAATCGGGAACCTGTTCTCCTTCTCGGGCCATTCCCGTATTGCAGATTCATGGCAAAGCGGATCCGTGCTGGAAGTTCGACGGCGGTGTTGGCATGTGTCCGGGGCAACCCGATGGAACGTATGTCTCGGTGACGCAATCGACGATCGGAACGGCGGATAAACCGGGTTGGGCGATTCGTAATGGTTGTACGGTGGATATGCCGACGCTCGAGAGTTTGCCGGATACGGTGTCGGATGGAACGACCGCGGAAAAGCAAGTGTTTGCCAATTGCACGGGAGCGGTCGTATTCGTCACGGTGACCGGCGGTGGTCATACGTGGCCCGGAGGCAATCAATACCTCTCGGCGGATACGGTGGGCAAGGTTTCTGCAGATTTCAGGGCAAGTGAGATGATTCTCGATTTTTTCGAGGCCCATCCGTTGCCGTGATTGCCGTGATTGCCACATACATGATTGCTCTTTGCGCGTGAACAGGGCCAGGTGCAGGGCCAGGTGCAGGGCCAGGGCAACCCAGAACCAGGTGCCAACCACTTTGGTAAACCGTAACCTGCATCGCAACAGGGCCGTAGCAGCTCGATGGAGACGATGTCCGTCGCGCCGTCGCCATTGACCTCGCCTATTCGAACGATCCCCCAAGCCTGCATCATAGGCGTTGACACGGGCCAAGGTGCCGACAGCACCAGGTGCCAACCACTTTGGTAAACCGTAACCTGCATCGCATTAGCACCAGGTGCCAACCACTTTGGGCAGCCTCCTATGGTAACCCCTGAAATTCGCGAGGCGGCTCCGGCCGTTCAGTTTACGGAGTATTCGGACGGGCCAGAAATGACCAGATTGACATGCCGTTCGAAGCCATACTTCTCTGGCCCGAAGGCGAATGGGGCGAGGACGCGTTCGTCGCCGAACGCACGCGCGGCAAAGCGACAAACCGCGGTAATACCATTACAACCACGGTTTGTCGCCAATTCACCTAAATACACGAACGGCTAGTTCGGTGCATCCCGAGGATCTTCAGGCTCATCCATGATGACCAGCCTCAAGAAATACGCCCCTCGCCAAGGCTCGAGCGGAAATAGACCAATCGCCCCAAGCCGAATGTCCTCGAAATAAATCACCGTCCCCGTGAAATCCCCCAACGTCACCGACCCGTGCACAAGCGCGTATTCAGGAACGGTCGTCAGAAATACGGTCGAGTGACCATGAGGTTGACCCACGATGTCTTCGCACGATCGAGCCACCGCCTCCCGCAACCAGTGCGGGCCGCCACGAAACTCGAAGGCAAATGCGGGCTCGGATGTCACCCGCTCAAAAAAATCGTCAATGACGATATGACACGGTTCGCCGTCGATGAGCTGACGCTTGATCTGCGCCAACGCGTGCAAGATTGCCGCTGACGAGCGAGCACGTGGCGTTCCGAAATGCGTATGTTTTTTCGGCCGTGGAAGCCGGCGCTTTTTTTCCGACGAACCTTCGCCGCCTTCCCGTGATTGACCACGAATGGAAGAATTGGTTGCCGATGAACGGGTGGTACGAGCTGTTGCCATGGTACACGTCGACCTTGTTCGAGGTTGTAAAGACAATCCCACCCCTGCTCGTCATGCGGGCAGAGTCTGGGCCTTTACCTATCCATCGAACGAGCGCGTCCCGAGTTGCGTGATTGGCCAACTTTTTTTTCATCTGCTCAAAATGCGCATGTTCGTTCACCCTTCGCGTCAACTCTGGTACGGTCCGCGCTGATGGCTAGTCCCAACGCCAGCATGGCCTCGCAGCTCGCGCACGAACGCGTCGCTCGTGTGTTGCGAGACAAGTGGCGCCTCCACGCAATCATTGGGACCGGCGGATTTAGTGCGGTCTACGCAGCGTCGCACCGCAACGGCAAACGTGTCGCCATCA
>DAOMZH010000448.1:0-8615 GCA_035437985.1 Polyangium sp. (in: bacteria) | reverse complement strand
GCGGCTGAGGCAATACGCGTGATATTTGCCAAATCCAAGCGGCCAGCTTGAAAACCGTCGACGTGATGCCGCAGAATTTGTTTTTCGACAGCGGGCGTCGGATGCCGTACGTGAAGTTTGACCAGGAACCGATCGAGCTGCGCTTCGGGCAATGGATACGTTCCTTGAGATTCGACTGGATTTTGCGTCGCAATCACCAAAAACGGCTGAGGTAGAGCACGCGTGGTCCCGTCGGTCGTGACCGTGAGATCCTGCATGGCTTCGAGCAAGGCAGATTGAGTTTTCGCCGGTGCACGATTGATTTCATCGGCCAACAACAATTGCGTGAAAATCGGTCCTTCGTGAAAATCGAAACGATCTTCTTTTTGATTAAAAATGTTCCCGCCCGTCACGTCGCTGGGCATTAGGTCAGGCGTAAACTGAATGCGCCGGAAACTAGCGCCAAACACGTGTGCGAGCGTGCGCACGAGCAGAGTTTTACCGAGACCAGGTACACCTTCGATGAGTACGTGGCCGCCCGCAAGAATGGCAATCAGAGTGCCGTCGATGATGTCGTCTTGTCCCAATAAAATCTTGGCGGCTTCACGGCGGATCTTTTCGATGGTGTCGCGAACTTGTTCGATATTCATGAGGATCGCTTCGTTTTCTTGTCGTTGGACCGGGAGGAAGACTTCTGCTCGCGAGACGTCGACGCGAGCCATTGATCTAATGCACGAAACAAGGCAAAATCAGCGGCAACATTAGCCTTTACTTTTCGCGGGGCTCGAGTCGGAGCCGCTACGGAGCGTTGGGACATGGGGGCAGCTTCTTTTTGCGCATCGGTGACATCGACGAGGACGGTCATGACTTCGCCGGTCGATTTGCCCATTCGTGTAGCCAATGCTTCGGCCAATCCGGACAAACCTCGCCGACCTTCGCGCGGCAATCGCTCTCGTAAACGTTCAATCACCCAACCCGCATAAATTCCCAAAACGTGCCGGGATGCGCCAGAGCGCGCATAAGCGAGCCCGAGCGCCCGGGCGTGATCCGCAAATGCGCGACGACGCTCGACGAGAGGATCACGCAAGGCGCCGAACGCCCGACCGCGCCAAAGCGCAGCAATCACGAGCAAAGCCAACAATTGCAAAATGATCGGCCACACATTCGACTGGATCATCGATTCGATGGGATTGTTCGCCCCCAGCGAGGTTTGACCATCGAGAACATGCACATTGCGATGCACCGCTCCAAAAAAAGAAATCAAGAATGCAGCATTGTCCTCGACCGTCAACGCAATGTTCATGAACCACCGATCGTCGGCGAAAACAAAAACCTGCCCATCTTCGATGGTTTTCACGCCTGCGTAATGTCCCGAGGCTCGCTGCAGAACGGGCCTTGCGTCGGTGAATTTGACGAGCGGCCCCGGAGGCAAGAGCATTGAGATGTTCCCAAAATCCGGGGAATATGCAGAATTGATGCTGCCTGTACCCACGTGCTCGGGATCGAACGCTGCACCTGTCCAATCGGGGAGGTCACTTCCACCGGCAATCACCAAATGACCGCCTCGTTTGACCCAATCACGTAGCCGTCGCTCACCAATGTCGTCGATATCGAAACTCGGAAGCAGCACGAGCGTTGAGATTCCCGCATCGGGCAGCTCCTCGAGAGGTCGGCGGTGTTGGACCATATCAATGCCATTGCCCTCGAGCAATGTCGATATTGCATGAATACCCGACGGAGACGCATCGCCGCGAAATACCGACTTATCCGAAAGTTCGACATCTTGCTCGTCAGAATCGGTCGCCGCCAAATGTCCGCACGAGACAATGGACGAAATACCCGTAATGAATAAGAACACTCCCAACGCTTTGGTCACGAGAGGAACGACGCGATCATGAATTCGTGAAAACAATTCGGCCGACGGGGAACGGGAGCCGAAATGGACACTTTCCACATCGCTCAAAATGGCCCGCACATCGGAGGCGATTTCCACGCGCTCCCGACGGACGTCACGCAGATAATCGCCATTGGTTCGGAATGGCTGAATATCAATGATTCCGTCGCCATCGAGACGCCGCAACAAGGCTGCGTAAAGGTCGTCGATTGCTTGCGCAAAAGCGCCGCGTTGGGCTGCTGCCCGGGCCCGCGCCAACAGTCGCTCGACATCGGTTTCGATAACCCCTCGGATTGCGGGCCGAGCATTCGTTTGCGCCGTAGGAGCCGCTTCATCCGGGGGAACTTCCTCGGGCGGCGCGTCGGAATCCGCGAGCACGTTTTTGATGATCATCCGCACGATAAAAACGATGAATGCGGCGAGCAGAGCAAAAAACAAAATCCGCGCAATGAAACTCACGAACGAACCGACGGCGGGATCCCTCGCCGGAGGTGGCGGTGGCGGCACATTTTCAGGCGTTTTGGGCGGCTCGTCAGGATTCGACTTCGATTGTTTCTCCCCTGGCTTTTCAGAATCCGCCCCTTCGCCATCCGTTTTCGATGGTTTGTTGGATTTTTCCGAATTGCCGTTGTCGTCTTCCCCTTTCGTTTTGACGCGACGAACACTCTTGCGGTCATCAGCACCGGATTTTCGTCCCGTGGGTGCACGTTCACCAGGCTCGATTTTCATCTCAATGGGCGAACCACCGGTATCTTCGACTTCCTTGGGCTCTTGCTGGCATGCTTTGACCAACGATGGACAACTCTCGTCGTCTTTATTGATGAATGGGCAAAACCCGCGCTCGCTCTCGATGAGCGGATAATCATCCTCGTGGCAGAAACGATAGCGCGATTCGCTCAGGATTTCATCCTTGGCTTGGACGTCTTCGGACGTTGCGGGCGTCGGCGTAAATGCCGCCAAAAGCAAAAGAACTCGCATCATGCGGCTTTCCTTTCCGCTTCGGCCCGCGCGCGAATGCCATGAAAACGCAATTGAATGTCCCACCCGTCAGCTCGGGTTCGCGTGTCGATGTAATATAAAAATCGGGCAGTGGCAATGATGGGTATGGCTAGAAAAAACCCAGCGAGGGACTCTGGCGACCCACCATCACGAAATAGGCCCATCGGCCGACCAAACTGCAAAAGCTCGTTGATGATCCCATCGCAAGTCAACTCGGCGAGAATCACGCTCCCCACGCGAATGGCTCCGATGAGCATGACAAAAAGCAGTCCTGCACCAGCGCCGCGACTTTCTACGAGTCGATGCGTGCGCTGATAGGCCCGATAGCCCGACAAACCCTCGAGCAAACATGCCTCGTCCAGCAAAAGCAGCCGAATGAGTACGAACGGCGTCAGAATGAAGATGCTCATCACGGCAATGAGCACCCCAACGCCGCGAATCACGAGCGACCAAATCAACGAACCGAAACGTTTCCAAAGCAATGCAAAAACAGCCTTGGGGCGGATCGCCGGCGAAAACATCAGTTGACTGACGGCGATGCTAAAGGTGGCCTCAACAAACGGCATGATGAGAATGGCAACGAGCCAAACCTGCACCCAAGGCAGCTCGGCCCAATAATACAGGGCCAAGCAAATCGCATAGGCCGGAACGATCGAGAAAAACATCAATCGCAAATACAATGGGAAAGCTCGCGAAAAACACACCCGAAATGCCAAATCAGCAATTTCGGCAATGCTCCGAGGCCGCAAAACAACCGCTGAATCGCCCAGATTCATGCGGCCCTCCGCACAACATCACGTCCGGCAAACGCGAGATACGCAGCAACGAGAAGCGAAAAAATTATCGCGGCTGTCCACTTGACCGGCGCTGGCAACCCCGATGGTGACCAGAATCCCTCAATCGACGCCGCTATCAGCAGCATGACGGCCGCCCCAACAATGAGGCGCACGAGATCCGGCGCGGCTTCTCGCAATGAACCAACTCGGGTTCGTCCCTGCGTAACGATAAATGCATGTCCCATGCGTAATCCCGCAGCGCCAGCAATCACGATCGCTGTGAGCTCGAATGGCCCGTGACCACACATGAACGTACCAATGTTATGCCCAAACCCCGACGCCGTCACCCAGCCGGCAACGATTCCAATGTGCATTCCATTGTACACCAAGAACCACACACTTCCGAGACCAAAAAGAATTCCCGTTGCAAAACAACGAAATGCGATGCCGACGTTATTGTATACGTAAAACCCGGCCATACCTGCGTCCGTGCCTTCGCTACGTCCGCCATCGAATCCCCCCGAATACATGTCAGCCATGTGATCGAGTGTGCTTCGGGGAAGAACCTTGGCCGCCAAATCTGGCTCGAATAGCGCTAGCAAAACGCCCACGGCACAGGGAATGAGAAACAATGCGCACGAAGCCGCGAAAAAAACTATGTTTCTGCGCAGCGCCTGCGGAAACTCGCGGAGCAGGAGCGATACCAACGAAGGGGCCCGAAATGGCTCAGCTCCATAAAGCGCACTATGAGCTCGGTTCACCAGACTGTCGAGATAGGCGACGAGGTCGGGCGTAGCGCGTGCGCGACAGAGAATCAAATCGCTCGACAAAGATCGATAAAGCGCGGCTGCACGTGAAATGCTCGGACCATCGAGTTCCGCCAAGGAAGCGCCCCGGGAGAGAATCGTCTCGAGCTCGCGCCAATCAGCTTGACGCGCGGCCACGATTTCATCTTGGCTCTTCAAGAATGCCTCCGCACGGAACCTCGTGCTCGGACATAAAGAATGGTCAAAAATCGAGTCGCATCATTCACGCGCACGCCGAGACGCCGCGCAAAAACGGGAGCGACCATTCCCGCGAGTTCGTCCTCGCGCGCCGAACCAATTCGATCTCTTCGGCGCAAAAAATGTTCGAGCGCATCGAGTTCGTCGCCCGAGAGCGGCAAGCGTTGGGGCAAGTTTGCCAATTCTTTGGCCGTTGGCATCTGCTCGATTCGAATGGTCGAGGCCACCGTGCGCTTCTCTTCGACGACGACCATCGTGCCCGCGACGAGGTCACCCAAGCGCCGAAATCGACCATCAATCGCCATGGACAGTAGACCGAGCGCATAACCCCAGGGCAACCAATCTGCGCCTCGCAATAGATTTCGCAAAAAACTATCGCCCACGCGCAACGGGTGCCCGTGTACGGAGATTACGCGCAAATCAAGAGCCCGTTTTCCCGGAGTCGAACCATTCCAAATAACTTCCCAAAATGTGTAATACCCCCATTCGAGAACGAACAATACGACCAAAATGACCCCAGTCGAGACCCCCGAAATGGCATCGCCTATCGCCAATCCTCCAAAAGATGCCGTCACCGCAAAAACCAGGAGAATCCCTGCACGAACGAGGGCATCGAGAAGCCACGCGACGGCCCGCGCAGTCGGTCCAGCAATTGGCACGTGGAAACGAACATGCTCGGGCGTTTCAATCTCCGCGGTCGTATCGATCGGAGCGGAGCGAATAGTGGATTCCGTTTGCGAGGACAAGCGTGACTCCGAGCACCAAGTAAATCATGAACCTCGGACCGCGTCAAACCCTTTGTCGAGGGTTACGCAATTTTGCTAGCCTCGAAACGAGATGACCGTCTTGCGCTCGCTGTACTCTTCCATCGCATAACGAACGCCTTCCCGCCCGAGTCCCGAATCTTTGACGCCGCCATAAGGTGCATGATCGGCACGATACGTCGGCACTTCGTTGATCAAAAGGCCGCCAACGTCCAATTCATCGGTGACTTGCCGCGATACTCGAAGGCTATCAGTAAAGAGCCCTGCTTGCAGGCCATAACGAGAACGATTCACCCCGGCAATCGCGCTCGCAATATCTCGATAGCCGAAGAGATTGAGCACCGGACCAAAAACCTCTTCGCGCACGACATTCAGGTTTTCCGAAGGACGACCAAGTACCGTCGGGGCAATGACATTGCCTTCGCGACGCCCAGAAACAATGACTTCAGCGCCTGCTTTTTGCGCCTCGTCAATCCACGACGCGACGCGATCAGCAGCTCGACCATCGATGAGTGGACCGACGAGCACCGATTCATCGCGTGGATCTCCAATGCCCAGTTTGGCGATTTCTGCCGCCAACAAATCTCGAAATGGCTTTTCGACGCTTTCTTCGACCCACACGTTTTGCACCGAAATGCAAATTTGTCCTGCATACGCGAACGCGCCAAAGGCTACGCGCGCAGCCGCCCGCGCCAAATCGGCGTCGGAATGGACGATCACGGCCGCATTGCCGCCCAATTCGAGCGCAATGCGTTTTCCTTTGGCCGCTGCTTGGAGTGACCAACCCACAGTCGCGCTCCCCGTGAAGGTCAAGACGCTCATTCGCGAATCCTTGACCGCTCGGGCCGTCACTTCATTTGGTGCCGTCAGCGTCTGCATTCCTGCAAGCGGAATGGATTCCCGAGCATCCGACACTTCTTTGGCCGCCGATTCGAATACTTCCGCCAAAAGACGCGCGGCTCCCGGGGTTTGCGGGGCAGATTTTACCAAAATCGGCGCGCCAACGGCCAGCGCCGGCACCACCTTGTGCGCCACGAGATTCAACGGAAAGTTGAATGGTGTAATCGCGAGAATCGGCCCACGCGGCACCCAGAAGCTCTGCGCCGAATCATACGCTCGTCCTCCTACGTCGATATCGATCGGAATCCATTCCCCACCGTAACGCTTGGCTTCTTCCGCCCCGTTCGTGAACGTACCAATCGCTCGAGAAACCTCGATATCCGCCAATCGATGCGGCTTGCCCGCTTCATCGATGATCGACGAAACAAACGCACTTCGCCGCTCGGATATTTTTTGCGCCATCACTGCCAACAAACGACTACGCAAATATCGGCTCGTCCGTCGAAATGGCAGTTGGGCGTTGCGAGCTGCCGCCATCGCTCGTTCAATGAGCGAATCGTCGGCCTCTTCTGCCACGGCTATGATCTTTCCACCATAAGGAGACTTGATGGTATGCGTGCGAGTCCCTTGGAGCCACTCGCCATCGATCCAGAGCATATGCCGCGTCATACAATCCTCCCGCTTCCCATTACCAGTGGTCCCTCGGCGAGTCCAGCGTGAACTGAAAGCACGGTCCAAACGTCCGATCGTGTATGAATGTATACTTCAATTTCACCGTTTTCGGTTTTTTTTCTTCGCCTGACCTGCCGGACGTGCAGGTTCCTTCGTATAAGCGACGAGCACCGCTTTGCCCTGCCGATATTCCGGGGCAATGCGGAGAAACCCGTTGACTTTCGCAAAACCCGCAAAATCACCCCGATGTTCGCCCATGTAATCGCTGAATTTTTTCCACAAGTCCCGAGCCGCATCTTCGGCCAGAGGTTGGCCGTCCACGAGCGCTGCCAACGCCGATCTTTCCGTGGTCATTGAATGCCGTACTCCTTCAATCGCCGATAAAACGTGCGCCGCGGCAATCCCACCAGCTTCGCCGCTTTCACCCGATTCCAACTCGCCGCTTGCAATGCCGACAATATCCGCTCTCGCTCATCCGCTTTGTGCGCCTCGAGCGACCCCACTTTTCGCGCCATATCGGCCGGATTCGGGTTCTCCGACGCCACCGGACGCGCTGGCGGACGAGCATCCGAAAGCTCGAAATCATCGACGTCCAATTCCGGACGATCCGACAAAACCCAAGCATTGAGCAATATATTTTCGAGCTGCCGAACATTGCCGGGGAACGCATATCCCATGAGCCGGCGCAAAGCTGCCCGCGATACGCTCCGACGTTCCCGTGAATAACGCGCCGCAAATATCCCCAAAAAGTGATCGATCAAGAGCGGAATGTCTTCGATTCGCTCACGTAATGGCGGAACATGCACCTTTACCACATCCAGCCGATAAAGCAGATCCTCGCGAAATGCCCCGGAAGTAACCATTGCCGCCAAGTCTCGATGCGTCGCCGCAATGACCCGAACAGACACCGGTTCTTCCCGCGTACCGCCAACGGGTCGCACGACTTTTTCCTGTAAAACTCGAAGCAATCCGGCCTGCATTTTTGGCGGCATCTCGCCAATTTCATCGAGCAAAATGGTTCCGCCCGTGGCTTCGCGAAACAGTCCCCGGCGATCTCGATCCGCTCCGGTAAACGCCCCTCGCACATGACCAAAAAGTTCACTCTCCAGCAAATGTTCGGGAATTGCTCCGACGTTAATTCCGACAAACGGTTTTTTTGACCGCGATCCCGCGTTGTGAATCGCCCGCGCCACACCCTCTTTGCCCGTCCCGCTCTCCCCCATGATCAAGACCGGAACATCCGTATCTTTGACGCGATCGATGAGCGCATACACGCGGCGCATTGCTTCGCTGCGCCCAACCAATCCTTCATAACCAAAATGACCCTTGATCAAGGCGCGCGCCGAACGCAAATCGCGTCGGGTTTCTTCGAGTTGTTCGGTACGATGCCCAAGCCGTTGCTCCAGCTCCGCACGGGCCGCTTCGAGTTCGAGATTGGCCTTTTCCAGTTCAATGCTCTTCTTTTCGAGCTCCGCAGCTCGACGGGCATTTTCACCCACTAGCCGTGCCGCCTCCATCGCAAACGCCACTTGGTCTGCAAGTACCCCCAGTATCGGCAGTTCCTGTGCAAATCCCGTCGCATGACTGAGGCACGTTTCCACATACAACGCGCCAATCACCTCCCCATTACGCCCTCGAATCGGTACACACGCAATCGATTGCAACATCAATTGATGCACCGACACAT
>DAOMZH010000447.1:0-8618 GCA_035437985.1 Polyangium sp. (in: bacteria) | reverse complement strand
ACTGCACGCGGTATCGACCGTCATAGCGGGGCCGTGCAATCCCAAAACGTAAGCCAAGCGGCCCGCCAACACGCTGCTCGCTGTGCCGGTTCCTCTATATCCATCGAGCGCTTCTAGAGTATTGGCACCCTGCCCATAATCCGAGCCTATCGACCCCAGATAAACACCCGTCGCGCTTTCGTCCAATGCATTTGAGGGTATTCCAGCACGCTCCAAGGCCTCCCAAGCCGTTTCCAGAACCAAGCGCTGTTGTGGATCCATCGCGATTGCTTCACGCGGCAAAATGCCGAAGAAGGCAGCGTCAAACCCGGCAATATCGTCGAGGAATCCTCCCTCTCGCGCCACGCTTTTTCCGATTGCTCCTGGATCTGGATCATACAGCGCATCGGTATCCCACCGATGTGGGAATGGCCCCACAGCATCGCGCCCTGCTTCGAGCAGCGCCCAGAAACTCTCAGGATCCGATACTCCGCCCGGGCTCCGGCACGCCATTCCCACAATGGCGATGGGTTCGTCGACATGAGAATGCAAGGTCGCGGCCACAGAGGCAGACGTCGCAACATTAGCAAAGGCCTTGCGCAACAAGAGCCCAGCAATTGCCTGTGGCGTCGGGTAATCGAACGCTAGCGTCGCCGGCAACGTCGTCTCTGCACGAGCCGCAAGACGATTTCTAAGCTCCACAGCCATCAAGGAATCGAGGCCGAGTTCTTGCAATGGTCGTTCTGCTGGCACAGCGTCTGCTCCCGCCAAACCGATTACCGCCGCAATCTCCCGACGCACCAAATCGAGAACAACTTCGCGACGCTCACTCTCTGACAAACCCGCGAGGCGCTGACGCAACGCGTGTGCAATAATCGCAGCTGGTCCGACCCGACGCAACCCCGCTTGGACCAAACCGCGAAGCAATGCTGGCACGGTACCATTTTCGCCGAGCGCTTTCTGCATGCGTGAAAGATCCAAGCGCATCGGAACGAGCGTTGCCTCGGGCCGCGTCAATGCAATATCGAGCAATGCCAACCCAACATCCACCGACATGGGTATAAAGCCCTGACGTTGCATTCGGGCAATGTCGGCTGCATTGAGATGGGCGGTCATGCCCAAACCTTGTTGCTCCCAAAAACCCCACGCCAAACTCTGTCCTGCCAAACCTAATTTTCGTCGGTGGGCTGCCAATGCATCTAAAAATGTATTCGCCGCCGCGTAATTGGCTTGGCCCGCACCACCCATCACGCCGCTCGCTGACGAAAACAACTCGAACGCTGATAAATCGAGACCCAATGTTTTCTGGTGCAAGTTCCACGCTCCAGCTACTTTCGGGCGCAAAACATCCGCAAGACGCTCTTCCGTCAATGCCGTCACCAGCCCGTCGTCCAAGACTCCCGCCAAATGGAACACCGCTCGCAATGGTTTTTCAGCGGAAATCGCTTGAATCAATGCCTCTACTTCCCCAGAATTGGCAATATCGCAAGCTGCAAGAGTCACGGTTTCGGCACCAGCATCTTTTAATGTCGTGACCAACAACTCCGCACCCGGGGCATCGGCGCCGCGCCGCGAGGTCAACACGAGATGCTTTACGCCATACTTTTGCACCAAATGCTTCGCGAGCGATTGCCCCAACTCGCCCGTGGCACCTGTAATGAGTGCTGTGCCATTGGAGTCGAGCGAGCGAGGCGGCTGCAAAATCAATTTGCCGACATGGCGTCCATTTGCGAGATGCTTGAAGGCCACAGGCGCGTAACGTAGGTCGTACGCTGATAGCGGTAACGGTGTAAGCACTTTCTGTTCGAAAAGAATGGCCAGTTCCTCGAGCATCGACTGGGTGCGCACAGGATCCGCCACCATCAAATTGAATGCAATATATTCTACGCCAGGGTGAGTCATCGCCACCGCGTCGGCATCTCGGATATCGGTCTTGCCCATTTCCAAGAAGCGTCCACCTCGTGGCAACAGCCGCAAGGACGCATCGACGAATTCACGCGCCAGCGAATTGAGTACAACGTCCACACCTTTTCCGCCCGTACAGTTCAAAAAGGCGTCTGCAAAGCCGAGATCCCGCGAATTGGCAATATGTTGCGAATCCAAACCCATCGCTCGGAGCACCGCCCATTTTGCGGGGCTCGCAGTTGCGAAGACTTCAGCGCCGACATGCTGAGCGATCTGCACGGCAGCCATACCCGTGCCCCCTGCCGCTGCATGGACCAAGAGACGTTCACCCGATCGAAGTCTCCCCAAATCCTGCAATGTGTAGAATGCCGTGAGGAAATTAGCTGGTATTGTCGCCGCTTGCAGAATGCCCATGTTCTCGGGTATACGCACAATCAGGCGCCGATCCGCAATCGCAATGGGACCCCCAGACGTGCTCATCAACCCCATAACCCGATCACCGGGCCTAATTCCGTCCACCCCTTTCCCGATCTCTAAGACAATCCCCGCTGCTTCCGCTAGTAACGGTTGCTCGCCGACTTGCACCATTTGGAGTGAACGCACGACGTCTAGAAAATTAAGCCCAAGCGCTCGCACGGCGATTCGAACCTCGCCTTGACGCAAGGGTCTAAAAATCGACGGACACGGGACGAGACTCAGATCAGCAAACGTGCCGCCTCCGCTATATCCAATGCACCACGCCGCGGTATTTGCCGGAGGTTCGAGAACATCCGTCGCCGCACTTGCTCGCTGAAGACGTGCCGCAAAGGTAACGTCATGCCGCAACGCGATTTCGGGCTCGGTCGTGTCAGCGAATAGAGCATTCGGAAGTTTCGAGCCGTCGATATCCATCAACCGCAAAATCCGATCCGGGTTTTCGCTACGCGCGCTACGAATCAAGCCCCATAGCGTCGCACGCACCAGATCTTCGACCGTCTCATTCGGGTTGGTCGCAATGGCCTTGCGCGTCAACCAAATGAGCGACGTCTGTGATAAACGTGGTTCCGCGAGCAGGAACTGCAATGTCCTGAGGGCATGGGCAGTTTCACGTTGAACTAGCTCGGGAAGCGGCATTTCGCAATCAATGGTGCACGTCGCATCAATCAACAATTGTCGGGGCGCAGTTTTATTTCGATCGAGTTTGTCGAGGAGCGCCTCCATATCGGAAATCGAGTCGAGTCCAAGCTCCGCTGCCAGTCGACCGTCAGCACCCAACACCCAACAATGCATGGGCGTTGAAGGATCCCCTTGTGTATGGACCGAAGGTAGTATCTCGCGCCATTCCACGCGATATAGGTTTTTCGTCGCACTTTTATCTTCGTGTAGAAATGCTTCCTGGGGCGCACGTCGCGCAGAGAAACCCAGAATTTCTGCAATCACAGCACCAGTGTCGTCCCATAATACCAAATCCGCCACTGTAACTTCCGTCGATTTTTCGGACGATCGAACAATCGCCCCACACCGAACGATTCCCGTTGGCGCCCGCCACCATCGCAACCGCTCCACCGCAAATGGTAATTGCGGGGTCGTGTCCTGAAAACGTTCCAGCATCGGGAGCATCGTTATTGCGAAACCATTGTCAATCATGCTTGGGTGCAATGGGGCAGCAGCTTGGGCACCGGGGTACGTGGCCATGAGTTCCGCCGTAGCGATATCCATACCAGTCCGACCTTTTTGCAGCCATTGCCAGAGCGGCCCCCACGCAATGTTCATGTCTTGCAATTTCGCAAAAACCGAGGCCATATCAACAACATGATCGATATGCCTCTCCAATTCGTCTCGCGATGGCAATGCGCCTGGCAGGGCATTGGATGGCAGGACCTGTCCCCGCGCATAAGCAATCCAATTCCCTTCGGGCTTGTCGAAGCTGGCAAGCTCGAAGAAATATGCCACACCGTCGGAGTTAGGCGTCAAACTCACATGCAATTCGATTTCTTCCGGAGGATTCAACACGATTGCACGAAGAAACTCCACTCGCTCGAGTTCGAGCGTTCTGTCTGGCCATCGTTCTGCCGCAATGGCCAGGATGATGGAAAGGTGAAATGCACCTGGGACGACCACACGGCCAAACACGACATGATCAGCAAGGAACGGCTGATATCGTGGACCAACACGAAGCACGTGATGCACGGTTGCCCCCGGAGTATGAATGCGTATACCCGCGAGCGGCCATTGGCCCATATCTCCACCCGCCAAGGGTGCTGGCCCCATCTCAATCCAATACCGTTCGTGCTGCCACGGATATGTGGGTAATTCAATGGTCCGACCACCCTCTGGATACAATCGATTCCAATCGATGGGTAATCCGAGCGTATGAAGTGCACCAACTGCCAGCAGTGCATGCTGACGCTCGGCCTTGTTTCGCTGAAGTGTTGGTATGACCCGGCATGCAACGTTTTTCGCGACAAGCGTTTGCTCGATGGACATCATCAATACCGGATGCGGTCCAACCTCGACGAACACACCTTCGCCGCTCGCTGAAATTGCTTCCGCAAACCGTACTGTTTGTCGAATATTTCGACGCCAATAACCAACATCGAGTTCGCCTTCCGTAATCGCCTTCCCAGTAACCGTGCTGAACATCGGAATCTTCGCCGGTTTCACCTGGAGCTCTCTCAACGCTTCGACAAACTCCCCTACCAATGGCTCCATCTGCGGACTATGAAATGCATAATTCACGCGTAATGCTCGCGTTTGTACGCCCTGTTGCGAGAGTTTTTCCACCACCAAATCGAGCGCTTCGATGTCCCCAGACAGCACCACCGAATTCGGATCATTCACCGCGGCAATACCAATACGAGTCTCCTGTCCCAATATCGCTTTTCGCGCCCCTTGTTCGTCTAGCGAAACGGATACCATTTTGCCGTGACCCGTCGCCTGTTGCATGACACGCGACCGTATGCATACCAGACGCGCGGCTTGCCCCAGGTCAAGCATACCCGATACGTGCGCTGCCGCTATCTCTCCAACGCTATGCCCAATTACCGCAAATGGCTCCACTCCCCACGATTTCAGCAGGGCAACAAGCGAAACTTCTATCGAAAACAACGCCGGTTGCGCCACTATCGTTTCATGTATGCGAGACGTTGCTTCAGGTTTGTTCAGCTCCTCCAGGAGCGAAATACCAGCCTCTCTCACTATCGCTTCGTCACAAGCGTCGAGCGCATCCCGGAACGCTGCCTCCTCCTTGTACAATTGACGACCCATGCCAAACCATTGCGAACCTTGACCAGGAAAAACAAATACAATCTTCGCCGATTCCCTACCTCCGCGCATTCCACCTACGGCTCCCACTGGTGTTTGCCCTCGCGCGACTTCCTCCAGCGTCCCTATCAATACCTCGCGCGACGGCGCTGCAATCGCCAACCGATGCTCCATTGTGCTACGCGTCGTCGCTAACGAAAACGCAAGTTCACGCTGCGTAAACGCCGAATGCTGCGACAAATACTCAGAAAGCCTCTGCGCGTACGCTGCCAACGCTGTCGGCGTCTTCGCTGACAATATAAACAGTTCCGCGCTGCGGACCGGGACTTCCGCGGCGGCTACGGGCACAGGAGCTTCTTCAACAATGACATGTGCATTCGTGCCACTCAATCCGAATGCACTTACAGCCGCGCGTCGTGGTCGGTCATTTCTTGGCCACGACAACACATTTCGAGGCACCGTTACTGCTAGCTTCGCCCAGGGAACATGTGGACTGAGTTCTCCCAGTCCAGGCTGGGGCGGAATTTGCTCGTGGCCCAACGCAAGCACCACCTTGAGCAAGCCTGCTATGCCAGATGCCGACTCCAAATGACCGAGATTCGCCTTGGTTGCTCCCAATATCAGCGGCCGTTCTTCCGCACGACCTTGCCCGTAGGTTGCACCCAGAGCTTGCACTTCAATAGGATCACCTAGCTTCGTACCCGTTCCGTGGCATTCGACATAATCGACATCCGCTGCCGACAAGTTTGCTTGCATCAAGGCTTGGCGAATCAATGCCTGCTGAGCGGGACCATTGGGTACCGTCAGACCACTGCTCGGACCATCGTGATTGATTGCCGTGCCTCGAATGAGTGCCAAGATGCGGTTGCCATCGCGTCGTGCGTCACTCAAGCGTTTGAGCACCAACACGCCGCACCCTTCGGCACGACCATAACCGTCCGCTTCCGCCGAAAAGGTCTTGCAACGTCCGTCTGGTGAAAGAGCACGCATGCGCGACAAAGCCACAAATGACCGCGGCGATACCAATGCATTGACGCCGCCAGCCAACGCTTGCTCGCATTCACCTTGTCGCAAACTTTGACATGCCAAATGGAGCGCGACGAGCGACGACGAACAGGCCGTGTCCACCGCAAGGCTCGGGCCGTGTAGACCCAAGACAAACGAAATTCTTCCCGCGGTAAAGCTCAGGGCCGCGCCTGTGGCACCATATTGTGCACCGCTCTCATCAGCATTATTGCTTCGCTCGGCATATTCGTTCGGACCCATGCCCACGAAAACACCTGTGAGACTTTCACGCAACGCACTCGGATCCTCACCCGCTCGCTCGAGGGCCTCCCAGCTCACTTCGAGCATCAATCGCTGCTGCGGATCGAGCGTTTGCGCTTCGCGTGGTGAGATGCGGAAAAACGTCGGCTCGAATCCCTCAAGGTCGCGAAGAAATCCGCCCTTAGCCACGTAGGTTCGTCCTGGCGCATCAGGATTCGGATCGTACCATTCCGCAGCATTCCATCGACTCGGTGGAACTTCGGTCGCTGCAATGCCACCCTGCAGAAGAAACTGCCAATACGCCTCGAGATCGTCAACGTCCCCAGGAAAACGACACGCCGCGCCGATAATTGCGATTGGTTCGTCTTGGTGGACCGTTCGATCCTCCGACGTGGCCATGCGGTCTTGAACGTCGAGTACCTCCGTCAAAAGGTGCGTGACGAGTCGTTCGACGGTCGGATGGTCGAATGCCAATGTTGCCGAAAGCGCAACATCGAGCTGTTTTTGTATTTCGTTGCGAACTTCCACGGCCATGAGCGAATCGAGGCCTTGTTCTGCAAACCCGCGATGCGCATCGAGCGATTGGGGATCGGGCAATCCCAACGTGCGAGCCACCGTTTTACGAACCAAATCCAACAATGCGGGGCGCGCTTCTTCAGTCGACAAACCACGCCATCGTCGCGGAGGTTTTTGAATCGCAGGCAATGGCTGCTCCTGAATTGCACCTACCAACGTCGCCAACAAGTTGCGGCGACCACGTGCGGCATAAATCGGCGCGAATCGAGCCCAATCCATTCGCGTCACGGTGCCCTGCGCCGCGCGCAGTCCAAGGAGGCGTTCCATCGCCGACAACGCCAATGCCGTCGACATCGGCAATACACCTATGTTCGACAAGCGCGATAATGTCGCTTCGTCGGCCAAACCGCCATCGGACCACGAGCCCCACGCAATGCTCAACGCGGGCAAGGCCAAGGCTCGACGATAATGCGCCAAACCGTCCAAATATGCATTGGCCGCTGCATACGCGCCTTGTTCCGCTCCGCCCCACACGCCGGCTCCCGAGGAAAATAAGACGAAGAAATCAAGAGATTGGTTTTCCGTCAATCGATGAAGCACCCAACTTCCGGTGATCTTTGGCCGAAGCGTCGCCTCCAGCAAGCTCGCATCGGTTTGCACCAGCGAACGTTGCGATCCAATGCCCGCCGCATGAATGACGCCTCGTAACGGAGGTTCGATCGTCAAGAAAAGCGCTTTCATTTGCTCAAAATCGGACACATCCACCGCTGCCACCGTCACAGTTGTCCCGGAAGATCGCAATGCGGCGATTGCGTCTCCGGCACCAGGTGTCGCCATGCCTCGTCGACCCGTCAGCACCAAATGCCGCGCGCCCTGCTCAACGAGCCAATGTGCGACATGCAACCCAATGCCTCCCAAACCGCCCGTCACGAGGTAACTGCTTTCGGCTGACAGCGAGATCGCCTTCCCGGACAAACTCATTGCTGAACGCGTCAATCGTGCGACATGTCGAACTCCGTTGCGAAACGCAATTTGGTCTTCCTCATCGGGAGACAGGAGCTCCATCACGACATGTTCGACTTCATCGGTACGACCCCGCGGATCCAAGTCAATGAGTCCGCCCCACGCTTCGGGATGCTCGAGCGCAAATACGCGACCAATCCCCCATAATGCCGCCTGACTTGGAGCCATACTCGTTTGCTCGTCGACCGCACAAGCGCCTTTCGTCACGATCCAGCATTTCGGTGCGTCCCTCGTTGCGGAGAGTCGCCGTGCCAAGTGGAGTATCGGCAACAACGCGTGTTCGGTCGTGTCGCCGACTTCGGTCGACGACATCTCCGAATTGGTGACAACATCCAAACCACCCAAATACAAAATACCTCGCCATTTGTCTAAGCTACCCATTGCTTCGGCAATCGCAGACCACGACGCACTCACGACGGTGCATGTGCATCCACGCGCTGCTAGTACTGCCGTGAACTGTTCGCTCATGCCGCGGGTATCGGCCAAAAGCAACCAACGCCCCGGATTCTGCTCCAACAACGTGGACGCCGTGCGTGGCACTATGGGCCAATCAATTCGGTAAAACCAATCCGCAATCGGATCGGTCGTCACCTTCGTTTGAACATCCAGCCAATACCTCTGCCGCTGCCATGGATACGTCGGCAATTCGACAACCCGTCCGCCTTCGGGGAAAAACCGTTGCCAAT
>DAOMZH010000446.1:0-8633 GCA_035437985.1 Polyangium sp. (in: bacteria) | reverse complement strand
AGCACGCAGGTTGGGGTGAGTCTGAATACCGCATTGGCGTCCTTCACGAATGTGACGATGACGGGCGGTCCGGCGAGTGGTGCAGCGGCAGCGACGACCTCGATTGGATTGCGGTGTATGGATTGCGGCGCGACCGTGATCAATGGCGGAACGATTAATGGCGTCGCGGCCGCAACGACCGTGGCTGGGCTGTGGGCGAGCGGCAACGTGACGGGTCTGTCGGTGACGAATACGACCATTAATGGCGGAACGGTCACTCAGGCGACCGGCAATGGGTATGGCGTGCGTCTCGAAACATGTACGGGTTCGCCAACATTTACCACGGCCAATATCCTTGGCGGGACAAACAACAATGGTGCGCGTTTTGGCTTTGCGTCCCAAGGTATGGCTTGTACCCCCAGCATTTCTGGCGGGAGGGTGCGTGGTTGTGAATCTGGCGCGAATTGCACGGGCATCACGTGCGCGGCCAACTCGGCCTGTGGCGCGACCGGGGTGATGATTCAGGGAGCCTCGGGAACCGCCGGAACGACGGGATATGGCGTGCGGTGTTCGGGGAATGGTTGCGGAAAGTTCTCGGGGAATACCATTACCGTAGGCCAGCTTGGCGGCAATGGGACGACCGGAATGGGCATCGATATCGTTGGCGCCAATCCGGCGTTCGACGACAACGACATTGCTGGTCCGACATGTCCGAATGGAGTGGGTGGCAATGCAGTGCTGAATGCGGCGCATTTTAGCAATACCACGTCGCTCGTGACGAACAACATCATGCGCGACATGGTTTGCAACGCAATCGTGGACGTCGTGCGCTTCGACAAAGCTCAGGCTACCGTGTCGGTGCTCGGGCCGACGATTCACAGCAATACGATTCAGTTTACGACGTGTAACGGTTGTCCCGTAAAACGCGGGATGCTGATCACCGCGCCAACAGGGGGAGCTACGCCTGCAGCGGGCATCGTGCGCAACAACATTTTCCGCAATGCCGGCATGGCCAATTACGCCAATGGCTTTGCGGTACGGGAAAACGATGCGGCGAGTGACCTGCAGTTTTTCGAGAACAACGATCTCTGGGCACCCAACGGCGGCACGCTGTATGTGGACGAAGGCAATCTGCCGCTGCTCCTCATCGCCATCAATGCCTTGACGGGCGCTGCGGGCAACATCAATGCGGATCCGCAGTATGATGCGACGTTCCACATTCCCCTGACCTCACCGTGTCGGAATGCAGGTACGATGACGGGCGCTCCGGCGTTCGATTTCGATGGTCAGATGCGGCCACAAGAAATGATGTTCGACATCGGAGCGGACGAATTCGTGCCCTGAGACTCCTTCGAGGCCCCGCCATACCCTCGAATTCCACCGAAATCTCCTGAACGTCCAATTACTCCCACCTTTTGGTTTGCTTGATTCGATCGCGCAGCCGAGCCAAACCTTTGGCATCGAGGCTCTCGATTTCGGCATCTTTTTCAGCCGTGATCTCAATCGATAATAACTCACACATGTCGCGAACGGCTTGCCGGAGACCGATATCGATTCCTTTTTTGAGGCCGCGTTTTTCACCGCGTTTTTCACCAAGCTCGATACCCTGCTTTGTGGCCAATGACAACATGCCGCGCTCGTTTTGAATGGCCATCCCCGCGCGAATGTAGGCATCCCATTCATCGACGGTAAACGTAGCGGTGCGCGCCGCGTCGAGCGCCTCGACGATGGGCGGGTAATTCAATGCCTCGGGCACCATGGTCAAATTTTCAGCTTCACGAAAGAAATAGGCCCACTTCTCGATTGTCGTTCGTGGGGAACCCTCGACGTCGTATTTCGGCAATTCCAAAAAAACGAATTGCAAAGCCAAAAGACCTACCGTGCCCGACTGCTGTTCCTGCAATATCCAACGGCTGACCATGGGAACCGGCGACCCTTTCTCGCGGGGCCAGATTTCAAAGTCACAGATGGTGATCCCCACGATATCATTGAGCTTTGGGTAGCCTGCTCCGGCGTCTAGCTGATTGGTGTACGCCTTCGCAACGTTGTAAACAACGCGTTTGTCGAACGCTTCCACGTTCAGAACCTGCATCTCGACGACGTAATGCACTCCCCTCGCGTCCTTGCATTTCACGTCGACGATCGACAGCTTGAGTTCTTCGACTTTGGGGCGCTGCGCAGGATCCAAAAACGTGACCTCCGTGATGCGATGTTGCGCATCGAGTTGAAGGATGTCGTTCAAGAAGCCAATGAGCGCGGTTTTGTGTTTTTCCGAGCCGAAAATCCGGTGAAATGTAAAGTCGGTCTTGGGATCAGCAAAAACGGGTCGAGCCATGTTCGAGGTCTAGCAGAAACCCACACCTGGGAGCAATAATGTTCGTTCTATGGAACGTGACATTGCGCTTGTGTTTGTCGAGTTCACTTGCTCGTTTCCAGCTGCAATCGTCTGTCCGCTAGCCACACCATGACCTCCGACACCTCGAAACGAGTTTGTCGAGCCAATACATTTCCGAGGGGACCTCAAGGATTCGGCGGGGGCGCTCCATAAAGTGGCACGCCACCTCCGCCATCGGTGGCATCGAGGCCCGCGTCGAGGTCCGGGAGACCTGCATCAATTGGTAGGGGCCCTCCGTCGTCGGGCGGAGGATCACCGTAAAGCGGAACCACGCCGCCATCGTCATCTGGCCCAGGACCACCGTCCTGCTCGCCGCCACCGCTGCTGCCGCCACTGCTGGCACCACCGCTTCCAGTCTCGACTTCGCTCGAACAGCCAGCAACAGCCAATGATGCGCCAAAGACAAACGCCGCGGCTCGATTCAATCGCCGTCCTGCCGCAGGAACCGCATGCGCAGCAAGGTCCGTTGGCAGCGCCGTTGAGCAGAAAGGACAAACCGTTTCGCTCGCCAGCACGTGACGGGCGCATGAAGGACATGGAACAAGGGGACGGTACATGCTCCGAGTTTATCGGACGACTCGTCGTTCGTCACCAAAAATCAATCGAGAAATCCCTCGCCAGTTTGCGCAAGTTCCCGCGCGCGTGCGAGCTCGTTCGCAGGCCAAGGTTCGACCACGAGGTCGAAAAGACCTTGGTCAAAAGGTGTACCAGGCGCAGCTTTGACCCGCACGATGCGCTCGCGTCTACCCTCGCGCAAAAGCTCCAGCGCCCGATGATGGCAAAACGGGTTATTGCCGGGGCGACCAAAAAGAACGTGCGAAGTCCACGAGCATCCAGCGCGACAGGTATCGGCATAATAACATCCGCCACAATAGCCCCATAAATCGGCGACGGTGCGGTCCCGCGTAAAACGTAGAGGTTTCGCGCGCTCCCAAATATCGCGTAACGAGTGCTCGCGAATGTTGCCGCCAACGTAATCGGCCGTGGGCAAAGATGGGCATCCTTTGATGTCACCATTCGCCTCGATCCCCAAAGTCGATCGTCCCGCGCCACAAGAAGCCAGATGTCCGCGCGGCAATGTCCCGCGCAATAACGCTTCATAAGGACCAAAATAGCCAATGTTATTTCCTGGCCAAACCCGAACTCCAGCCTCGAGCGCCCTTCGTTTGATTCGCGCGAGCATGGGCATGACCTCCAACATTTGATAAGGCTCGAGTAATAATTCTGGTTCGTCCACGGCCCGACCCATTGCAACCGTCAATTGCACCTGCCATGAATGAATGCCGGCTTTGACGAGCGCCTCGAAAACATGGGGAATTTCGCGCAAGCTCGCGCGCCCAATTTGCGTATTCGCAGCGACTTGAATACCTTCCGCGTGCAGGTTTTCAATGGCCGCAAATGCCGACGAAAAACTCCCGCGCACACCACGTAATGCATCATGCGTCGCTTCGAGGCCGTCCACGGATACGGAAGCACTTTCTAGACCCGCTTGTTTGGCCAGACGCGCCATATCCCTCGTCAAACCACGACCACCGGTCGTCATGGTCGCGCGCATTCCAGCGTTTCGAATAGCTCGCACGATGTGGGCATAATCGTCCCGCAAATATGCTTCGCCACCAATGACCGTGACTTCTTCGACCCCGAGAGCTGCCATTTGCTGAACCAGATCGAGAGCCTCGGCCGTTGATAATTCGTCCGGACGTGAGCGCCCCGCACGAGAACCGCAATGACGACAAGCGAGGTCACAACGCAGGGTGATTTCCCAAACTGCATATTGCGGAGTCCAGCGCCGATCAATGGGTCGTGTCTCCGCCGCCAACGGAAGCCTTTTTTCCGGCTGCGAAGGTGTGGCAAGAGGAGCAATCGGCAAGGTCCGAGGTCGCGGTCCGAGGGAGGACATGAGGAGAGGGTAATCGAGTTTCGGACGGTGTGGGGAAAGAAAATCGTCCGGTGCCTGCAGGATCGAGTCAAGGGGGCAGGGTACAGCCCAGCGCTTTCATTCGCACGCGCGTATTGTCGGCAGTTACGCTTTTGGGTTTGGCATGGCCCCAATGCTCGAGCACGACGGAATAGGCAGCACACGCGCCAGGTTTGTCCCCCTTTTTCTCCCGAGCTTGTCCGAGCCAAGCATAAGCCTGAACGTGAGCCACTGGATCCGCCAAACTGCGGCAATGCCGGCTCGCCCTTTCGAGCCACGCAATGGCGTCATCCGTCTGTCCCGCCAAGAAAAACACGCGTCCTGTGTAGGCGAAATCCGCCGGCCAAGCGCCGGGTGAGAGGATAGGCTGAAACTTTGGTATTTGTTCGATGGCCACTTGCGCCGAGTTCGCGTCGTTGGCGACGCGGGCGTACGCGACATACCATATGAATTGTCGACCCGTGGCTGCCGAACGGGCAATGTTGGAGGCTTCCGCTACCCAGGTATCGCGTTGCTCCTCAAACGGTGGCGATAGCCGAACACCGCCCATACGGGCGAAGTTGAGCATGAGCGGCAATGTGAAATCGATACCTTTGCCCGGAGGCTCCCACGCAGCCGCTCGAGCGAGATAGTCGCGGGCGAGTTTTGCTGCGACATCGGCGCGACCTTCTTCGTGCAACAAGTAAAGGAGATCCATGAGCGGCTCACTGTGGTCCTCGACCATCGAACTCGCCTCGCGAAGTTGCATTGCCTTGCGGCGCTTCGCGTCGGACGCTTCGAAATCCCCCGCCAAAATATCGAGCCCTGCGCGATATTCGAGTTTTAGCGCTGGCAGAAACTTGGCAGTCTTGTAGGTCGCGCTCGCGTTCTCTTCGAAGGCATTCTCCCATTGCGTTGTCGCTTCTTGGGCAGCGAGGAGAGTATTGTGTTGGCTAGCAAGCGCATTGGCGAGCAACAGATACGCCTCGAACCAATCTGGACTGATGGAGAGCATGTTTCGGGATAATGATTCCACCTCTTTGCATTGGCCGTCGAACATGGCTACTTGGAGCGCAAGTCCTTTCATACAAATGGCTGCTGCGGGAATGGATTTCAAGCACCGTTCGTATTCATCGCGAGCCTCACGTACTTGACCGCGCACGCTATGCGCCTGGGCAAGGAGGACGTACGCAACGGCAAATCGAGGATCCAATTCGCGCGCGCGTTCGGCATCATGGATCATGGCGTCGATATTATCATTGCGACGATGACCTATGGCCCGCATTAGCCAAAGATCGGCATCCCCCGGCCAACGTTCGATTAATGCCGACATGCGGCGCACATATTCGGCAGGATTAGCGGGTTGCGCGCGCAGCAAGGGATCGAAGGCCTCCAAGACGGCGTGATCCCGTTCGGACAAACGCCCCGAATACTCCCACGCTTTCTGAATGTTCTGTCGTTTTCGCCCGACGAGTTCGTGTTCGCCGGTCCAATTCACCGCCAATCGCAAATAGGCCGGAGCAAATTCTCGATCGATCTCGATTGCGCGGTGTAAATCAGTTTCCGGCCACGCATCACCGGTCCGATACTTGGCCAAACCTCTTTTGTAAGCCGTTACGAGATCGGCATTCGCCGTCGTCGGCATCGGCAGATCCGCGAGCGTAGTCGGGATTGTAACTGGGCTGGCGGAAGTCATTTCCGGAGGCGTGAGCCGTGACGATGATAAATGTGCCGGTGCATAAATACCGGGAACCAAACGCTCGCGCATGAAGAAGAAAGTGACGAAACCCAAGACTATGAATATGCCAGCGATCGCCAGGAAAGCGCGACGATCGGGCTTCGGACCCACTGGTGCAGGCGGACGGAGGGAAATATTCGCCGTCGACGGCGTGACGTTGGACGCGCGGATGCTCCGTGACGAGCGAACCCTGGTCGAAAGCAAAGGGGAAGGCTCGAATTTTTCGATTGCTTCGAGAACGTCGCGTGCAGAAGTATAACGTTGGCTTGGTTCTTTGGAGAGACAAGTTTGGACGATTTGTTCGAGTTCGGAAGGAAAACCTATGATTTTTTGCGAAATAGGAGGGGGTTCGTCGCGTTCGATGGCCGCAAGTATCTTTAGGAAATTCGCCCCTTGAAATGCTTGTTCCCCCGTGACCATCTCATAAAACAATACGCCGAAGGAAAATACATCGCTGCGTGCGTCCAACGTCAAACCCGCGGCTTGTTCCGGCGACATGTAGCTCGGCGTGCCCAAGAGGCGCCCTTCTTCGGTGAGCGCGGGTCCTTGTGTGGAATCGTTGTGCCAAAATTTCGCTAAGCCAAAGTCCAGGATTTTGACCCGCTTGTGGTCATCCACCATGACATTGTCGGGCTTCAAATCGCGATGAATGATACCCGCGTCGTGCGCACTCGCCAAACCATCGAGGATCTGGCGGGCCAGAATCCAGGCTTCCTCGATCGGAATAGGTCCACGATTGATTCGCTCGCGCAAACTTTCGCCAATGACCCGCTACATTGCGATATACATCAAACCTTCGGCTTCACCGACTTCATACACCGCGGCAATATTGGCGTGGCCGACGGCCGCAGCGGCGCGAGCTTCCTGGAGCAATCGCCGTCGTCTCTCAGGATCCGTTGCCGCGTCCGGCGACACGACTTTCAGAGCGACTTCGCGATGCAACGTCGGATCCTCCGCCCGATAGACGACCCCCATGCCGCCCTTGCCGAGCAACCCAACTATGTGAAAACGCCCCAACGCCTTGCCCACGAGCTGCATTGTCGCAGTCGGTGCTGGAACATCGTCGATTCGGGCTGCCTCTTTCAGCAGCGCTTCGAACTTACTATCATCGTCAAGCGAATCTCGTCCTGGCACGGTGATTCCGTCTCTCGTTGTCGCACAGTTCGCGTGCGAATCCAAGACCCTTGTTGGTGATCGACTCTGCCCCGCGTATATGCGGGGAGAGTGAGAAATTGCTGTTGGCCTCTTGACGATCGAGAGCAACTCATTGTCTGATTACCCGCGCATGAAGGCCGCCTCCAAACCATCGAACGAAGCTGAACGGCTTCAGGCGTTGCTCGAAGCAAATATCCTCGACACCGACCCGGAAATCGACTTCGATGACGTCGCGGCTCTCATCGCTTCGATTTGTTCCACGCCAATTGCACTCGTGTCGCTCGTCGCCGACGAACGGCAGTGGTTCAAAGCCAAGCTCGGTTTCAAGTTTACCGAGACGCCACGAGATGTCGCGTTTTGTGCTCACGCAATCCTCGAACCCGACGTGTTTGTCGTGCCCAACGCGATCGAAGACGAACGATTTTTCGACAATCCGCTCGTCATTGGCGAAGAGCAAGTGCGGTTTTACGCCGGCGCGCCCATCACGACGAGCGAAGGGTACAACGTCGGAGAGGTGTGCGTGATGGACCGAATTCCGCGCGGCCTTTCCGAGCTGCAAAAAGCGGCATTACGCACGTTGGCGCGGCAAGTGGCCACGCAAATGGAAGTTCGGCGCATGAACCATCGGCTGAACGCGCGATCGCAACAAATCGAAGAAGCGCGTCGGCAACTCGATGACCTGCTCGCGAATGCCACGGACCTGATCGTCATCCTGGGCTCGCGTGGACAAATCAAGTACGTGAATCGAGCCTGGATCCAGGTGCTCGGGCACGACATCGAGCAAAGCATCGGACGTTCGATTTTCGACATGGTTGCTCCGGACGAACGAGCCCGTTGCGAAATCCTCTTCGATGATCTCTACGCGGGCAATGTGCCCCGTAATGTCACCATCGACTTCATTTCAGCCAACGGTCAACGCGTGACGCTCGAAGGTGGAGCATCGGTTCGTCGCGACGCAACGGGGGCGTTTCATGGTTTGCGCGTCATCTTCCGCGATATTACAGAACGTCGGGCTCTCGAGCAGCAGCGGCAGGTATTCGAGGATCTCGTAGCGCACGCGACGGATGCAATCTTGTTATGGCGTCGCGGTGCGGATGGTTCGTATCGACTACGTTTTGCCAATTCTGCGGCCCGGGCTATGTCCCCAATACCCCTCGATCGTTCATTGGGACTCGGTATGGAGGAGATATTCCCCGAATTGGTGCAGCGCGGAAAAACGGGGCAAGGAGGGCCGTCGCTCGTTGCTTTGAAAAACCCCGTGACCTACGAGACGTCGATTCAGCTCGGGCCGACGACGCTCGATTTGCGAGTTTCCTTGGTTCCGCTTCCGGGGGATAATTTAGGGACCATCATCGAAAATATTCAGGAGCGAAAGGTCATCGAGCGAATGAAAAATGAATTCGTATCGACGGTTTCGCATGAATTGCGTACCCCACTCACCTCCATTCGCGGGGCACTCGGGCTCATCG
>DAOMZH010000445.1:0-8651 GCA_035437985.1 Polyangium sp. (in: bacteria) | reverse complement strand
GGCTCGAAACTCCATTCGTCTTTGGCCGCAGCTGCTATGCGGCCCGGACGAACTGAAGGTCGCGGTGCTGGTTCGTCCTCCATAGGACCTCCACGCGCTTTTTCATCGAGCTTGCGGACACCTTCCATGAGGATGTGCTGATAGTCGCCGTAGATGGTTCGCTCGAAATCCGGCGGGAAGGGCGCCATGTTGAACACACCATCTTCGACGGCAATCATCTCGTGGACCGCGTCTTCGCCGACGATGTTGTCCCAGATGCCGTGCACGATGTCGCCGTTCTGAATGAGGATGACTCCAGAGCTTTGACCACGTGCGATGCGCAGCGCCGTGGTCTTACGGCCGAGGCACAGCATTTGGATGACGTCGACGGCAGACAGTTCGGACAAACTTCCGAGCAAGCTGTCGCGAATCTCCATCGCTTGCAGGATCGCCGCGCGTAACTCGTGCAAATCGAACGGCTTGCGAATCAGCTTCAGACATCCAACGGCATGGGCCTTGTCGCGGATGGTGTTGACGTCGAATGCCGTCATCACGATCGCGCGTGTGTCGGGGGTCTCGACCGCTGCCCAACACACGAGATCCATGCCGCTCATGCCTGGCAAATGAACGTCGGTCACGAGGACGTCGACGGGCGTTTCGCGCAAGATTTGACGACCGATCTCTGCGTTTTTCGCGAGCAACACATCGTAACGATGGTTGTCCTGGTAAAGGAATCGATGCAGCGCAAGAACGATCCCGTCCTCGTCGTCGACGATGAGCACTCTCTGGCGACGCTGGGCCATGGCTGTTCTACCTACCGGTGATGATGGGCAAAGTGATCGTAACGCACGTCCCGGGGACGTTCCCGTCCCGGGCTCCGATCGTGATCGATCCGCCGTGATCGTTCACGATTCGATAACATATCGAAAGACCAAGGCCCGTTCCCGTCGGCTTGGTCATGAAAAACGAGTCGAAGACTTTGTCGATGAATTCCGGCGGAATCCCAACACCCGAATCTTCGACCCGAAGCACGACCCGGTCGTCGTCGATGCCCGCGTACATCCAAAGGTCCCCACCTTCGGGCATCGCGTCGGCAGCGTTGATGAACAGGTTCAACAAAACTTGCTGGAGTTGGTCCTGATCAACCCATACGGGACGTAACGACCCGTAACGCACAGAAAAACGAATCCGTTCGAGGCGTCCTTCGGCCATGTGTCGCGCGCGACTCACGATCGTTTGCAGATCGGACTTCGTGCGCCGCGGTGGACGATGCCGGACAAACCCGAGCAATTGTCCCAGCATGTTGTTGAGCCGGTCGATCTCCCGATTGACCGCATGCAACGAATCGCCAAGACCTGCTGCTGCCGCCTCGTGCTCGATCGATTGAATCGTCGCTTTGATCGCGGCCAGCGGATTGCCTATCTCGTGCGCCACCATCGCACATGCTTTGCCGACTTCGCTGAGCCGCTCGAGTTGCCGACGCTCCGCTTGCGAACGCTCCGTCTCCGTAACGTCCGTGAGCGTGATCATCGTGCCCAAACGTCGCGAACTCACGATGCGCACACCGATGATGGTTTTTTTCGACCCCTCGTCGATCAGTTCGACGGTGCTTTCTTTCGAACCCTTACCCGACTCGGTGCGTTCTGAAGCATCGAGCAGGTCGAAGAGTTTGTGCATGAGGGGTACGCCGCCGGTGCGTCCTGTGAGCATCGCGTCAGCTACGCGATTCGTGACGAGAATCTCGCCGCCATCACCGATGATCACGAGCCCGACGCCAATTTCGTCGAGCAGCGATGTTCCCGGGGCAAATGGTACGTTGGTGGGGCTCTTCCTCATGGCTCAGGGGCCCCGGGGGGGTCAACCGTACGACATCAACTTGGTCACAGTCTTCGCAGCCTTGTCTTCGGTCGGATCAGGCAGATCGTCGCTGAAGCCAAGTACGCTGAGCGCCAACGTATCGTCCTCGAGGCGTAACCATCGGGTCCTGACGATGACGTTGTTTGCGTCTGACAAAACCAGCGTTTGCGGTTCGGCGAACGGCAACAACGCGCGAACTTTCTCGGCGACTTCCGCAACGACCGAGGCAGCTGCGGCCAATTCCGCCGAGTACTTCTGTTCACCCGCGGCGGCGAGCAACAGACCGCGTGTGTCGGAAAGAACCGCCACCCGTCCGCCCGTTTCGTCCCGCACGAGCGCAGCCATCGCATCTTCGAGCTGATTCTCGAGCCGTTGCTCTCCACCCTTCGGTGTTGATTGCGTTTGGGCCACAGCAGTTCGTCCTGCCGCACCCTTGTCTTTGGTCTTCTGGGCCGAGATGGCAAACGCTTGCGCTTCGAGATCCGTGATGCGCCTTCGCATCTGTTTTGCTTCGAGCGCGATGGCTTCGAGTTCTTCTACGCGTCGACGCAAATCACTATTTTCATTCGCGTAGTAATCGGTCTCCGACGCCCGTTGTTCGAGCGTGCGCATGCGCAGCGCCATCTCGTTGTTCGTCTTCTTCAGCGCATCGTGATCTTTTTGCGAGATCGCCGTGCGCTTCATGAGATCGAGTTCGCCACGAATGCTGTTGTTCTCGGCGCGAAGACGATCGGTCTCTTGCGAATTGCCACCACCGGCTGGCGCCTTGGCGAGCTTCGCTTCGAGTTCGTTTACCTTCGTACGAGTATTGGCGAGCTCGAGACCGAGCCGTGCTGCTTCGTTGGCCGCTTGTTGCAAGGTCGCGATCTGCGTTTGCAGCTGCTGAACCTTGGCCTTTTCCGCGGCGATGTCTTGCGCGAGTTTGGCGGAGTCGCCGGCGCCTTTTTGCGCGGCGTTGAGCTTGAGTTCGAGGTCGCGAACTTTGGTTTTTTCTGCGGTGAGATCGGCGGCGAGTTTGCCCGTGTTCTCGGCCGTCTTTTGCAACGCTGCGACTTGATTTTGCAGCTGCGTGACCTTGGCTTTTTCGGTCGCCAATTCCGCAGCGACGCGCGCGCCATCTGCACCACCACCCGCGGGACGCGCTTTCAATTGCGCGTTTTCTGCCGCCAGTTGGTCCGCCCGTTGAGCGCTGGCGCGAAGCTGTTCGGCTTGTGCGCGAGCGGTTTGGAGTTCCGTATGGACGGCCGCGAGCCTTTGTTCGAGCTCGTAACGTTGTGCGTCTTGGCCGTGCGCAGCGCCGGCTTGAGCCATTGCTGCAGCGAGGCGTTGTTCGAGGTCTTGTGCGCGAGCACGTTCCGTTGCGTACGCATGCGCGGCCTGCTCACTTGCCGCGAGACGTTGACGCAAGTCCGCATTTTCTTGCCGCAATTGCGCTTCGGCAGGAGAGGGACCTGCTGCTGCCGAGCGAGCTTTGTTGAGCTCGGCTTGCAGTTGACCTAATTGCTCGCGGAGTTTCTGCGCCTCTTGTGCGCGGCTGCGTTCGCCTTCGAGCGATTGGGTGAGCGCGGCATGTTGCTGCTCGAGCGTCGAAGCTCGAGCTTCGGCTTGTTGACGGGCGTCCTTCTCCGCCTGCAAAAGTTCCGGAGAGCCGTCGCTTGCCGGCTTCGAGGAGAGTCCCTTACCTGCGACGTAGCCCGCGCCGAAAAACACGCCGGCTCCCGTCACGGAGGACAACCCAATTAGCTGGATCAGGTCCATTCCTTCCTCAAGTCCTCGGTTACCGCCACTCGATCTCGACACGCCGATTTTTAGCCCATGCTTCCGGCGTGTTTTCCGGGTCCACGGGCTTGCGGCCGCCCATGGCTTCGGTCGTGATTCTGGAGCCCGAGATGCCACTTCCGTGGAGAAAATTTTCCACGGAGGCCGCGCGTTTTCGGCTGAGTTCCAGGTTGTGTTCGCGTGATCCCATCCGATCCGAATGTCCGCGAACGTGGACTTTCAGAGACGGATTGGCTTTCAGTTGCTGCACGACGCCTTCGAGGATGGTCTTCGCTGCGGCGTTGAGCCGTACGGAGTCCAGTTCGAAGATGATGACTTCACCAGGGCCTTGCGTTCCTGCTGCTGCAACCGGCGGAGGTGGCGGCGGCGGAGGAGGTGGCGGTGGCGGTGGCGGTGTAGTCGTTGGAGGTGCAACTGTTGCGGGGGGCGCGACAGTCGGCTCGGGGGCCGTTGCCGTAGGCTCGGGCGCCGTTGCCGATGGCATCGGTTCTGGCGTTGTTTCTGCGGACGTGGCTGCTGAAGGTGCAGGCTCGACCGTCGCGGATGCAGCAGGAGTCGGCACCGGTGTCGGTTCAGGTGGCGCGGTAACCGTAGGGTTTGTCGCAACCACCGTCGACGCTTTGGGTGCCGGGGATCTCGCTGAACTCGCGGGTTTTTCAGCCATGGCGAGCTTTGCCTGTTCCTCGGCGTATTCGGGCGCGAGCTTGAAATTGATCAGCCCGAGGTCCGCAACTCCGAGAGACAAAAGCCCAACTAAGGCTAATCGAGCATTCACGTTGAGAAACCCATGCTCAGAAATTTGCCATCAGACGATCTTGGCAAGTTCACCAACTCGCCGCCGAATATCGAGGAACACGAGGCCGAGCTTGGCGTCCGGCGTCGTGAGGACGATAAGCAACGCCTCGCTTCCAACGGCATTCAGAATGACGTATCCCTGTTTGCCGCGTACATACGTCTGTTCCATCTGGCCACCCATGAGCTCGTGGGCGATACGCTCGCCGACACCAAGCAATGCGGCGGCCATACCAGAGACCAGCTCTTCGTCGATCTCGTTCGGAAGCAGCGATGCAATGACGAAGCCGTCGGTGCTCACCATCGCCGATCCGATGATGTCGGGCGATACCGACCGCAGATTGCGAAGAATTTCCTGGATTCTTTCGACTCGACTTCCAGATCCCACGTCTCCTCCTGTGCGGGCAATCAAGCACGATCTTGCTTGTACTTACCCTTCAGCCCGGGCGCCGCGTCCGGGACATGTTCCGCCCCTTTGCCCGGTTCTCGAAGCTCGTTCGAGGGCCGACCTTCCGAGCGTCGGCTGTAATGACCGGGGCATGGGCGAGACAACCACCTCATGCGATGGCGCTCGCTAGCCCAATTCGACCGTTACTTGACACGTACCTTCACCGTTGGCGTTGCACTTCGTCTCGTACGCCTTCGGCTTCTTCTTGATCAGAACCTCGGTTACACCGGCGACAAACCCAACCTCGAAGTGACAAATCCGCTTCGAGATACTGGCCATTCCCGCGCATGTGATGCACTCGTCCAGATCCACGACCAAAAGTTTGTCGTCGAGCTGTCGAGGTTGAAGGATGCCAATGCGCGAGTCGCGAACGAACTGTACGACCTCACGAAGATATTCGTCCACGTTGGGCTTGAAGAGCATCTGGCCAGCTTCTTTGCCGAGCTCCCTGCCGCCGTTCTGAAAAACGACCGCCGCCCCGCGTCCCAAAACTTCCTCAACGTAACCTGCTGAGAAGTGCCGGAAGACGCGGAAGACCAACAGCGGAATATCGTTTCCCAAAATCGGCCTGTGGGTCTGAGCGACTTCTTGGATGAGACCCATTAGAGCACCTCATTGTCCTTGGATTGACCTGGACCAACTCCAACGCTCCGCCGTGACCCAGATCCGCACGACGAGCTACTCACATCATCCCACCAAATCAGCTGCCCGACGAGCAACCTCCGCGGTTTGAAATGTGCACAGGCAATCGGCGTATCGAACATTGCGAAATGAGGAAGAAATCCGAGCGTTGACGTTGTTCCTCGGGGTGATTGCCTCGAGGTTGCGAGAACCGACTCGGATTACAACCCCGCGTCGACCTCGCTGATACCGTGAACCAAGGCAAGATAGACCGAACCGAGGTCCGATGCTAGCCAAGAAATCCCCTTACCTCACCGGGAAATCCGAGCGCACCCAGACCATACGCGGCATCGGCCAAAAGAACAAGAAAACCGCTCGCCGATTGCAAGTTCGTCAGGGTCATTGTCCCGCGTAAAACCTGACGATACGCAACCTATGCCGCTTCGCCCCTAAAAGCAGCCGCAAGAACCTCGGGTGCCGGCAACTCCACTCGCTTCAATCCTCGCCGCGCTGCGCACAACCACGAGATCGGATCTCCCACCAAACCCTTTGCTACAGCCTCGAGAAACCGACGTCGCAGCAGATCTTTGCGCCGATAAAAACTCGCGCCGTGCTCCGCATTCGCGTGCGGAACGTAGCTCGCGAGCGACACGTGCGTTTTTTCGTGCACGACCAAATCCACGAGCGCTCCGAACGCTGCTGCATCGTCCCGATGCAACACCGAAACAAGCAACGCACGCACCCGCCCCGAAGCCAAATTTACGCTGATTCCGCTGCCATCCGTGTGCGCCATCTCGTCAGGCCCGTACAGATCTTGATGCACCGAAATCGGCGAAGGCGCTATCTCAGCTGCGATCGAAATCGCCGCATCGATCCCTTCGAGAATCGTCATCGCCGACGCGACGACCTCCACCCCTCCAACGTCTCGCGCGCGGCCCAAAAGAGTCTCGCGATCCACACGGGCCATCGCCAACGTTCCCGTCGATCGCACTCGTCGTTCAGACCCGTTCGAACCTTGATTCTGAGCAGGATCCAGCGTCGTCAAACGGCGCCAAAGTGCCTCCGTGAGCGGGTCTTGTAGCGAGATGTAGGCCCGCCCCGGAACGATTGATTCTCCCACCGGACGTAAGCGTCCGGCACGGTAAAGCTCGAACGCGTGACGCAACGTCAACACACTGAAACTCGTCTCGCGCGCATCGTTCGAGACTGTGACGCGAAGCGACGGCGTATCGAGAAGTGCGTCGGCAAAACGCACCACTTCCTCGGGCGCAGCGACCGTCGGACGAGGCACCTGCATACGTCGTTCCGAGCCGACACTCGGCCGCGAAACAGGTGCACTGCTTGGCCCACTTTCGCGCACGGCAATCGGTCGATCCTTGGGCTGAGTTTGTCCAGACAACGCAACCGTGAGAAGCCGATCGAGCACCGAAGACAGCCTGTGATCTACGGCCCGCAACAAATCACGATCATAAAGGGCATCGTGCAAGACAAACCGTTCGAAAGCGTTGACGAGCGCCGACTCGACCGTGCTCGCGACGTGGGCAACGACTCCCGAGCGACCTTTGTTGAGCGGCACGCCAAGAGGTAGATCCGCCGTAAAACCAAATCCGGCCACCAAGATCGCTCGCATCAAATCGCGATGGAGCGACAGCTCCGGCGTGACGAATGGATCCTGCCGGGTGGCCACGACCAACCCTCGTTGCGTGATCGTCAATTGCGGCGGAATCCCCGCGTTCTCGCGCCCAATCCACAACTCGAGATCGCCCAACGATCCAACGCGCAGATCGACCATCGCGACCTTCGCCACGCGACGCATACGCGTACGCGCCACGTTCGCCGCGATCCCGTCGACGTAGATGCGAGCATGCGCGGGATCCACGAATGCCGCCGCTGCTGCAACTTCAGCTGCGAGTAGCGAGCGACTCATCGGTTCGTTCAAAAGCAAACGAATACTCGTTCCAAATCTCCTCTGGTCATTCTCGAGTGGTTCCAATGTCCACTGGAAATCTGCAAAGGGCGGACCCGAGCCAATCGGATCGACTCGCAACCAATATCCTCCGGCGAGCGTTCGGCTTTTCACTTCGAGTCGTGGCGCAATTTCGAGCGCACTGAAAAAACCAACCCCATGTTCACCAATGGTGAAATCAAGGTCTTCCTTGCCGCTCCGAAACGGCACGAGCAAATCCGTCAGCATCTCCACGGCGGTCATTCCGCCTCCGTGATCCGTCACCGTGATCTCTGTTCCGTCTGCTGATGAGTGGATGTCGATCGAGTGTCCACGCGGTGATGCATCGAGCGCGTTCTGAATGAGCTCACGGAACGATGCCGAGCGGCTCGACGCTTGCGAATAGATCGTTCGCGCAATGATGCGCTCGGCCAAATCTGGGACGGTTGCTTCTGCACGACAGGCGGTGACGAGCGCTTCTCGATCGGCAACATTCGCCGCCAAATATGCAGCTGTGCGCCCGTGTACACGCACGAGGAGCAGTTCGGACAAACGCCCCGAATGGATGGTCGTCATGACAGGCCTCCACGTCCAAGAGGTTCATTGACGATGAGCTCACGTTCGAGATCGCACTCGCGCGTTCCACACGCACGCTCGAACGCCACACGCAACGCATACAGATCGGCCCATCCAGACAAACCTTTCACCGCCGAAGCATCTTCGCGCACGATGATCGTTTGGCGCACACCGATGCAGGGTAACGGTCCCGCGGGCAAATGACGACCACGGGCCAAGGTGACAAGCACGTGATCCGCGCGATCAATACGTGGGGCCAGAGCGCATAGTCCCGCAAGATCCGGCCTCCGCCACACGACACTCGCAAGGCTCTCGACCGGGGCAAACTCCAGTTCGGCATCGAAAAGTTCGCGCTCACCAGGAATGACTCCTTGCCATTCGCGCTCCGCCCAAAAACTTTCGGGCACAAACAATCGCTCCTCGATCGTCGAACCAAGAAAGCCAACGATCAGTTCGCGTCGTTCGACCGAGACCAAGTAGCGTCGAGGTCCGAGCAAGCGTCGAGCAAGCTCGGGAGCGACCTCGTTCCAAGCCGTCGAGCGCAACATCAAGGCGCTGATTTGTCCCGCGAGTTCAGCGAGTTTGTCTGCAGTTTGTCGCGGCGTATCCGGTGCCGAGCCGAGTTCTCCCAAGCGGCGGTAAAACCTCGCAGCG
>DAOMZH010000444.1:0-8693 GCA_035437985.1 Polyangium sp. (in: bacteria) | reverse complement strand
ACAATCGCCACGTGGAGGCAACATGGAAGATCGACATGGCGGAGGACCGCCTCCAGTTCGGCGAGACGAACCTCGTGGTACACACGGAAACGAGGGTGGACCTGCGGGCACGGACTTCCTCGACCTGGAGATCTCCCAAGTTCTCTACGGCGAGGCTGCTGGGGTCACGCGCGATGCGTTTCGCGAGCTCCTCAAAGACGCGGTCAAGGCGCGCTTGAAAGACCGCTTTGGCGCGAAGATCGAAGCTCTTGCCAACCTCGCGGCTGACGAGCTCATTGCGGACGTCGAGACGAACCTGTCCATCGAGGCGCTCATCAACGCGCGCAAAGAAGCTCGGCGTGGGCGAGAAGAAGCTCTTCGCCGCGCGCTTGGTCCAGACGAACCGCAAGGCGGCGCTCGCTGAAAACAGCACGCGGCGAATTTGTTTCTCCTCAAACGATCAACCGAGTCAAACCGCGAAGTCCAGTGGTTCCTCGGGCCAAGGCACGTTCTCCTGGACAAACATGGGCGCGGGCGGAGGGGGGTGGGCTTCGAGCGTCTGTTCGAAGTACGCAGCGCGCGCATTCCCCTGGCTCGACAAGAGATCCAGCGGCTCGAGCAACGCGCTCGTATGCTCCGTCGAGTCCGGCCCTCCATCGTATAGCTCGGCAATGATGCACGTCACGTACGCGTGAATCGCCAGCACGACCCCATCGAGCCCACGTTTTATGGCGCGTGAGGACCACGCGCCACCTTCCGAATTACCCAGCGTCAGCACGAATTGCTTATGCGCGGCTTGTATTGCTTCGACAAACCCTGCGCCTCCAAGAGCGCGCAATGTCACGTCCGAGCCGCTTTTTCCAATGCGTGCAAGTCGCGCTTCCGACTCGGCCCATTCGAGTAGAGGTGGTGGACGAACCAGGGCCACTCCATCGGGGAAAATCGTGACGAGCAATTCCACTGCCGAACGAGAAACAGGCGATGGGGCAGGTATCGTCGCCAGCGCAGAAAGCCAATCGTGCATGGCCATCCAGGTGCCATCGAGGGTTCGTCCTGCCAAAGCCAGCGGCGCATGCTCGGCCCATGGATGCATGTCCTGACCCCAAACACGCGCCGTCAAGTGCTCGAGCCGTGTCTCGAGAAGCCGCCGAGCCCGCAATATCGGTTCGGACAAACGCGGCACCCGGTCTGTCGCGGTCACCAATGCCCGTCCTAGCGCAATCGCGCCAACTAGGTTCAAGCGAGGTATATGACGAATGTATGTGTAAAACATAACGTTTCCGGTCCATCTGCGAGCCGAAGTTCTGCACATGGACCGGCGCGCTCGCGAACGTCGACCATGTACAGGTCCATCGTTTCGAGCGGGTCGTCAGTTGCGTACTTTTTTCACAAAAAAGCACTTGTGATCTAAATTTTGTTTGTCGAGTGCTTGCAAGCGGATGCTTGTCAGCTTGCAGGTCAGGTGCTCAGAGCGGCAAATCCAGCATGTAGAAGCGATTGCAGCCGAAGTGGCCCGTGCTACCGAGCTGTTTGTCGAGGCGCCGGAATCCAAGGTGCTCGTAGAGACGCTGGGCAGCGTCCATGCCAGTGAGTGTTTCGAGGTACACGTGGGCAAACTCGAATTCTTGGGCCACGCGTAAAAGGTGGCGCAAGAGGGCGCTGCCAGCACCGAGCCCGCGCGCCTCGGGCAGGAAGTACATCTTGCGCAATTCGGCGGTGTTTGTCTCTCCCCCTGACAACGGCGCGATACCTCCGCCTCCGACCACGCGGCCTGCGACTTCGACGACCCAATAGGCAGCACGCGGAATCGAATATGCTGAACTCATTCCAGCGACTTCGGGATCGTGAATGGCAAAGCCGGGACCATCCGCGCCAAACTCGGGCATGACGCGGCGAATAATGGCGGCGACGGCGGAATCGTCTTCAGGACGAATCGGCCGCAATTGAAATGGCGGGGCGTTCATACGGGCGCACCAAGGTCCCGCAAAAAGCCGCGCACAATGGCTTTGGCGACGTGTTTTCGATATTCCCCCGTCGAACGCACATCGTCGATGGGCGAAATATCCGAAAGCACAGCAGCATCGAGTTCGTCCCCGGAAATCTGCGGCAATGGTTTTCCCAAAACCAGCGCGCGGGTCTTCGGCAATGTCGCCGTGACCGGAGCGACAGACGCCATACCCAGGCCAAACCTCACCACACGTTCGTCCGAGCGAACGGCAATGGCTGCGAGCGCCATTTTGGAAATAGCTTGTGCTCGGCGGGTGCCGACTTTACGCCAGAGCCACGGGGTTCCTTCTCCGGGCAGATTCATTTCGACGGCAACGATGATTTCGTCGGGCGCGCGGGTGCTTTTCTTGTATCCCGTCTGCAAATCCGAAAAAGGAATTCGGCGTTCTCCCCGGACGCTCCGCACGATGATTGTCGCGTCGTAAGCAGCCAATGCAGCAACACCGTCAGCGGCCGGAGATGCAGTGGCCAAATTGCCGCCCAAGGTCCCTCGACCTTGTATTTGAATGGCTCCCAGGTCCGCGGCCATTCGTTCGAGCATGGGGGCTCGAGCCAAAATGTCCGGGTGTCGACGCATTTCGAGGTACGTCGCGGCGGCACCAATACGCAGCACGCCGCGTTGCAAAGAGATTCCGCGCAAATCGGCGAGCCGAGATATGTCGACGATGAGCGGTAAGGTTTGTCCCTGCGCAAAAGGTTTACGCATTTCTTGCTCGACGACCCAATCCGTTCCTCCCGCCAAGAGAATCGTCGATTCTCCGCGGCCATGGCGTTCGGCCAAAAGGGAACACACGCTGTCGAGCGATTCGGCGCGCTCCATGTCGTAAGCAACGAGGTCGGCGACGGTCACGCGTCGGCTCCTTTCTCGCGGCGTTGTTTGGCAGCTTCGCGCACGCTATCCACGATTCGTTGGTATCCCGTGCAGCGGCAAAGATTGCCCGCAATGGCTTCCCGGATTTCGTGGTCTGTTGGATTGGGGCGCCGCTGCAAGAGCGCTTCGGTGCTCACGAGAATGCCCGGGGTACAAATCCCGCATTGCGCGCCGCCATGTTCGATGAAACATTGCGCCAGCGGGCCATGTTTTACCGTGTCGGGCAAACCTTCGACGGTCGTCACTTCGCGCCCCATGCATTGCCCAATCGAGACGAGACACGCATTCACGGCCACGCCGTCGAGCAATACGGTACACGAGCCGCATTCGCCTTCGCCGCAGCCTTCTTTCGTCCCGGTCAAACCCAGCGGCCCGCGTAGTGCATCCAGAAGCCGAGTAAGCGGCGGAAGATCCACGTAGCGTTCGTGCCCATTGACGTTGAAGCGAATCTTCAAGGGCTATTCCTCCACCTTGCGCTGAATGAATTCGATTTTGTATCCATCCGGATCTTCGCAAAATGCAATCACCGTCGTGCCGTGTTTCATTGGGCCTGCTTCGCGCGTTACCTTGCCCCCGCGCGCTTTCACGTCCGCGCACATCTTGTACGCATCGTCCACCGCAATGGCCACGTGCCCATATCCGGTGCCGATTTCGTACGACTTCGTATCCCAATTGTGCGTCAATTCGAGCACCGCAGTCGAATCTTCATCCCCGTACCCAATGAAGGCGAGCGTAAAACGCCCCTCGGGATAATCACGTTTCCGCAACAGGCGCATACCGAGGACTTCGGTATAAAATGACAACGATTTTTCCAAATCGCCGACGCGGAGCATGGTGTGCAAAATGCGCATGGGTTTCGATCTCCTCGATGTTCGTCCAGAAATTCAAGCGCGGGTCGCTTGCAAGGCCAAAAGTTGTTCGGGCAAAAGTGGTAAATCATGAGCCGCCATGCCCGTAGCGTGCTCAATCGCCGCGGCAATCGCGGGCGCTCCCCCATCCATTGGCAATTCGCCTACGCCTTTGGCTCCGCCGCCCGGTCCATACGAATAGGGCGCTTCCACCAGATCCACGTGAAATGGCGGCGCATCGAGGGCTGTCGGAATGATGTAATTCGTCATGCGTGGATTGAGAATCTGACCGTTTTTCCAAACGACGTTTTCCCAAAGCGCCCAACCAATCGCTTGCAAACTCCCACCCTCGATTTGCCCCTTGCACATCACCGGATGAATCGCTTTGCCTACGTCCGTCGCGCTCCAAAATCCCAACACCGTGACTTCGAGCGTGTCCAAATCCACTTCGACTTCCGCGACATCACATGCATATCCATACACCGGATAAGCATCGCCTTTGTACGTCTTGTCGTCGAATTTCACCCAATCGGGATGATTGTATTGCACGAGCGCCGTGACTGATTTTTCTTTGGTGAGCAAACGATCGGCCGCTGTTTTGAAATCGCCTCCGCCAGCGTCTTGTTCCGCGCGCACCCGCGCCGCGACCTCGCGAGCTGCTCGTTCCACGATTGCGCCAACGACCATGACCGTGCGTGAAGCAACGGTCGGACCCGAATCCGGAACGTGCGTCGTCGAAGGCACCGTAAAATCGACGGCGTCCAATTCGAGGCCCGCAGCATCGGCCGCAATCTGCCGAAATACCGTTTCCGTCCCTTGGCCAATGTCCGTCGATGCCGTGCGAATGTTGAGCCGCCCGCCGGCAACCAAATCCACGGCCACGCGTCCCTTGAGATACGTTTCGCCTGAGCCGGTAAAACCTGCGCCGTGCATGAAAATGCTCGCTCCGATACCGCGGGCCGTTCGTCCCCGAACGATTGGTCCCGCCAAACGTTTTTCATGGTACTGGCTCGAAGCGAGAGCTTTATCAACGCATTCCGTAATTCCAACCGAGCCGCGCAGCACTTGCCCCGTTGCGGTCGTATCGCCTTCCTGGAGCATATTTTGCCGTTTCAAATCCACGGGGTCTTTGCCGAGTTTTTTGGCAACTTGATCCAGATGTCGTTCGATGGCCCAAATGGTTTGCGGCGCGCCAAACCCTCGAAATGCTCCGTTTGGCGGCGTATTCGTCGCCACGGCCCACGCATCGATCCGCACGTCCGTCCAGCGATACGCGCCTGCCGCATGCAATGCGCCGCGCGACAGCACCACCGGCGACAACGTCATATACGCGCCTCCGTCCATGAGAATGCGCATTTTCAACGCCCGCAACGTTCCATCCGCGTCGCATCCCGTCGTTATTTCACAAATGGCTGGATGCCGCTTCGTCGTCGCTTCGATGTCTTCTTTGCGATCGTAAATCATGCGCACGTGCTTGCCGCTCTTTTTGGCCAGCAGCGCCGCGTGCAGCGAAATGACCGACGGATATTCCTCTTTCCCGCCAAACCCTCCGCCCGTGACGGACTGAGTCACATGCACTTGCTCCCCGGGCAAACCAAACGCGTGCACCAATGCTTTGTGCACATAATAAGGACATTGAATCGAGCCAATCACATGCACGCCCGCGTCGTCCCAATGCGCAATCACGCCTTGCGGTTCGATGTAGAGCTGCTCTTGATGATGCGTCGAATAACGACCCTGAACGACGACCGCACACGCAGCAATCGCCGCGTCGATCGCTTTGGTGCTCGCCTGTTCTTCGTCGAGATCGGCGGCGCCTTTCGTGATGGAGATCTTTTTCATCACGTTGTCTTGGCCCCAGATGATCTCGCGCTGGGCAAGCGATGCTTCCGGATCGAGCAACGGCTCTTGCACTTCGATATCGAGGTGCACGGCGGCAATCGCCCGCCCGAGCTTCTGTTTGTCCGGGCACGCCAAGAGGACCACCGGCTCGTACGCGTGCACGATGCGATCTTTGGCCAAGATGGGTTGTTCGGCTGAAATGCATTGCACTTCGTTGATGTCCACATCTTCGGCGCGCACAACGGTCACGTCGCTCCAGTCGAACGCCGGATCGAGTTTGACGGCGCGCAAGATCCCGCGCGCATGTGGGCTGCGCACGGTGGCGCCAAAAAGTTCTCCCGGCGCAGGGCGCAGGTCGTCGACGTACGCCGCACGGCCCGTCACTTTGGACAAACCATCTACACGAGGGACGTTGGCTCCGACAAACGGGGCTTTGTTCGTGGCGGGAGAAGATGTCTCGGTGGTCATCGTCAAACCTCATCTTCGCGAGCAAACGCCCGCAAAGAAAGCTCTTTTCACTTCGAACCCACTGCGTCGGCCAATTCGACGAGCACGCGGGGGTGGTAAACGTCGTGCAGCGGCGTGGAAGTCTTCGTTTGCAAGGCTTGCAAAACTCGCGTCACCCACGCGCCTGGCAACGCACTTTCGCCAAACCGAGCTCCAAAGAGTGCACCTACGATCGCCCCATTCGTGTCCGCATCTCCCCCTCGATTGACCGTGTCCAAAAGCGCCGCTTCGAACGTCGGCACGTGCAGCAGTTCCCAAAATGCCAAACGAAAGGCCACTCGGACAAACCCCTGCGAACGATGAATGTGTATGTCGGCTTTGTAGAGTCCGGGGTCGTCACGTTTGGCCAATTCAAGATCGCCAACCAACGCTTCACGCGCGCGCTCCGTGTCCGGGCCATCCGTGGGCACCAGGTTGATGAGCGTCAGGGCCGCGTCGTCGAGTTCCTTCAAGGCGGCAGCATGCATCGCCAAGGGATCGCAACGACCTGCACCCGCTTCTGCGAGCGCCGCACAATACGCAGCACACGCGAGGCGACATCGCGGGTCGTAATGCGTGATCGCACTGTCGGCGAGTGCCGCCATACGACGCGCTTCGGGATCATCCGCAAACGCCACGGCAATCGGCGCGATGCGCATGAGCGAACCATTTCCAGCCGATTGTTTGTTCGAATGGATCCACGCCCGTCGCGATGCTTCGCCGATCGACACGCCGCGCTGAATCATCGCCAAACTCGCATGCGTCAGGTTTCCAATGTCGAACGCATGCGCCATCCAAGCGACGTAGCGTTGCGCCACGTCTGTCGGGTGAAACCGACGATGTTGTTTCAAACTCGCCGCCAAACACGCAGCCATTTGTGAATCATCGGTGACTTGACCAGGCTCCACCGAAAACGGTCCGCCTCCCGTCATATCCACGTGCGGGCCCGTCGCGAGCGTTGGAAACATCGGCGCTTCGCAAGCTTTGAACTCGAGCGTCGTGCCGAACGCATCACCTATAGCAAGACCGAGCAACGTGCCGCGGGCCCATGATTTACGCCATGTCGACAAATCCGTTGCTGCACCAACGATCTCACTCATGGCGTCATACCTGCTCTCTTCGTCGCGGTTTGGGGCGGACGGCCTAGTCTAGCCGTTCAAATACGTCGGCGGACCATGGAGATATCGGGCCGCTTCCGCCGGGGTGTCAATGTCCACAAGAACATCGGGATCGCGCAGCTCCACGCCCACGCACGCGTCCCCGAGCGACCGTAGATGATCGCGCAGCGGAGGCGGGAGGGGTTGTCGATATCGTTCGAGCGCGGAACTTTGCATGGCCACCGGATGACCAAAACGCTCCCCAACTTTGGGCCTTGCCGCAATCGGCGCAGCTCCATCCACACCCAGCGCCGCGAGCAATTTTTCGGTCGTCTCGCGCTTGGCTGGCAATGTATCGACAGGACAAACGAGCATTCGATCGGTTGGACGAACTCGCGACGCAGCAATGGCGAGAGAGCCTGCCGGACCTAGTTCGTCCGGGGCATCCGAGACGAGGAGGTCGAGTCCTGGAATGACAAACGGGAGCAATATCTGCACGATATGTTTACGAGCGACCACGATCGCCCGTGTCGATTCGGCTTGCAGACGCATTTCGGCGTGCACGATGGCTAGAGGTCTGGGTTTGGTGCCTTTGGCGCCAGGCCACAAAAGCAGAGCCTTCGGGCCACCAAGGCGCATGCCTTTGCCCGCAGCGAGAACGATCGCCACCGTGTCGGTCATGGATGGTTTTTGATGCGTGTCGGGCTCGAACGCCACCGGTTACATGCGTCGACGACGAAGATCACGGGAGTTCGTCCGAGGCATCCACAGTTCGTGGAGGCTCCCCAATTTTCGCTCCATGGCGCACCAGACCCGTCATGCTTGCCCGCCACGCCACGATTTCCGCCGCGATGGCGACCCCGATTTCCGCCGGACTCCGCGCGCCGATGTCCACGCCAAGTGGCATTCGTACACGACCCACATCCGCTTCGGAAAACCCTTTGGCCTCCAAACGAGCCCGAGTCTTCGCGGCCTTCGCCCGACTCCCCACCCCACCCACGAATCCAAACCCTGCTCCAATCGCCCACTCGATCGCCGCTTGATCGAGTTGATGATCGTGCGTCATGACCAACCCAGCTACGCGACTGAGATCCTGGGGCAAGGATTGACGAACCACCGGATCGTCATGTTCGGCATTCAGGACGTTGATCGGGTTCGTACCAAGTTTGTCTTGGGGTAACCGCGCAGGATCCGCTGCCGACTCGCGCGCGTCACAAAGCGTCACGGAAAAACCCAGAGAACTGAGCAGCGGGGCCAAGAAAACACCAACGTGACCCGCTCCCACGACGAGCACGTGATGGGCGGGCGTCATGGGTTCGAGCAACATGTCACCAGAGCCTCCACAACACATGCCCAACGATGCTCCGAGTCGAAATGTTTCTGTTTTGGGTAGCGGTGCAGCGGTCGCGAGAAGCGCGGCCATCGAACGCAAAACAGCACGTTCCACGGCACCTCCGCCGACGGTTCCAAGCGCCGAACCATCCTGAAAAAGGGCCAGCTTTTGTCCAGGTGTGCACGGCGCAGATCCATGTCGCGCCATGACCGTCGCGACGACGACGCGTT
>DAOMZH010000443.1:1847-8695 GCA_035437985.1 Polyangium sp. (in: bacteria) | reverse complement strand
CGGTCGCGTGCGATTCTTTGGTTTTTTCGTCCTGGTTTTTCCCGTACATGGGAATCGCGGTTCCTTGGGCACGTTCCAACACGCGGGCTTCAATGCGAATTCGCGCATCTGCGGCTGGGCCGACGGCTGCAGGAGTGCCGAGGGCTGGCCGAGCAAGGAGGAGCGGAAAGGTGGTATGGCACGAGAGAGCGCATTTGATGTTGGCAATGGGTGGAGGCGAAGACAGCCATTGTGTAGCGCGGCCATTGAGGTACGCTGTGGCGTTCGAGCGCCATTGAGGTGCCAAGCCTTCGAGGGCAATCGTGGTGTTGGCTGGCGTTTGCACCTCGACGATGGCGGTCGTGGTGCACGCGGCCAAGGCGCCTGCACCGGCAATGGAAACGAAAAGCGTCACGAGCGAAACGGGGGAGAAACGAGGCATTGGGCACACCGTAGCACCAGTGTCGGCGAATTGTCCAGGTGATTGGGTGTTGAATCAAGCGAGCAGTTTGAATTCGAGGACGAAAACGACGTGGTCAATGATCAAGACGGTATCGATACGTTTTCCCAAACGGGGTACGGAATATTCGAGATAAAGCTTTCCGCGTTTTGCATAGGGCAGAAGGACTGTCTCGAGAATGCGTATTTGTTCGATCCACGCGTCCTTCTGCGTCGCACGAGCTGCCCGAGCACGAGGTTTTCGTCGGTGCTGAGAAATTCTTGGATGGTTGCAGAATGGTAAGCGCAGGTGGTCACGACGATTCGCTCACCCTACCCCACCACTCTCGCGTCGTCCACGCTCGCGCCGTGGCGGTGGCGGAACCGAGCGTGCACCGGTGGAATTGTCTTGTCCCTCCGCATTGGACCGACTGCTGGCCGCTTTCTGGTCGAGCGCCGCCGATGCCTCGCGCGCAATGCGTCCGAACCAGGCGCTCACGATGGCCGGATTCCACTTCGCTTTCCCGTCGCCCATAAAGAAATGGCCCACGTCGAGCGCCATAATCGCTGGCAAACGCTCCGAACTGCGCAGCCGGGCCACGATATCCTCACGACGAGGCCCCGCACCCGCAATCAATTTCACGCCTTGCCGGCAGAAGAGCGAGACCGCGGGCAAAACGTCGCCATCGATTCGTCCCTGCCCATCAGGATGAAATCGCAAACCCATCATGTGGCCAAACGAAACCGCATAAACTGCCGCCGTTTCAACGGATGTCGTCAAATACCCTCGGCCGTCTTGCCCAGCATTACGTTTCGCATCGGCAAGCACCACAATCTCATTTGATTGCCCGTCGCCATATTGCTTTGAAAACGTCACTACGATATCCGGTTGATTTCCACGCGCCGGGATACCCATTCCCGTCAACAATGATACCAAAGTATCACCTTTGGGAGCTCTTTTGGAAATGCTACACGACAGCGCGCCGCATCGTAGAACCATGCTGGGAACATTCCGTTCGTCCCGCTCGTCGACATCTTCGATTTCCCAACGAATACCATTGGGCAAATCCACCGCATCCCGCGTCTCCATTGCGGCACGCGCAATAGAAATAGCCGCAGAAAGTTCCAGCAGACTATCGAGGGTCCGCTGTCCACAACGCAAATCGGCTTCTTCGATTTCTTGCGCGAATGCCCGCAAACGGACAACATCGTCGTCTGCTCCAAAGTTCTCGCGCCAAAACGCAAGGTACTCCCGAAGAGTCAATGCGCTCTTCCGAGTTTCCCCGCCCATGCGCAGCAATCGCTGCTCGTGCAAATGCGTGTACGCTCCATCGCGATAACCAACGGCGCGCGCGACCCGGGCAATGGCATCGCGCAAGGCATTACGAGTGGCTCGTCGCTCGTCGCTAACATTCCCAAACGTCCCGAGGTCGAGCATGGTTCGTCCGAGCGAACAGAGACCGGCAAGCAGCCCGCCGTCCAGCATTGGAACCATATCCCGCGCCCAAAATCTTACTGGGGGCGAAGTCAGCTCTTCCACATGCGTTCTTGCCCAGTCGACGTTACGCTCGGGCATATCCAGCCGCGAATATTGAGGCGCCTGTTTTTGCCAGGGCCGCCGGAGCAGCGTGAGCAGTTCGAGCTCGGCCTCGATATGCGCAGGATGATCGGCCCGGAAAAACGACCGCAAGTAGTCGCGAATTTCAGGACGTAATGCTCTCCCGAGCCAACTCATTACCCCGAGCCGGCTCGGATCGCGTAGATGCTTGCCCAGCCAGCACACTTGGTCGACGAATAAATCGAGATCCTCGCGCATCTCGACGGGCTTCCGTGCAGGAAGTGCTGAAATGTGCCGCGAAGCAATGGAGGCGACCGCCGTTCGCTTCATGGATTATGCGCCCGTCGTCCGCACGAGATTCTCCCATTGCTCGTCGCTGACATCCTGATATTGCAGCGACAATTCGCCAATCAAATATTCAGCGACCGAAATCTCGTTATCTTTATTTATGTCTTTGGGACGGAACGAGCGAGCGGATGGTTTTACCAGTTGATAGGATACTTTTCCGGTCTTGTCGTCACGTTTTCCTTCGATATGCACGAATGGTGCGCCCTTGCCATCCCGGTGGAATATCGTGAGAATATGCGTAATGGCGGCCCAGCGTCGAGCACTATCAAGTGCGTCGAGCTGCGGGAATACGCTCAGCACGAGCGCCATAGCCAAGTAAGAGGCGGCCGCGGCCAACCCCGGTTCCTTGATGCCACTCGTCGAAACCTTTTCCCCTTCATTCGGGCAGCGAAGACCTTCCGCAAGAAAACGCAGAATGTCCTCGACCGTGGCGAGCCCAATGGCTCGCTCCGCAACGAGGTCCACGAATGGCGTTGCTCCCTTGTCGTTCTTTGGCGAGACATTGCCGAAAAGTGGCTCGAGATAATCGTTTCGCAACCGATGCAAAAGATCCTTCGTACCTTGTCCCTCGAATTGGTACGCTGATTTATCCATGGCATCCGCAATCTTGGCGATGTGGTTGCCAATGAATTCTTTGACCTTTTCGGGAGCCGGCGCTTCAACGCGCAAGATATCGAATCGGCGCAATAGCGCAAATGAAAGCTGATGTAGCTGCGCGCGGTCGGCGTCATTCATCGTTCCGACCAAGCGGAATTCCGGACTGACCTTGTAATCGCGATAGCTAACGCCTTCGTCTTCTGCACGAATGCCCTGCCGCTTGGTATACGATGTCGGTAAAATGCGGACCGTTGCATGACGCGGTTCCTTGGGCACGACAATCGCATTTCCATTCCCGTCGAGGGGCCCAGGCATATTGCCAGAAGCCGTACCATCGCCTGGATTTACCAGGGCTGTGGCCGGAGCTGCTGCCTCCTCGATGGCTTGCTCGAAGGGCAATTCGACGGGGTCGCCAGCGAATACCGCAAACAACTCGCCGAAACACTGGTCGATGTTCGCCCGATTGAATTCATCGATGACGAGACACCGGTTGGATTCTATGGCGCGCAAGAAAAATCCCGGCTTGAACTCGAGCCCCTTGCCGTCACGACGCGGTAAATAGCGGCCAACCAGATCTCCCGCCGTCCACGCAGGCGAAGCCGTCGCAATGACGGGTTCGGCATTACGTACCATTTGGGCGAGAGCAATGGCGACTTTGGATTTACCGCAACCCGGGGGTCCGGTAAAAATGACGTGTTTACCTGCGTTCAACGACGCACATGCGGCAGCGACGAGGTGCCACGGAAGAAGCAATGTCTTCGATAGCTCGGCGTACACGCGGTTTGGATCGAGATTGACGGCTCGTGGTGGCCAATAATGCGCAATGGCTGGCAATCCGTACGTCGTCGGATCGACGGTTGCCGCGGCATCACCCGATTCGGCTTGTTGAAACGGCTGCACGAGAGTCACCCAGATAGCGAATGCCAGGGCAACCTTGCCCCAACTCTCTGGGATATCCTTGGCCATTGCTTCACCCAATGGAGCCGGCAATGGAGGCAAATCAACTTGCCATCCTTTGCTTTCGCTGAAATAAGGCCAATATGATCCTAATTCACCGTACGAGGCTTTCCCCTCGAAGCCCAGTTCTCGTTTGATGACCGCATCGGTTGGATCTTTCGGGAACCACACCTGACCCGCACGTTCGACTCCAATAGCCGAGCTGGGATAAGGATATGCGGCAACGTTCTTTTCACCTGCCTCCCACTTCAAGAGGTTTTCGCTTCGGGCCAAGGGCAAACCACGCGAACCATCATGCATTCGAAGCAGCAGCATGAGTGTTGCTCGTCCGCCACGTTGCACTTGAACGGTGAGGGTGGCATTGACCTGAATGTCGACTTCTTTGCCGCCTTTGGGTTGCCATACCAAAGTAAAAATGACGTTCGATGCGCCGGCGCGTTGATCTTTGACTTCCTTCAGGACAACGGACGTCGATTCTTTTTTTCCCTGCCGCTCCCAGGAGAATGTGGCGAGAACTTTCTTTTCGAGCGCCTTGATGCCTGGATGGAGCACGGGGCGCAGCCGCTTTGCGAGTCTTTCCGCTGCTGCCGGAATCGGTTCTTCTGCTTCGTTATTCGCAGGATTCGCGGGGGCGTTGACTACAGTGGTTGCAGGCTCGGTCGTACCGTCATTGGTCGTCGTCATCGAAGCGAGGCTCCTGGGCCGGGGGGCATGCGCGTCAGCGTGACTCGTGCGGATCATCCGCTCGATCTGCGGATGATCGTGATCAGCGGGCACTCTACCAGAGCTCGCTTCGATCGTACAAGAGAATTGTGATCTTTCCTGGCATCGACCGTCGAAACCCTGGTTTTCATGATCTCACGTTCCGTGACAGTGCCAACCGCGCCGATTCACGTCATGCTTGCCGCATGGAACGCATCTCCCTCCTGCTCTCCGGAATCCTCGGTTTTCTCGGCGTCACGTTTGGCGCCTTTGGTGCACACGGCCTCAAGAATTGGGCCCAAAAGCAAGCCGATGGCGAGCAACGCGTCGCCTGGTGGCAAACGGCCGCGCAATATCACCTCGTGCACGCGCTCGCAATTGCACTCGGAGCATTGCGACCCACCCCAATGACGACCGGGAGCTCGGTCGCGCCGTGGCTTTTCCTTGGCGGCATTCTTCTTTTTTCGGGCAGCTTGTACGTGATGGCTTTGACAGGTTATCGCAAGCTTGGTGCCATTACGCCCCTCGGCGGATTGTTTTTCCTCGCCGGGTGGCTCGCGATCACGTACAATGCGTTTGTCGCGGGTTGAATTGGGTCCCTACTCGAGAGAGATGCGTGCGACTCCCGTTTCTCGCGTACAATGACGACATCGAACGCCGCGGGCACGGCATTGGCCGGTGGGACGACGGAAAATGCTCGGCGCAAAAGGGAATTTGCATTGACGAACGACACCCAAAACCCAAATAATGCGCACGAGCGCCCACACCTGAGGTACACTGCGCATGATGAACACTCTTTCCACCGAAACGACCGTCGGCTTTTACTCGGCGCATGACGGTCGAACCGTCGACGTCGGAGCTGGCGTACAAGAAGGATTACTCGTCGTCGCGGATGGCCTCGGTGGGCATTGCACGGGATGGCTCGGGGTGCTTTTGTCGGTACGACCCATTTGCGGAAGATTCGTAAATCCAGAAACCAAAACCAAGTTTGTCGGGGCCGCGGACGATTTTCAAGATGATTGGGGATGGGCCGGCGCCATGCAATCAAAAAAGGCCGCTGAATACGTCTTCAACGAATGTCATGCAGATTTTGGGGATATCTCGGCCCTTCCCCGGGACCTCGAAAAGCTGTTTGTCGAGATTGACCGCGTCATCCGTAACGTACCCAATCACGATCGCATCCACGGTTTGCTGGCGAGCTGCATCGCCGTGACCATTGAAGGAACGCACGTACGCGGAGTGCACTCGGGTATTGGGCTCGCTTTGCTGTTGCGGGCCGGGACCGAGCAATTCGAAAACCTCGTGGTTGCTCATTACTTGCATTTGGTGCAGTCGCGCCTGGCCAAAAGCATCGATATGCCAGCGGGCATCGAGCTTCCCCGCAACGTCATCATGAGCGGCCTCGGGTGTCTCACGCATTCGGGCGTGGGAGTCGATACGTTCGACGTCGTTTTGGGTCCAGGAGATGTTCTTTTGATCTTGTCACGCCTGACGAACATCACCGAAGAAGCTCTGGCGCGAATCGTCCGCAAGTTTGTCGATGCAAACGTTTCGATTGACGAACTGGCCCGGGCCATCGAGCGTCACGCGGAGGAAACCGTTCTCGCCCCCGGGGATTACACGGGCCGGGAATTCGCATTCGGAATCGTATGGGCCCGAGCCGAGAGGTAGCTCCAGGGCGTTGTTGGATAACGATCGAAATCGCCCCCGCATCGGGCGGCGTGCCTCGGGCCCACGAACTTTCGTTTGTGTGCAGGCTGCTGGCCCGTGGTTGACGTGAGGTTGCGCTCGTAGGAGCTCATCCCCGCGAGCGTTTTCAGAGGGTGCCTTGCTCCGTCTTATGTCGAATGTTTGGAGGGCGCGTCGTAGGCGGTCAACGCTGTGCATTATTTTCGTGGTGGATGCGGGCCAGAAAAAAATGAAATTGTTAGAAACTTTTTTGTTGCAAAGTGGTTTAGGGTCTGGTAGAATCGACCGCGAGAGTATTCACATGTTGTTTTGCCTCCAGCCTTCCGAACCAACCGCGCCGAGCGCCTTGCAGATGCAAGGTAGCTTGGGCGTTATTTTGGGCGGAAAGCCGGCGGGCAATCATCATGTCCTTTCATCAATCATCCCGGCCCCTAAATTTGGGCGAACTGAGTATAGCCGCAGTGATTCGCGGAAACTCGGTAACCTGGATAAGGAGTGGAGGCGGTAGCGCAAAGCGTCTAGAGAATGGACGAATGCGAAGGCCGCCTCGGGAGAACCCAGGCGGCCTTCGGCGTTTTTG
>DAOMZH010000443.1:0-1747 GCA_035437985.1 Polyangium sp. (in: bacteria) | reverse complement strand
ATGGACGAATGCGAAGGCCGCCTCGGGAGAACCCAGGCGGCCTTCGGCGTTTTTGGCGGCATATTGAAGGATCATAACGAGCGTCCCGACGCTGGGGGACTGCGCGAAGAACCTTTTCGAGGGTTTTTCGCATGGTCGACCGAGAATCGAGGCGCGCGGCAGGTCAATCGATAGGCGGCCACGTCCGGCGGTCAATCGAGCGGATTCATTGGGCTAGCAGCCGAGTGAATTCAATGACGAGGGCCTATTCCCTCGCGCGGGAGACGTGTATTCGTTTCTCGTTCGAGGCAAAAAAGCGAATTCGGGGCGGGTTGTGCCGATATTGGCTCGGCGCTTTGGGGATAGATCTGCGCATTCGATTTGAATGGTATGGTTTTTCCTAGGGTGCTCGAGGTTTGAATCTGGACATGACCGGCAACGGGCGACGTGTATCCATTGAACTGATTTAATGGGTGCAGGGAGCTCGAATGGGGATCGTGTACCCGACGGTCGTGATTGCAATGATTTCATTGCAATGCTGCCGGAGGTGTATTCGAAGGTTTGGGATCCGTAACTCAATGGTAGAGTAGCCGCCTTTTAAGCGGAAATGTGGAGGTTCGAGCCCTCTCGGGTCCACTATATAAGGAGGAGATTGTGGAGGTTGTCGGGGTGATACAAAAAATAAAAAATCGACATCGCGATGCAAATGAAATCTTGACTCGGACGTCAAAATGAAATAGAGTGAGGGGCGAGGTCGAGGGACGGAATGGTGGTGACCGGCTCGGTAACCGAGTTTGGTTGCTTATCCATAAGGCCTGGTAGACACGCGCATAGATCCGTAGCTCAATGGGCAGAGCGCCTGCCTTTGAAGCAGGAGTGTGGAGGTTCGAACCCTCCCGGGTCTTTTATTGGTCGACAGACTGATATCGGGGTCGTTTAATGGCAAAACAGCGGATTCTGAATCCGCCAATGCTGGTTCGATTCCAGCCCCCGGTACTAAAGAAGAGAGAAAGAGAAAAAAAATAAAATCGACAAAGAGTGATGAAATAAAATAGCCCGAACGTCGAATAGAACGAAGTAACGAGAGTCAAAACGAAACGCACGAGGGAATGGTCATGGGAGCGAATACGAAGTCCGAACGGTTGAATACGATAAAGCATGAAGGCGTGCTCCTCGTGTCGCCAATGGACCTGTATCGTGGCCAGGAGAGCGATAGCCCTCGCAGCAAAATGGGTGGATCCTAGAAATCGTCGAGCAACCGACGACGTAAAGGAGGCCGCCCGGGAGACCCAGGCGGCCTTCGTCGTTATGGGGTTTGGGGCGAAAATGATTGATTTGTGGATGCTGGGCATTGGCGAGCCCCGACGGCTGTAAACCGTCCGCTATGAGCTTGGAGGTTCAATTCCTCCCGTCCACACCAGCGTGCGTGCATACGCACGCCGTACAGGTTCGAATTGGATTTGTAGCTCAAAGGTAGAGCAGCCGGCTCTTAACCGGTAGGCGAGGGTTCGATCCCCTCCAGATCCACCATGCGTGTCCGATTCGTCGGCCGCCGATCTCTGAAAACTGAATATCGATACGAAAAACGCAAGATTGCAGGGGTAGCGCAAGCCAAACCCCTGCTCATTTCAACGTAGCTCAATCTTGGTAGAGCGCCCGCCTGTTAAGCGGTGAGATGGGGGTTCGATGCCCTCCGTTGGAGCCATGGGCAATCAGTCTGTTGAATTATCTGCTGCGCGCCCGAAATCGTCGGTCGACGTCGCTCGAA
>DAOMZH010000442.1:0-8699 GCA_035437985.1 Polyangium sp. (in: bacteria) | reverse complement strand
CGGGCGTAGGTGCCGGCGCGGGCGCAGGCGCGGGAGCAGGCGTCGTGACGGTGGGAAGAGCTGCGCTTGGCGCGACAACCGCTTCGGGAACCTTCGTGGGCGTTGGCGCTTGAGCCTTCAACTTGAAGAACACGAGCACACCGATGCCGATGATGCTGAGCGCCACGAGCGCGATCACCAGAATGACAACGCCCGTGTTTTTCTTTTGTTGATGCGCACCAGCTTGTTGCTGGGCCATCCACAACTGCGCCGGATCAGGTCGCGGCAGCGACATCGCCGTTTCGATCTGCGACTGATTGCCGCGACCGTACATCGCTTGCGCCATTTGTTGCTGCTGTTGCGGAGTTGGTCCCGACGGAGGAACGCTCGGAAACGCAGCGGTGGGCATCGGTTGCTGGTGCCCCTGCGGCGGATAACTCGGCATCGGCGGCTGTCCAAAACCCACACTGGGCTGCGTGGCCGATACAGGTTGTCCGTTGAAACCCGGTTGTGAATTGCTCGCCGGTGCAAAACCGCCAAACCCCGAGTTGGGCCGGGGTGGTTGGCCAAAGTTTTTCGGCGGCCCAGGATCGGCGATCTTCGCGTTCGCCGGCATCGCGATCGTCGAGTTGAGATCGTCGACCTCTTCCATCGCTGCAAGACCACCCGGAAGCGCAGCCGTGCGTTCGTCGCGACCACCGGCTGGCCCGCCAAATGCAGGCATTCCCGCGGCAGGCTTCGCCCCCATGCGCAGATCCGCCGGACCAGGCATGCGCATCGCACCCCCAGCCGCAGCCTTCTCCATGTGCTCGCGCGTGGCCACCGTGGTCGGAATGTCCTCGTCGTCGTCCATCAACGAATCCGCAGCCATCAGGCCCGACGGTTCGTTTGGCGCCGGAAGACCCGATGCTCCTCGCGCCATTGGCTGCACCGCCGATTTCGACTGCGACTTGTGCTTCTTCTCGTCGGCATCGACTGCTTCGAGAGCATCGCCGCCACCAGCCACCGCCGCATTTTGTTGGGCGCGAAGTTTGTCCAGGTCGATGTTCGACGTGACCTCCGCTGCCCACGACAAATGCGCTTCCCGCTTGGCAATCCGTTCGTTGAATACGTTCCGGACGAACTGCGCGACTTCTTCAGGTCCGACAAACGCTCCGCGTTGCATCAAGAAGCCTTGCAACGCTCGGGAAAACTCGCGCGCGGTTGCGTAACGATCCTTCTTGTTTTTCGCGAGGGCCTTCAAGACGACTTGTTCGAGGCCCGGTGGGTACCCGCGAATGATCGTCGAAGGCGGGGGAACGATGCACGCTTGGACTTTCTCGAGGGTATCGAGGTCGGTGTCCATACGGAAAAGACGTTGGTTTGTCGTGAGTTCCCAAAGGACGACCCCCAGGGCAAACACGTCGGTGGTGCGATCGACATCGGCACCACGAACCTGCTCTGGGGACATGTACGCAAGTTTGCCCTTGAGCGTTCCGGCACGCGTCGAAGCAAGGCGATCGGCAACTTTGGCGATGCCGAAGTCGACGACCTTGGTGTAGCCGTCGTACGTGACGAACAGATTGTGGGGGGTTACGTCACGGTGCACGAGGCCGAGGAGTTGGCCGTTTTTCCCGCGCAACTCGTGCGCAGCGTGCAAACCTTCGGCCGCGTCCGCGCAAATGCGCGCAGCGAGCTCAGGCGTGATGTTCATCCGCCGTTCTTCGGCCTGACGCATGACCTCGCGCAAAGGTTCGCCGTGGAGGTACTCCATCGCGATCCAGTACGTGTTGTCGTCTTTGCCGAGATCGAAGACTTGCGCGACGTTCGCATGGTTGATGCCTGCCGCGATGCGGGCTTCGTCCAGGAACATGTCGACAAACTGATCATCTTCGACGAGATGCGGATGGATGCGCTTGATCGCGACCCATTTCTGGAATCCGCCCGGCCCGTCCATGCGCCCGAGATGCACGCTGGCCATGCCGCCCACGCCGATCTCGTCGACCACGCGGTAGCGGCCGAGGAAAAACGTTTTGGGTAGTTCCTTTTCGGGTTCCTTCGGACGAGGACCAGAAGAGGACGACGAAGAGGGGGCGTTCGTTGTCGCTGCCGCCGGTCCGCCCGATCGGGCAGCCGCAGGTCGAGGCGGAGGTTGGGCCATGACGCAGCAAGAATCTTAACGCGAAATCGCTCCTTCTTTCCATTCGACTCGAAAAAAGGACCGATGCTCCGGTGTTCAGGGAAGCAGCATGCTTGCGAACGCTGAAAAGCCCTCGTTCAGGGAAATGGCTGACCGGGCTGTCCACGCTCGAAATAAAAACGGAAAAAACCGGTGACTTGCGATTGATTTTCCGCCGGAATTTGATCCGCCGCTTTGCCTACCGGCGCGTCCCGCGGATCCCCCATCCAGACCGAAAACTCCGCATCCGTGAACTTTTCCGCCGCGTTGTCTTCATTGAGATCGCCGCTGAACAATGAATGAAACGTGACCGAGCCGCCTATTGCATAAAGGACGGTATTTTGGTTGTGACACGACTTCTGCATGTAGAGCGCTACGTGCACAGGCGGTTGGCCCTCGGGCGGAGGTGAAGGAAACGTCGCTCCAGGCGGCAAAATGCCCGGAGATAACGTCACGACCATTGGTTTGTCGATCCACCCCTCGTGCACCTTCCCCAGATCCTCGATGAGCACCGCCAAACCGTCGGACACCTCTTGAATGTCCGTCCCGCGTTGCACGCGAATGTTCACCGAATCCTGCGACGGTACCGCCGCAAAAAAGTCCGGCTGCAGGTCGTACGATCCCGTCCAGCAATCCTTCGCACTCAGCAGATCGCTCTTCACATCGCCTTCGCCTTCTCCGAGCGAGCAACCCGTACAAATCGGCAAGACAAACAAGACTGCCCCAAAAATGGACCTCATGCCGCACCCCCAGCTCCGTCGTGCAACGCCGAAGTAATGAGGGCCCCGCCAAATACGCGCTCGCCGTCGTACGCCACCGCGATTTGTCCGGGCGAAACAGCTTTCACGGGTTCGTGAAAACGAACGACATAGGTGTCCAGACCTGTCGCTGGATCAAGCGAACGATCGATCGTGGCGCGTTGACCATCGTGGCGCGCACGTACCCGAACATCGGCCTCCAGGGGAAACACCACATCGTCGCTCCAAGCTCCCTCGCGGAGCATTGCGCCAGTCGCGAAAAGCGCCGGTTCGTCCCCGAGCCGCACCGTGGCATCTTCAGGATCAATGCCGACAACGAACACGGGACGTCCAAGCGCCACGCCAATGCCTTTGCGCTGACCGATCGTGAACAAATGCACGCCTTCGTGTTGCCCCACCACGCGACCTCGATCGTCAACGATGGGACCTGGACGAACTCGCCCCTGCCCTGCCCGCTCGCTGACGAAAGATCCATATCGCCCATTCGGCACGAAACACAGCTCTTGGCTTTCGCCCTTGTCGGCCCGAGGAAGCCGACGCGCCAGGGCCTCCGCTCGGACCTCTTCCTTCGTGGCATCCCCCAAGGGCAGCACGAGGCGCGCGAGTTCGTCTTGGCGTAACATGTGCAAGAAGTAGCTCTGATCCTTCACGCGATCTTTGCCGCGGAAAAGGCGCGTTTTCCCGTCGGAACCCACCTCGGTCCGGGCATAGTGGCCGGTGGCCACGAGCTCGGCACCGAGGCGATCAGCGAGCGGAAAAAGCTCGCGCATCTTCACGGAACGATTGCAAGCGATGCAGGGACTTGGGGTTTTTCCTTCGACGTATCCAGACACGAACGGATCGACGACGTGCGCTTTGAAGAGCTCGCGGCGATCGAAGGTGAAGTGCGCAATGCCCAGATGATCCGCGGCGCGGCGGGCGTCGTGTTGATCTTCGGGGGCGCAACATCGACCACGTTCCGACCGATCGTCGGGGTAGTCCCAAAGATGCAGGGTGACGCCAATGACGTCATATCCGGCATCGCAAAGTCGAGCTGCCGCTACGGAAGAATCGACTCCTCCGCTCATGGCCACGACAATCCGCTTTCGCTCCGTCACGTTGCCGAGCTTAGCCTCTTCCCGGCTCATGCGCTGTTTGGAATCTCCAACGGCGCTGCGGTAGCTCGGGTCAGATGAGATGCCTCTGTCGACCGTTTTCCTCGGGGTCGTGGTCGCGCAGATAACCGAGGTTGACGGCGTTGACGACGGCATGGGCCAAGAGCGGCCCGACGAGTGAGCCGGTCGCGGCGAAGATGGTTCCGAGCACGAGGCCGACGGCCATTGCCCATGTCGCCCAGACCCAACGACTCGGGCCGCGCGTTTGATGCAAGAAGCCGAAAAGAACCGACGAGGCGAGCACGCCCAAGGTTGGGGTCAATAGACCGCGGAACAGAACTTCTTCGCCCAGGCTCGAAAGTCCGGCGAGGAGAAAGATTTGTCCGATCGTGAGGTCTTGAGCGACGGGTCGTAATTCCGAGTGCAAACGTTGCGCCCACACGAATCGGCCCACGACGAACCGCGTGGAGAGAACGACGATTGCAGCGGTAGCGATGCCACAGAGCGTGCTGGTCAGTGTTGCCGTGAGAGGCGGAGCGGCGAGCCATGGTTTGGGGTGCACCCAAGGCGCATCGTCACGAAGCACGAACGACAAGGATCCGGCAAAACATGCCAAGAGAGCATAGGCACCAGCGATTGTCCCAACGGCGGTATTGCTGCTGGCTCGAGCCCAACGTTCCGGCATGGCCGCCATCTTTGCATGTAGATCGGCGCTTTGCCGTACGCCAATTGCACCAAAATCACGCGCACCGAACTCGACCGTGCAGCACCTTCGTACTTCTGCAGAGAGCACCGAAGACCCCTGGTCACGTGGACGGGCCCGGACTACATGCTGTGCACGACGGCTTCGGCCGAGTACCACCGCAGGATTTGCTGAGCGCCAAGGCGACGCGAAATCTTTCGCCTTCGAAATATCGTGACGATCGCCACGACATCCCCTGATTGCAAAGCTTGCGGCGCAAATGTCCCCGATGGCGCCGCGGTTTGTCCGCGCTGCGGAACTTCACAACGTATCGACACGTGTCCTCTTTGTGGCGCCACCACGGGGTGTTCACCCGATCCTGAATTCCGCTATCGCTGTGACGTTTGTGGAGGACCGCGCGTCCCGCTTCAAGCTCCGCGAACGCGTCGCGGGGCCAAAGAAACCGCCGCGCTGAAACGCGCCGAAGCAACGCGCAACAGTCGCGCCAAGACGCGTGGTGGGGCGTTTGCTGCAGGTTTGTCCGCGATCGGCATCATCGGCATGTTGGGCCTCGCAGGCATCGTCAGCATCGCCGCTGGTTGGAACTTGGGCCTATGGCTCTTCTTGGCGGGTTTGTCCACCGCAGGTCCCCTCACGGCACTCACCGCGTGGCTCGTGTCGCGCTCGGCACGCCTCAGCAAACAAATTCCCATCGCGATCGATGAAGCTTGGATGGCTGCAGCAATCGATGTCGTCGAGCAGAGCAAGACCCCAGTGACCGCCACGTCGCTGGCCAAAGCGTTACGCATCGAAGAATCACAAGCCGAAGAACTGCTCGCTTTGCTCGAAGCAAATGATGTGGTTCGTCCTGACGGAAACCTTGCGTATCGAGCTCTTCGCGTGCGCGTCGAAACGCCGTCGACGGATACATCCGAACGCGATTTGGCCGCCGAAGCAGAAGCGCAGGCCGAAGCCGAAGCTTTGGCTGTGGAGCAACAGACGAAACGCGAGCGTTTGTGAAAGAGCGTCGAGACAAACCCCAAGCCGAGCACTTGGGGCCTCGGGCTGCACATGGCGCCCCTCGCCCCAAACCCAACGTACGCCGCGCCTTGTCGCATGTCGGAGGCGACGTCGAAGTGCACGGCGATGCCGACTTGGGCGAACGACTTTCGCTCGCGCTCGATGTCCCCACGTCCGCGGTCGCCGAGGAAGCGGCACGCGCGCACGTGCATGGGTTTCACAGTTATCCGGCGCGGATGCATCCGCTCACGGCGCGACGATTGATCGAAGCGTTTTCACGTTCCGGTGACACCGTGCTCGATCCGTTTTGCGGCAGTGGCACGGTGCTCGTCGAAGCGCGACTTGCTGGACGGCGAGCCATCGGCGTCGATGCCAATCCCCTCGCCGTGCGTCTAGCGACGCGCAAAGTGCGTGCGGCATCCGAACAAGACCGAAGCGTGCTCGTCGAAGCAGCTCGCGCGGTTGCCGCTCATGCCGATGAACGACGCCAAGCGAAAGCTGGACCCACTCGTCGCTACGGAACGGAAGATCTCGAACTCTTCGATCGCCATGTACTTCTGGAACTCGATGGTCTGCGCGCGGGAGTTGCCAAGACAAACGCTCCGTACCTGCGTGCTGATTTGGAACTCGTGTTGTCGTCGCTGCTCACGAAGCTGAGTCGCCGAACGTCGGACACGTCGAATCGTGAACTTCCTCGGCGAATTGCGGCCGGTTTTCCTTCGCGTTTGTTCGTGCGCAAGACGGAAGAGCTCACGAAACAGCTTGGCGAAATCGCATCAGTCATGACAAACGCTCCGCCAGCGCGCGTGCTCGAGGGGGATGCGCGGGTGCTCGAAGGCGTCGACGATCGGTCGGTGCATTTGATCGTCACTTCGCCTCCATATCCAGGCGTGTACGACTACTTGGCTCATCACGAAGTGCGTTTGCGGTGGCTTGGTCTACGGGCCGATCGTTTCGCCTCCAACGAAATTGGTGCCCGTCGACGTCTCGATGCCTTGGGTCCTGCCGAAGGATCGGTGCGGTGGGAGCAAGAGATCGGGGCCGCACTTGCCGCGATGGATCGCGTGCTCGTTGGGTCCGGTATGGCCGTACTTTTGTTGGCGGACAGTGTGATTGCGGGCAAACCGATGTATGCCGTCGATTCCTTGCGCCGAGTTTTACCGAAGACACGCTTGCGACTTGGAGCGGTTGCCTCGCAAGAACGGCTGCATTTTCACGAACCTACGCGACGGGCCTTTGCTCATCGACCGCGGCAAGAACACGCAATTTTGCTCGTGCATGCGTGAGGCGGTCGACTGCGACAATCTTTGTACCTCGATCGGGCTGTGGCACGATCGATGGATGCCAACGACGCTACTTCGGTGAGGGAGGCAAAGACGATGTGGAAAGCAACGAGTGCACTATTGCTGGTGGCCTTGACGTCGATTGGCTGCTCGAAAGAACGCGTTGGTGAAGAGCCAGCAGCGGCTGCGGAAGGCGCGATCGGCGTTGCGGAATGCGACGCGTACGTCGAGAAGATGAAGGCGTTTCTCGAGACGCTTCCTGCCGAAGCGCGATCGGCACGCGAGCCTGGGTTCAAGGCGATGCAAGCTGCGTGGCGCGAGACGGCGAAGTTCGAATCGACCAAAGCAAACTTGGCGGCGACGTGCAAAGCGCAACTCGCCGAACTTCCGCAAAACGCTGCAGCCAAGTGATCGCGTGACGTTTCACCCGGCAAACTGAGGCACGTCGGCGGGGTAGAGTCCCCGGACAAACGGTGCCCACTGCGGCCGTTTCTTTTGATGAAAAACATCGCCCGACAAGATCGACGTGATGATCTTGCGCATCGCCTTGCGTTGGTTTTCCTCGAAGAGAAGTTCGCGAAACTGTCCCGCGTAAAACCCCTGCACCACCCCGAGAAACAAATCGACGGCATAACGCACGGCCGCTTCGTATTGCTTGAACGCAGCATGCGACACGTCGCCTTGACTGAGCGCGTCGTCGATCGTTTCTGCAGCAATGAATCCGCCTTGGATCGCCAAGTGCGCGCCCGTTGAAAACAGCGGATCGAGAAACCCGCCTGCGTCGCCCACGAAGAGCCAACCATCACCGGCGAGCTCGTCGATGCGGTACGAGAAATCAGCCAGCGCACCGACGGGACGTTCTTGCTTTGCCCCCGAAAGAAATTCCTTCGCCCATGAAGAAAGTTCCACCGTGCGCATGAAGAACGCATCGAGGCTTTCGCCTTTGGGCTTCTGCTTGATCCACTCGGACGACATGACCGCTCCGACGCTCGTGAGGTCTCCGCGAAACGGGATGAACCAGAACCAGCCGTGTTCGAAGATGACGATCTGGATGTTTCCTTCTTCCAAACCTTCTTGCCGCGAGGCACCGCGAAAGTGCGAGAAAAATGCGGTTTTGTCGAGACGCGGGATGTGAGCTTTGCGCCTCGTTCGCGAAGCGACGAGCGTGTCGCGACCTGTTGCATCGGCGATGATGGGCGCGTGTAGCTCGACGATGCGCGAGGGCTCGTGCCGGTCACGTGCCCGCACACCTACCGCACGTGACCCCTCGAAGATCACGTCCACGGCTTCCCACTCTTCTCGCACCTCGGCGCCGAGAGATTTGGCGTGATCGAGAAGGAGTTTGTCGAACTCGGCTCGGGGAACTTGGTAGGCGTATTCGAACGTCGGCTCGAAAGCGTCGGCGAATCGATACGTGTTCACGCGTTTGGTCGCCGAACACAAAAACCGCGCGCCGTATTTCCGGATGAACCGGCGATCGAGTTCTTCGTCCAAGCCGAGCGACGAAAACACCGCGCGCGAGCATGGCAACAGCGATTCTCCGATGTGAAAACGCGGGAACTTTTCGCGTTCCAGAACCAACGCTCGACGACCACGCTTGGCGAGACTCGAAGCAAGCGTCGACCCCCCAGGGCCTCCGCCGAGAATGATTACGTCGAAGCCTTGCTGCATTCCGAATGAAATACTCTGCGTAGGGCCACGAGCCAATTGCATCGAAGTCTGGTT
>DAOMZH010000441.1:0-8701 GCA_035437985.1 Polyangium sp. (in: bacteria) | reverse complement strand
CGGTGCTTCATGCGCTTGTACTTGCCGCAGTTGCACTCGTAGTCCTTGACCGGTCCGAAAATCTTCGCGCAGAAAAGACCGTCACGTTCCGGCTTGAACGTGCGGTAGTTGATCGTTTCTGGCTTCTTCACCTCGCCATGCGACCACTCCCGGATTTTCTCCGGGCTCGCTAGCGAGATGCGAATGGCGCTAAACGAAAGCGGATCCTTGGGCTTCTCGAAGAAGCTGAAGATGTCACGCATTCGAGATCACTCCTCTTCCGCGGCCGAGGCTTCCAGGCCCGTCTCGACCAGTTCAACGTTCAAACACAACGACTGCAGTTCTTTGATGAGCACGTTGAAGCTCTCGGGCAAACCCGCCTCCAACGTGTACTCGCCCTTCACGATCGCTTCGTACATACGCGTGCGACCCATGACGTCGTCCGACTTGACGGTGAGGAACTCCTGCAGCGCATACGCTGCGCCGTAGGCTTCCATCGCCCAAACCTCCATTTCGCCAAGACGCTGACCACCAAACTGCGCTTTGCCACCCAGCGGTTGCTGCGTGACGAGTGAGTACGGGCCGATTGAACGCGCGTGGATCTTGTCGTCGACCAAGTGATGCAGCTTGAGCATGTACATGATGCCCACGGTCACGTTCTGATCGAACGCTTCACCCGTACGTCCATCGAACAGGATCGCTTGACCTGATCGCGGGATACCCGCGAGAGACAAGGCGCCCTTGATGTCCGCTTCGCTCGCACCGTCGAAGACCGGAGACGCGACAAACACCCCGCGACCAACCTTCTTTGCGGCGTTTGTCACGTCCGCATCGGAGAATTGCGCGACCGTCGCTTCGCTCTCCATGTCACCCGCATAGATGTCCTTGAGCTTCGTCCGCACTTCATGCGCGGCACGATGCTCTTCGACCATCTGTTGCAACTGACGACCAAGCTCGAACGCACCCCAGCCGAGGTGAATCTCGAGGATCTGACCGACGTTCATACGGCTCGGAACGCCCAGCGGATTGAGGACGATGTCGACCGGACGACCGTCTTGCAAATAGGGCATGTCTTCTTCCGGAAGGATCCGGCTGATGACGCCCTTGTTGCCGTGACGACCGGCCATCTTGTCGCCGACCTGAAGCTTGCGCTTGATGGCGATGTAGACCTTCACCATCTTGATCACGCCCGGTGGCAATTCGTCGCCCTTGGACAAACGCTCGATCTTGTCGCGGAAGTGCTCTTCGCGCGTCCGAACGATGTCCTCGAGGTCGCGCAGGATCTGCTGCACTTGCTCGGTTTCTTCGACCGGTACTTCGCCCCAGTACTTGCGCGGAATCTCCGCCAAGTTCTCCTCGGTGACCACGTCACCCTTCTGGAGAAGGACTTTGCCCTTGTCGTCGACGAGTTTGCCGTTCGTCGTCTTGCCCATGAAGATCTCACGAACCCGGCGATAGAACGAATCGCGGAGAATCTTGATCTCCTCGTCGCGCGTTCGCTCGATGCGCATCTTCTCGTGATCTTCGATGTCGCGTGCGCGTTCGTCTTTCTCCGTGCCCTTGCGGGAAAACACACGAGCGTTGATGACGATACCGCTCACACCCGGCGGAACCTTGAGCGAGCTGTCGCGAACGTCGCCGGCCTTCTCACCGAAAATCGCGCGGAGCAGCTTCTCTTCGGGAGAAAGCTGCGTCTCGCCCTTCGGCGTGATCTTTCCGACGAGGATGTCGCCAGGACGAACCTCGGCGCCAATCCGCACGATGCCGGAATCGTCGAGATCCTTGAGCGCTTCTTCACCGACGTTCGGGATGTCGCGCGTGATCTCTTCTTTGCCGAGCTTCGTGTCCCGGGCGACGCATTCGAACTCCTCGATGTGAATCGAGGTGAACACGTCATCCTTCGCGATGCGTTCCGACACGAGGATCGAGTCCTCGAAGTTGTACCCTTGCCACGGCATGAACGCGACGAGCACGTTCTGACCGAGCGCGAGTTCGCCCATGTCGGTCGACGGACCATCGGCAAGCACGTCACCCGCAACAACCCGATCGCCTGTCCGGACAATCGGTTTCTGCGTGTAGCAAGTCGATTGGTTCGATCGTTGGTACTTCATCAGGTGATAGATGTCCGGAACTTCGGCACCTTCACCCGCAGCACGCACGACGATGCGCGTTGCATCGACACTCTCGACAATGCCTCGACGACGCGCGACGACGCACACCCCCGAGTCACGTGCGAGACGCGCCTCCATGCCTGTACCGACGATCGGCGCTTCGCTCTTGATGAGCGGCACGGCTTGACGCTGCATGTTCGCACCCATGAGCGCGCGATTTGCATCGTCGTGCTCGAGGAACGGAACGAGAGCGGCGGCCACGCTGACCATCTGATTCGGCGCGATGTCCATGAGCTCGATCATGTCCGCCTGGACAATCTTGAACTCGCCGTTGAAACGCGCGCTGACCACGTTCTCGCGGAACTTGCGCGATTCATCGAGAGAAGCCGTCGCTTGCGCGATGTACTTGCCCTCTTCTTCGAGCGCGCTGAGCCAGGTCACTTCATCGGTGACGCGACCATCGCCTACACGACGATAGGGCGTCTCGACAAACCCGAACTCGTTGACCCGGGCAAACGTCGAAAGCGACGCGATAAGACCGATGTTCGGACCTTCCGGCGTCTCGATCGGGCAGATACGACCATAGTGGGTCGCGTGAACGTCGCGAACCTCGAAACCTGCACGCTCACGCGTCAAGCCACCAGGACCGAGGGCCGACAAACGACGCTTGTGCGTCACTTCGGACAACGGGTTTGTCTGGTCCATGAACTGCGAAAGCTGCGAGCTCCCGAAGTATTCCTTCACGACCGCGCTGACGGGCTTCGCGTTGATCAAGTCGTGCGGCATCAGCGTGTCGATCTCTTGCGACATGCTCATGCGCTCCTTGATGGCGCGTTCCATTCGGACCAACCCGATGCGGTACTGGTTCTCCATCAACTCACCAACGGCACGCACGCGGCGATTACCGAGGTGATCGATGTCGTCCACCGATCCACGACCATTCTTCAGCTCGATGAGATGTCGAACAGTCTCGAGGATGTCTTGCGGCGTCAGGACCGTGAGGTCGAGGTTCGGCCGCTGTCCTTCAGGCAGATCGCGATAGAACTTGTAGTTCAGTTTCAAACGACCAACCTTCGACAGGTCGTATCGTTCCGGATTGAAAAACAGGTTCTGGAACAGCGTCTTGGCCGTCTCGAGCGTCGGCGGATCACCCGGGCGCAAGCGACGATAGATCTCGAGGATCGAGTCTTCTTGCGTCTTGACCTTGTCGGCCAAAAGCGTGTCGCGCAGGTACGAGCCGACATTCAAACCATCGATGAAGAGAATGCGGAAGCTGTCGAGTTTCGCGTCGCGAATGCGATCGAGCTTCGACTCCGTGAGCTCTTCGTTGACCTCGATGATGACTTCACCGGTCTCCGGATCGACGACGTCGTGCGCCGCTACTTTGCCGACGAGTTCTTCGATCTCGATGCCGAGGCGTTCGAGCTTCGCTTCCTTCATCTTGCGGATCGCAGCGCGCGTGAACTTCGTGTTCTTTTTGACGATGACGTCTTCTTTGATCTTGATGTCTCGCGTCGCGCGTTGACCAGCAAGAAGGTCGTACTCGATGCTCTTGGCGTACTTGCCACCCTTCTCGAGGAAAACGGTTTCCGTCGAGTAGAAGTAGTTGAGTAGGTCTTGGGTCGAGTACCCGAGCGCGCGGAGGAGCACCGTCGCGTGCATCTTGCGACGGCGATCGATACGCACGTAAATGATGTCCTTCGGGTCGAACTCGAAGTCGAGCCACGAACCACGGTAGGGAATGACGCGAGCGGAGTAGAGCAACTTGCCGCTCGAGTGGGTTTTACCCTTGTCGTGATCGAAGAAGACACCGGGCGACCGATGGAGCTGGCTCACAACGACACGCTCGGTGCCGTTGATGATGAACGTGCCTGTATCGGTCATCAGGGGCAATTCGCCGAAGTAGACTTCTTGCTCCTTGATGTCGCGCACGATGCGCTCGCCACCATCGCGGGTGTCGTAGATCATCAGCTGGTTGGTGACTTTGATCGGCGCAGCGTAGGTCATGCCTCGCTGACGACATTCCTCGACGTCGTACTTCGGCGGCTCGAGGTTGTACGAGACGAACACCAGTTCGCTCGTTCCGTTGAAGTCCTTGATTGGAAAAACCGAGCGGAAAACCGCTTGGAGCCCGACTTCGTCCCGCTCATGTGGCGGGATACTCATTTGGAGAAACTTGTCGTAGCTTGATTTCTGGATGTCGATGAGGTTCGGGATGTCAATAATGCGACGAGCACGCCCCAGATTCGGACGGAGGCAGAAGGTGGTCTAGCAGACGGGCGGCGTCGAGATTCCTCCGGCTCCTACGGGTGCGCGCGCCTCATGCGCCATCGCGCTCCACGAAACCGAGCATCAGCCTCGAAGCTTCGAAACAGCCATCAAAGGTCCCGACGGACAAACCTGACACACGCGCCTGGTCAAACCCGTCGAAATACAAAACTGGACGTGCGGCAGGGGCATTTCTCCCCTGCCGCCGTCGCGTTGCGGCGGATCACACTTCCCCTCCTAGGGGAACGGCGATCCTTACTTGAGCTCGACCGTTGCACCAGCCTCGGTGAGTTTCTTCTTCATGTCCTCGGCGTCCGCCTTCGAAACGCCTTCCTTGACGTTCTTCGGAGCGGCCTCGACGAGGTCCTTCGCTTCTTTCAAACCAAGGCCCGTGATCTCACGGATGGCCTTGATGACCTGAATCTTGTTCGCGCCGGCATTCGCCAACACGACGTCAAACTCCGTCTTTTCCTCAACCTTCGGCGCCTCGGCAGCCGCTGCCGGACCCGCCGCAACGGCAACTGCCGCCGGCGCAGCCTTGACGCCCCACTTGTTCTCCAGATCCTTGATCAACTCGGCGATCTGAATGACCGTCAAGTTGGAAAGGTGATCGACGATCTGCTCCCGCGTGATCTCAGCCATGACAAGACTCCTTCGACCATCTGCACGCGCCTGCGGGTACTTTCACCCGGGCCGCGTCTCTAAAACAAAACCTTCAGGGCGCAAGGCCCTTTTTACGATCGGACGGCAAAACGCAGGCTGAATCAGCCCGCCTTGTTGGCCGCGTCCTCCTTCGCCTTCAGCAAGTACACGAAGTTCTGAGAAGGAGCTTGGAGTTGCTGCAAGAACTGCTGCATCGGCGCCGCCATCGTAGCGAGTAGTGACGCGCGAAGCTCGTTCTTGCCAGGCATCGAGGCCAACTGATTCTCTACGCCTTCGGCATTGAGAACCTGCCCCTCGATGAGCCCTGCCTTGATCACGAGTTTTTCGTGTTCTTTTTCCTTGCGAAAGGCCTTCACGACCTTGGCAGCCGCACTCGGATCCTCATAACTCCAAGCGATGCCCGTCATCCCGGTCAACGTGTCGTCGAGTTTGTTCGCCCACTTGTGATGCTTGATCGCGTGGCGAACGAGCGTGTTTTTCACGACTCGATACTCGACGCCGGCCTTCCGGAATTCGTCGCGAAGTTTGGTGACTACCGCGACGTTGAGCCCTTTGAAGTCGAGGAACACGGCAGAAGTCATGCGGTCGAAACGCTGCTTGACCTCGCCGATCAATACATCCTTGTCCGCGCGCTCCATGCTCAGCCCTCCTCCGCCGCACCGCTGAGATGCACCGGATCAATTCGTACACCGGGCCCCATCGTCGACGACAAGGTGATGCTCCGTAGATACACACCCTTCGCCGTCGATGGCTTCGCGCGAATCAGAGCCTGAACCAAGGCTTCCGCGTTCTTGGCGAGCGCATCTTCCTTGAATGAGACCTTCCCAATTCGTGCGTGCACGATGCCCGCTTTCTCGACCCGATACTCCACCTTGCCAGCCTTCGCTTCAGAAACGGCCGTCTTTACATCGACGGTGACCGTTCCGACTTTCGGGTTCGGCATGAGACCTCGCGGACCAAGGATACGGCCGAGTTTACCGACCAATCCCATCATGTCCGGCGTCGCAATGACGCGGTCGAAATCCATGAAGCCTTCCTGGATCTTGGCCACCAGATCAGCTTCACCGACGAAATCTGCTCCCGCCGCTTCCGCATCCTTCGCCTTTTCGCCCTTGGCGAAGACGAGGACCCGAACGCTTTGGCCAGTTCCAAACGGTAAAACCACAGCTCCACGAACCATCTGATCGGCGTGACGCGGGTTCACTCCGAGCCGTACCGCGATGTCGACCGTTTCGTCGAACTTCGCCGTAGCGGACTTCTTCACGAGCGTACATGCTTCGGCAAGCGTGTACTTGCGCGTGCGATCGACCAAGCTTTGGACCGCAGCGCGTTTCTTGGCGACTTTCGGCATCTGCCCTCCTATTCCCTATCGGCTTGCGCCTCCCACGGTGCGCCGTTGAACCGTGGTGCTTGTTCCTCTCAACATGAGAGGGTGCTCCTTTACTGCTCCACGACTACGCAGTTCGAGCGCCAAGTGCGAGTACGACAGCCCGCGTTTGGCGCGACAATCGCCTCAGTCGACGATCGTAATGCCCATCGAACGGGCCGTGCCCGCCATGCTCCGCATTGCGGAGTCGACGTTCGTCGTGTTCATGTCTTGCATCTTCAGTTGTGCAAGCTCTTGCAGTTGTTTGCGGGTCACTTGACCCACCTTCACCTTGTTCGGCTCCTTCGAACCCGAACCTGGCTTCTTTTGCGTCGCTAGACCCGCCGCCTTCTTCAAAAGAACCGACGCGGGTGGCGTCTTTAGTACGAACGTGAACGACCGGTCCGAAAACACCGTAATCACGACCGGAATAATCATCCCTTCCTGCGACGTCGTCCGCGAGTTGAAGTCCTTGCAGAACGCCATGATGTTCACACCATGCTGGCCGAGTGCAGGACCGACAGGCGGCGAAGGATTGGCCTTCCCCGCAGGAAGCTGGAGCTTGACGTACCCGGTGATCTTCTTCGCCATTGCCAATTACCCGTATGTTCTGAAATTGAACCGTTCTCTACCGCTCGGTAGCGCCGTTCAACGCTTCTCCACGGCTGAAAAATCAAGCTCCACACTCGTGGGGCGCCCAAAAATCGATACCTTCACCTTGAGCTTCTGCTTGTCCATCTTCACGTCGTCGACCGTTCCCGTGAAATTGGCAAACGCACCGTCGAGCACTCGGACTTCTTCCCCGACCTCGAACGTGAGCTTCGGCTTCGGTTTGACCGCGCCTTCGACAATACCCCGCCGCAAACTCTCGGTCTGCGGCGCCGGCACCTCTTGCGGCGTCTGGTTCCCAATGAAACCAGTCACCTTCGGCGTGTCCTTCACGAGGTGCCATACCACCTCGCTCATCTCCATCTCGACGAAAATATACCCAGGAAGACTCAGCTTCTGACGTACTCGCGTCTTGCCCCCAGGCCGATTCTCCGTAACCGTCTCGCTTGGGATCAGGATCTCCCCAATCTTGTCGTCGAGCGCGTGTTGCTTGGCCCGCTGCTGGAGCGCATCGCGCACCTTCGCCTCGAATCCCGAGTAGGTGTGAATGACGTACCACTTCTTCGCCATGATTCGTGGCTCCCGAACGGACTAGCTCCCGGTCCTGTAGACGATGCTGGTCACGAACGACCACAACCTGTCGAGCAACGCTAGGTACAACGTTGCAAATGAACTTGCTGCTATTACGACCAACGTCGAGTTCGTGACGTCCTTCTTCGTCGGCCATTTGACTTTCATAAGCTCCGAAGCCACTTCGTCGGTCCACGTTCGCACATCGGGACGACGATAAGTCCGGAACACCAAAACAAGCGCTACGACTCCCCCAAGCACCATCGACGCGGTCGTTCGGCTTTCTTCCGCGACCGACGCCAACGAAGGCAAGGACTGGTTGAACCAATCGCGACTCGCAAGATTGCCCCAAATCGTTTGGATCGTCTTGCCAAGAACGTAGCCGCCAAGGATCGCCAGAGCAAAAAATCCGGCCATCACATATCGGTCCGCTCCCAACTGCCGCGCAATCGCATCCTCTGAATCGCCAGCCGAATCGCCAACCGCAAGCTCATCCGATTGCTCGTCTTCTTGCGATTCGTCGTTCGCTTCTTCCGACTCTTCTGCAGCAGTGTCGAGCTCCGACGACTCACGCAAAGCGAGTGAAGCTTCCGCCCCCTCATCGCCAGCAGCTTCGTCGGCAGGTTTCTCACTGCCTTTCTTCGCTGCTTCTTTTTCTTTCCGTGTCGCCATCGCGGTTTGTCTCGACTACATTCGTGATCGTTGGAACTCCAACCATCACCTAGATACTTCTTGTAGAGGCGCCTTATTCCGTTCACCAAAGCAACTGAAAAAGGGCCCCAGCAGGGGCAGAGAGGCTCGAACTCCCGACCTGCGGATTTGGAATCCGCTGCTCTACCAACTGAGCTATACCCCTTCAGTCCGCATCGTCACCAACCCGAGCGGATCCTCTACTTCGTCTCCCGATGCATAGTGTGCTTCTTGCACGACTTGCAAAATTTCTTGAGTTCGATGTGACGATCGGGAGTTTTCGTCGTCTTGTAATTCCTCATCTTGCACTCGATGCAGGCCAACGAAACTGTTTCGCGCCCTCTATTTCGGGCTTTCGCGGATCCATCAACCTGCACCGCTGCACCACCGTTACTCCAGGATCTTCGTAACAATCCCGGCGCCTACGGTCTTGCCACCCTCACGA
>DAOMZH010000440.1:0-8704 GCA_035437985.1 Polyangium sp. (in: bacteria) | reverse complement strand
GGCGCTTTGCCGTCCGTGAGCAACACGCAGTGTTTCTTGCGCGCCTGCGTCACCGAAAGATCCTGATACGCCGCATCGAGCGCCGGAAAAATCTCCGTTCCCCCTCCCGGCGTGATGCGCGCGATGTCCGCCGCGATGCGCGAACGATTGCGCGCCGGCTGCATCTTCACGTACCGCGTCGGCGCCGAATCGAATGCTATGACCTCCAACAAATCATCCGAGGACAACACCTGCGCTGTCGCCTTCGCCGCAGCTTTGGCCATCTCCAAGGGCAAACCCGTCATCGATCCCGATCGGTCGATCACGAGCACCATCGCCACGCTCGGCATCTCCTTCTTGCGCTCGTTGTCCATGCGCACAGGCAAGATCCGCTCGATCGTCGTGTGATACCAGCCGCCGAGGCCATACCCCGAGTCACCACCCGAGAAGAGAAATCCGCCCCCGAGGTCCCGCACGTACGTCTCGATCAACTCCTGCGCTTGCAGACTCACCGCGTCTTTCGGCGTGTCACTCAAGATCAGGAAATCGAAACGCTCCATCTCTTTGAGTGACCCAGGAAAACCTGCCGGAGGTCGAACATCGACCTCGAATTGCTGGGCTGTTAGAGCGGCCGACAACGGGCCAGCATGTTGCGGTGTACCTTCGACGTACAGCACCGAGGGACGACCTGGAACATCGATCGTCGTGGCGTAACGGTTGTTCTCTTTGAACTTGTCCGCGGGGATTTCATCAACCTCGAGCGAATACGTCACTTGTCCCGCGATGCGTACGACGCTCTTGAAAACGACATCGTTTGGACCTGCAACCAAGTCGATGTTCTTCACCCCATCGAGGCCGTTCAGCGCTTCGCCTTGGTAGAGACGAACCCGCGCTTGCGTCGCCCGCGTCGCATAGATGTCCGCATGAACCGCAAAGGTTTCCCCCACCTTTACCCGTTCGGGCATCTTCACTTCACGCACCGCAACTTCTGGCGGCGCTGGCCGGCGATACGGCACCGTAAAAAGTTTGACCCCAAACGCTTTCGCCCGATTCGCCTCGGCGAGTACATCCCCTTCGGTTTGCACGCCGTCGCTGAAAAGCACCGCGCGCTTCAAGTAGCCTTGGGGATACAACCCGTACGCCAATTGCAGCGCAGCCTGAAGATTCGACCCAGCCCCGAGATCCTTGACGCCCTTGTCCGTCGTTTCCTGATGCCTCTGAATCTGCGGAGGCTTGGGCTCACCGCCATCAGCTTCGCCCGCAGGCACGGCGCGAGGTCGCTCGGCAAACGTCACGAGCTCCACCAGACTGTCTTTTGGTTTGTCCTTCCAAGCTTGTTCGAACGCAGTGCGCGCATCGGCGAGCGATTCGTCGGTCACCGAGTTCGAAACGTCCACCAGATACACCGTGCACGTTTTCTCCGTCGTCGCCGTGCGCGCGAGCCGCGACAAACCAAGGGCCAAAAGCACCACGAACGCGATCCGCAAGAGCACCGACATCACGCGCTGGGGCCAAGGCAAGTCCGCCAGTGATTGCGATAGTACCGCGACGAACCAGGGCGCGATGAGCACCGCCCCGAGCATCTTCGGATTGAGCAGCTCGTACGTGACCCCGTTACGAATCCAGCTCAACGTGGGATCGGGGTGCAGCAGGACAAACCGACGGTAGGCCCAAAACAAAATCCCCGCGAGCGCCAAACAGGTGATCGTCCACGCGACGATCCGCCAACGCCTGCTCATACCGTCACCCTCCGATGGTACGTCAGCCACTCGATCGCCGTCACTGCCAGCACTGCCGCGAGCAAGTAGATCCACATCTCGCGACGCACGCCGACCTTGAACTCACCCACCGCCCCAGCCGTTTGTTTTCCGACCACGAGTTCTTTCGCCGGAGCAATCTCGCTCTCGGAAGCATCCACAAGGTTTGCCGCGAACGCACTCACTTCGCCTGGACCCGTGGAAAGTTCGTAAAATCCAGCTTGTTGGCCCAGAAAAACCGCCCGACCGTCCTTGATCGGCACGTTGGTTTTCGTCGCATCCGGCAACGTCAAGGTCGCTGTTTCCGCCGCCGACGACGCGGGAATTTGCCAGACCGTCCCCGTGCGAAACGACGAGATGTACTGCACGTCTTCTTCCACGAAGTCGTTGATCACGTTGAGCACGAACATCGGCCACGAGATCCGCAGCGGAAAATCCGTCTCGCGCACATCCATCCCCAGCGCCACGAACTTCACGCCGGCACGACGTCCCGCAATCAGCAGCGCCCCTTGATGGCTCTTGCCGATGACCTTGTCTTCCTTGTCGCCTTCGAGCACGTGCGCGCGGCCAACGTTCACATCCGAAAGAATCGTGTACCGCAAAATCGGATGCTTCTCGTCGAGCTCGTCAAACCCGAGACGCAGTTGCGGATCGGTGTCTTCGAGGGTTTTTCCTACCTTGAAAGGAACGTTTTCCCCCGTGGGATTCAGGTAAAACAGACCACCGCTTCCTGGCGCGACGTTTGGCGTCACGTTGTCGAAAATCGTCACTTCGAACGTACCGGCCGCCGGATACTTCGCCGGATTCACTGTCGTCACTTCCAAGTATTCATCGAGCAAAAGCGCCGCTTCGAGGAACATGTTGCCCGTCGTGACCACTTGAATACGCGCCCGACGTCGCTCGGGAAGCAGCGCAAACGCGCGATCATCCGCAGGCAAATCGTCTTGCACGTTGCCGGCGAGCGCGATCTTTGCTTCGAGGCTCTTCGACGCGCCCGACAAGTTCGGATAGAACCGCGGCAGCCGTTCCTTGGGGCCCAAACGAAGGTTTGTCAGGTCCGTCAATTGCCCATCACCCAAAAGCGAGATCTCGACGTCCGCTGGTTCGTCGTTCGTGTTGGTGACTTCGAGCATCACTTCGTAACGAGACTTGTCGAGTGGATACCTCCGCACGGAAAAACCCGTGATCGCCACGTTTTTCGACTTCGTCCCGATGGGCAGGTACGACAAACGCACGTTGCCGAGATCCACTCCCGCAGCTTCGGCCAGCGACGGTCCAAGCGCTCCATCCGACACGACGATGATCTCGGGCGAAGACAACTTGCGCAGCGTGTCCGCGGCAAACCTGAGCGCTCGCGGAAAATCCACACGGGCATCCGTCGCGCGAATCGCCGCAACTCCAGCCTCGAGATCCGGAATCTCGCTCGTCATCGTCGACAACGGCGTGATCGCTGAATCCATCTGCGCGACGAGCATGCGATCCGTACCTGACAAACCGCGCACGAGTCGCTTTACTTCTTCCTTCGCGCTCTCGATGCGCGACGGAGCAACATCGACCGACTTCATGCTCGCGCTCGCATCCACGAGCACCACGATGTTGCGACCTTCGAGCAGGTTCGCCGCTGGCCGTGGATCACCGAGGGCAAGGAGCAGGAGCGCAAGCAGCGCGAGTTGCAAAAGCAGCGAGAAGAGGCGCTTGAGTTGCGAGAAAAGGCTCGTGGCTTCCTTGTCGCGCAGAATGCGTTCCCAGATTTTCTCGAAAGGAACGGCGACAGGACGCCGGCGCAGTTTGAGGATGTAAAAAACGACGACGACCGCGCCGGCCAATGCGCCGATTTGAATCAAGGTCGCGAGGGGAACACCAACGAAATGCATTAGCGCAGAAACCCTCCGCGACGGAAGACCCGCAGGATCAATTCATCGAACGACGCCTCGACATCGGCGCGAAAATAACTGACTTGGCGGGACGAACAGAAGCGCTGGACTTCGTCCAAGTATTCCGAATACGCCTGATTGTATTTTTCGAGGATTTTGGCGGTGACCGTGACTTCACGTTCCGCACCCGTCTCGCAATCGTACACGCGTACGTCGCCGCGAATGTCGGGTTTTCCATCGCGCGAATCGACCAGGTGAATCACGTACGGCTCGAAGCGATTAAAACGGAGCACGTTGATTCCGCGCTCGAATCCTTCAGGGTCGTACAAATCGCTGATGAGCACCGCCAAACCTTTGCGCTTGTGCTGCGCGACGAACGTCTTCATCGCTTCACCTAGGTCTGTTTCACCTTCCGCTTTCACGCCCGACAAGAATCGGAAAATGCGAAAGATACGCGCTTTGCCCCGAGTCGTGGGCATTCGACCGCTGATTTCGTCCGTCGCCGTGACGATCGCAATTCGATCGAGGTTGGCAAGACCAACGTACGCCAGGGCGGCCGCCAAACGTTTGGCTTGACGAAGTTTTCGTCCTTCACCAAAAGCCATCGAAGAGGACGTATCCACAATGAAATAAATGGACAAATCCTCTTCTTCTTCGTACAGCCGAATGAGCAAACGATCGAAACGTTGAAATGCGTGCCAATCGAGGTACCGAATGTCGTCGCCCGCCGCATAATCGCGATGATCGGCAAATTCGATACCCGAGCCCGTCTTTTTCGTTCGTCTTTCCGCACGCATCGCGCCTGAAAAGACGCGCTTGCTGACCATCGCCAGGTATTCGAGCTTGCGTTGGAATTCGTCGTCGAACAAATCGTCGTCGCCCGCAGCGGCACGCACACCTGGACCACGGTCCCGTATTCCGAGAAACTCGAGCACACCCATGACCAATGCCCTATTCGGTTTCGGGAAGGTGCTTCAAAATGGCGCCCAAAATGTCGTCCGTCTTCACGCCTTCCGCTTCGCCCTCGAAATTGAGGAGCACGCGATGGCGTAACGCCGGCAAACACGTCGCTTTGACGTCATCAATCGAAGCTGCAAATCGCCCTTCGAGCAATGCTCGAATCTTGGCCGCCAACAGAAGCGCTTGCGCACCACGCGGTGACGACCCGAATTTCACGAATCGTTTTACCAAATCGAGCGATTTGTCGCCAGGATGCGTCGCCTGCAAAAGCCGGACAGCGTAATCCTGAACGTGACGCGCCACGGGCACCTCCCGGACGAGCTTTTGCATGCCCAAGATCTGATCCCGATTCATCACGGCTTTCGCTTCCGGCGCCGCAACACCCGTCGTTCGTTCGAGGATCGAATGGAGTTCCTCACGCCCGGGAAAACCAACGTGCAACTTGAAGAAAAACCGATCGAGCTGCGCTTCGGGCAAAGGATACGTACCTTCGCTTTCGAGCGGGTTTTGCGTCGCCAAAACGAAGAATGGTTCGTCCAGAGTATGACTCGTTTTCGACACCGTCACGCGATGTTCTTGCATTGCTTCGAGCAGCGCGCTTTGCGTTTTCGGCGTGGCGCGATTGATTTCGTCCGCCAAAACGATATTCGCGAAAATCGGACCTTTCCGGAAGGAAAAGTTCCGTTGTCCCCCTGCGCCTTCATCGATGACCGTCGTGCCGATGATATCGGCCGGCATCATATCCGGCGTAAATTGAATACGGGCAAACTGCAAATTGAGTGCTTGCGCCACCGTACGCACGAGCATCGTTTTTCCGAGCCCCGGTACGCCTTCGAGCAATGCGTGCGATCCTGCGAGCATACACGTGATCACCCCATCGATGATCTCGCGATTGCCCACGATGACCTTACCCACCTCTTCGCGCAATTCACCAATGGTCTTTTGAAAGACAGCGACCTCGCTGCGCGCAAGATCCTTGTTTTTCTCGGCCATTTATCCCTCTGTCTTCGCTATGTGGCTTCGCTTCCGAAGCGTTCGCTGCGTTGAACCCATTGCTTCGTCATTCGTTTTTCCAGAACAATCATTCTCTCGGCCGAATGAGCTGGAAATACCGATTGACGTAAAACCGATATCCGTCCGGAATTTTTTCTTTGTTGATTTGATCCTCGGCAACCGTGCGGTATTGCGTGAAAACCTTCTTGTACCCGCCGCCTTTGAATCCTTTTTCAGCCGCCGACAATATCACTTCACTATTCGACGGCCCGCCACCCGAATCGAGCCCCTGCGCATTGACGTCTTGCGTGCTCATTTTCGGATCCGTGCGATCACCCTTGATCTCGCCACCTCGACCCGTACCCGCACCATCGCCTTTTCCTGCGCCACCACCCGAATCTTGCCCCTGCCCTTGCCCACCTTGACCGGGTTGGTCTCCACCGCCCCCAGGCATTTGTCCGGGCTGATCTCCCCCACCACCACCTTTGGACAACATCAGGATCTTTTTCCCACCAGGACCCATGACCCAGGTTTGTCCCTGTCCGCCTTGGCCATTCTGACCTTGGCCCTGCTGGCCATTCTGACCATTTTGACCGTCTTGCTCGCCCTCTTCCTGACCGTCTTGACCCTGTTGCCCCTGCCCTTGTTGCCCCTGCCCTTGCTGACCTTTGCCCTGTTCACCCCGGGCTCGCCGGCCAAACCGCATTTGTCGCGCCATGCGCTGTTTTCCCGCTTGGCCCTGCTGACGCATCAACTCGCGCAATTCTTCCAAACGCTGCCGCAATTCTTCTTTTTCCTTATCGGACATCTCTTCTTGCTGCATCCGATTGATGTCCTCAGCCGCTTGTTCCAGCTCTTTTGCGGCATCCCCCATTTCCTTGAGCAAATCTTCCGCCGCTTTGGCCAATGCCCGATCGAGCCGATCCAATTGCTTCCCAACCCGCGCTTGCCGCTCGAGTTCCCGATCGAGACGGTCGAGCTCCTTCTCCTTTTTCTTCAGGAGTTTTTCCTCGGCTTCGTCTTGCGGTCCAGCATCTTGTTCGTCGCGACGCTTCTTCTTTTTGAGCAATTCTTCTTGAAGCTCGGCCCGTTTTTCTTCAATCGCGGCTTTTGCTTCTTTTTGCCGCTCCGACGCTTTCTTCAAAGCATCGCGAAGTTTTTCGATGGACTGTTTGTCCGGCTTCTTCTTCGGATCCCGCAATCGTTCGGCCAATTCCTTGAGGTCTTTTTTGGCCTTTTCGAGGTCCTTCTTCTTGAACGATTCCCCAACCGGTTTGGAAAGATCACTGCTCTCGAGGTGTTTGCCCATTTCCTCGAGCGCCTCTTCCAATGCCTTGCGATCCGCTTCATTGCCTTTCAACAAATCATGCTCGATCGCTTCCATCTTCCGAAATGCTTCAGTGCGATCCAGACGCTTGTTCGCAATATCTTCAATGAGTTGATTAAATCGTTCAATCGCCGCTTGCACTTCCGGCGATTGGTCGCGCTTTTCCAATTCTTTGGCAGCATCACGAAAAAGATCGAGATCGTCCGGGGTCATCACAATCGCGTCAATCGTTGGCGCAGCAGGCGGGGGCGGAGGAATCGGAACGGGAATTTCGAGCAACCCCACAGCGAGCGCACCCAGTCCAAACAAAAGCGCCGGCCCCGCGCCTCCAGGAAGATGCAGCGGCGCCGCTTTGCTCGGGCGAAGTGCCGCAACGTGCGTGCAAGCATCCTCGATCGCCACCTCCATCAATGGCGTTCGTTTGTCCGGAGCAACCTCTTCGAAAGCAACGGCGTTCGTCATGCGATCGTGGAGTTTGTGGTGACGATCGAGCGCGATCGTCCCCGCGCGTGGCGGCAACTTCCGCAAAAGACCAATGATGACGACGGTCAAAACGAGCGCCGCAGCACCCGCCAATGTGCGTTTGGCAGCGAGCTCGGAGAGGTGGTCAGGAAAAACTTTACGGACGGCGAGTGTGCCAGCAACGACGGCAAAAGCCAGCGTGAGCGTGGGCGGGAGGTAACCAAGGGCGCGATCGATCCGCAACCGAAGCGCGACCATCGAAGCAGCGTGACGAATGCGGGCGAGATCTCGAGGGCGTTCGATGCTCACGATGGTTTTGCTCCGAGGGTGCACGGACAGTTGATCGCCCAAGCAACGGGCGCGTCATTGTAGCCGTAGACGGTTGAGATGCTCGTAAGTTCCCCAAGACAACGAAGGAACTTGCACCCGCCTTACGCGCCGCGGGATGGAATCATTCCCACGGCGCGATCCTGCATGTTCGAACGACGCGCGCGAGGCTCGAACCTCAGGGGCGACGCTTTGCAGCAGATTTTTTCGCGGGCGACTTTGCTGCCGCCTTGACCGGTGCTTTGGACGCCGACTTCTTCGCCGGCTTGGCTGCCTCTTGTACCGGAGCAGCTTTCTTTGCTGGCGCCGCAGCTTTCGCTGGTGCTGAAGCTTTGGCCGGTGCCGCTTTCTTCGCTGGTGCTGCCGTCTTCTTCGCCGGAGCAGCCTTGACCGGAGCAGCGGCTTTCACCGGAGCGGCCTTGGACGCCTTCTTCGCCGGAGCCTTTTTTGCAGCTGGCTTTTTGGCAGGTTTGTCCGAACCACCCGCCGCAACAGCGCCAGCACGCGCCGGAATCTGCTTGCCGTGCTTGTCGAGAACCTCGGCGATCTTGTCATCGAGCGCCGTGAATTCGAATGGTTTGTCGAGCCAACCATCCGCGGCGAACAGCGGTGAGTTCATCGCGTTGAGCCGTTCGCCAATGCCCGTGAGCATGAGGACCGGCGTGTTCGCGAGTGCGCCGCCCGCTGCACCTCGCGCCTTGATCGCGCGGGCAACTTCCCACCCACTCATCTCGGGCATCATCACGTCGAGCATGACGAGGTCGGGCAATTTTTCTTGCACGAGCTTCCACGCGGCAGCGCCGTCCGGAGCTTCGTGAACGTTAAATCCGAGCCGTTTCATGTGGCTCGCAACGAGACTGAGCATAGCCGGTTCGTCATCGGCGACGACGACCGAGAGAGACGTGGAACTCTTGGACGACATTTTCGTGGACCGGATGAGAGTACGCGAGGGGTGGAAGGTCAAGAGCCACGTGCATGCTGACCCGTAAGGCTCGACGAACACGGGGCACCGGGCTGACAAACAA
>DAOMZH010000439.1:0-8714 GCA_035437985.1 Polyangium sp. (in: bacteria) | reverse complement strand
GGCAGTCGGATAGTTTTTCTCTTTCAAACGCGCGATGACGAGCAGCGAGTCTGCTGATGACAACGGACCGACGATGTAGGGCACCCCCAAAGTTCCCGCGAGATAATCGACGGCTTTGTTTGTCAGGGTCGTACGTTCCCCACCTTGGGCCGAGTTCTTGGGTCCGCCGTTGTCACACACGACGACGCCGAGGTTTTTCCCTCGGTTCATCTTGCCGCCCTTGTTGTTGATTTCGTCGACGGCCAAACGCACCGATTCGGAGAGCACCTGATCCTTGAGCTCGCCCAGCGAATAAATGCTGCCGATCACCAGGGGTGCGTCTGGCCCTGCCAAACGTTGTTCAAAGAGATCCGTGGGTTCGCGAAGCTCCGAACATTGAGGATCTTTCGGGAACGTGGAGACACAAAAGCCATTCACACATGCGCCTCCACCACTGGCTTTGCGACAATCGTGACCCGTCGCGCACCGCAACGGATCCGTGCAAAACCCGTTGTTACATGTACTTCCTGGGCCGATTGTCACGACACACTCGTCTGGTTTTTCGCACGACCCAGCGTCGATGTTGCCCAACGAGCAACTTGGGATCACCCCGGCAAACATGATCGCCAGCAGTGATCCGAGTGCGGAGTTTTTCCGGCAAGAACGAGCGGAACGAAGCAGCGAAGCAAGTTTGTCAAGCATGGTAGGTGGGGCCGCACCGCAGAGTGGAAACGGCTCCTCAAGCCTATCAAAGAAGCGCGCATTCCGATCGGCTTAGTGCAGAACCGCGTCGTCCCCTTCGTGCAGATCGATCACCGAGCCGCCAGGTCGGCGACGTAACACGACGAGTGACGACGACGGACATCCAAGCGTCACGTCCGTCGAACTCGTCGTGATGATCCATTGCACGTGCGGCAAAGCGCGTTGCAGACGCGACACCATCGTTCGTTGCCGAAAAGGTGGTTGTTCTGTCTCGATGTCGTCGAGCAACACCACACCTTCACTCGTGCGTGGATCTCGATCCGGCCACGCTGCCGCCAAGCTCCGAATCGTCAGCGCGCCAAAGGCCACCATGTGGCGCAGACTCCGCGGAAGGTCATCAAACTCCACGCGTCGACCTTCGGGATCTCGAAACACCGGTTCGAGCCGTAGGGGATCGACCCCCACGAACGTAAATCCGTCATCCGTGAGCAACAGCGTCAACATGCCGCGCACCGCGTCCTCGAGTCGCACCAGCTCGGCACGCGGGGCCTCCGGACCTTGGCGACTCAGGGCTGACGCGATGCAGGCGAAAGACAGGATCTGCTTGGTTTCTCGGGCGATGTCCGTCCGGCTCGCGTCATCGAAACTCGCACTCGCGCGCACGTCGTAACGCATGAGCGTGCGCTCGGGAGACGTCAGCATCACCGCAGTTCGTGAAAACCAACGGGCTCCAGAAATCGCGACGAAGACAAACCCACGTTCACCAGCCCGACGATCGAAAAGTGTTTGCTCCCGTCGCCGCAAGAGCGCTTCGTCGTCACGTTCGTCGAGGCGCGCGTTGGGACTCGCTACGCGCAAAGGATGGGGGCGCGTTGGATCATCGTCGCCGAGGTGCCAATCAGCCACGACAAACGGCGGCCCGTCACTCGAAGCTTCGGTACGCCATGGTTGATGTTGCGCGATCGCGTGTCCTGGGCGCGTCGCGGCGATGGCCGAAAGAATCGTCGTTTTACCGACGCCCTCGCCTCCAAAAAGCACGACGACGGGCTTCGGATTGCCTTCATCATCGCAAAGAGCAATCGTCAGGTCCGCGAAAGGACCAAGCGACACGAGGCGTAAGCGCAGGAGCTGCACGAGACATCGAATGTACCACAACGCTTCGCTCCGCGGTGACGTGTGGCGAGGTCTGCGCGACCCAATGCTCGGCGAGATTATGCCCAGGCGGGTATGTCAGAACGAACCCGTGACGAATACGCCACTGGTTCCTGGACCGATCCACGGCGTCACGCGTGCGGACACTGGAGCTTCCGTTTTTTTCGGTGCGGTCACGATGCCGTAAATCGCGGCGCCCAAACCTGCAGCTCCCACGACACTCGCCACGACTGTCAGTCCCAGCTGTTGATTCCACTTACTCTGCAGAGCTTGCGCCTGTTCTGGCGTGTAGTCGCTGTTGCATTGATTGTTCGGACAATCTCGGTCGACCTTCGTTTTTGTCTCGCCAAACTGCATCCCAAAGTAGACCGCACCGACTCCACCGACGACTCCAACACCGCCTGCGATCCACGCCCACACCGGAATCTTACGTCCCGGAGACGGCGGCCCCTCGTCTTCATCCGGCCCTTGCGACATCAGGAGGTCGAGCGTGATTGTTTGTCCTTCAGTAACCGTGACGGTTTTTTTGCGGTCTTTGAAATCTTTGGCCGACGCGACGATCGTGTGCGTTCCTGGATTGACGCGATACGGGAGCGACATCGCCGCCGCGGGCACTTCATCGGCGTCGACGACCACCTTGGCCGTCGCGTTCGCGGGCAAACCCGAGACGCTGAGCACCAGCGCGGGGAGGCGTTTTTCCAGGTCCTGCGCGATCTTGTTCGCTTCCGTTTGCGCTTGGGCAAACGCCGCATTGTTGGCCGAGTTGTCAAAACGAACCGCTTCGAGCGCGGTTTCTCGACATTCGACCAATAGGCCCATCGCTTGTTGCACCTTGGCCAAATCGAGCCCAGTCGTCGGCACACCCATGATCGAATGCGCCCCCTGACACGACTTCAAAGCTCCCTCGAAGTCTTTCTTTCCAAACTTGTCCCGACAATCCAAGAGGAGCGTGCGCGCCGTGTCCTTCGCGGCGGCTGATGGCTGCTTGGGTTGCGCATGGCCGAGGTTTGTCAGGGCCAACACGCAGAAACACGTGCTCCCCAGTACCCCGATTCGCTTCGTCATCAAGTCCATGGCGACGTTGTTCAAAAGCCGATCGTGTCCTTGTTGGGTTTGGTAGTCGGACCCGTCTTGGGCGCGGGCGCCGGTGACGGAGTGACGACACGCGGCGTCTTTTCGGACTTCTTCTTGGTCGACGCACTCGTTACGGGTTCGACCGTGGGTTCCGAAGTCGTCATGACGGGAGGTGGCGCAGGCAGCGCGGAAACGGCCTGAATGACTGGTTTGTCCGGTTGCGCCGCGAGGTCGGGTTTGTCGCTCGAATCATCGGAGCCCGACGAAAATGCGATGACCAAAATCGCGATCAGCAAAACGGAGCCACCTGCCGAACCAGCCGCGATCATCAACTGCTTCTTGCTCGCTCCACCCCGTTTTCCCGCATCGGATGCAGTTCCCGAAAACGTCGGTTGAGGCACGCCGACCAGATGCTGAGAATCGCTCGACGGCATGGACGTCATCGACGGCATCGAGGGCGTCGACGGCGTCGATTGTGACAGCGCAGGCGGAAGCGCTGGTGCGTGCAGAAATGCTCCCGTTTGTCCTAGTGGATCAAACGACGATCCCATCGCGATCGAACCCATCGGTGCCCGCACGGCAGCCGCGATCTCGAACGCTTCGGCCATCTCTTTTGCCGAAGTGAACCGTTCGTTCGGATCCTTCTTCAGCATCTTTGTGAACCACGCATCCAGCGTCGGCGGCAGATCCGGGCGAAGCGCGGTTACAGGCTGAAAATTGCCTAGATGCACCGCGACGGACAACGCGCCAATCGTTTCACCTCCAAAGGGTACGCGACCGGTAAGCGAGAAATACGCGACGACAGCAAGCGACCAAAGATCGGATTTGAAGTTGACCGTGCGCGCACTGAGCAACTGCTCGGGGCTCATGTAGAGCGGCGTGCCCATCATCGATCCAGTCGTCGTGGCTTCGCTCATCGTCGAGCCTTGATCGATCTTGGCCACCCCGAAATCGAGCAGTTTGACGAACATTTCCCCGTCGATGTTGCAGAGGAAAATGTTGTCCGGTTTGATGTCGCGATGCACGATCCCGAGGTGATGCGCCCGCGCGAGAGCCTTCGCGGATTGCACGACGAGGCGCGCAACTTCGGGCACGGCCATCGGTCCACCACGACGAATCGCGTGCTTTAGATCTTCGCCTTCGAGGTACTCCATCACGATGTACGGAATGCCGTCACTCGTGACGCCGTGATCGAATACCTGCGCAACGTGCGGATGTTTGATCTGCGCGGCAGCCTTCGCCTCGGTCTGAAAACGCTGCATCAGCGTTGGATCATCGATGTTCGCGATCGACATGAACTTGATCGCGACTTGCGTGCCGAGGGTCAGATGATCGGCAAGCCAAACGCTGCCCATGCCTCCTTTGCCCAGGAGGCGGGCTAGTTTCAGCGTCGGCGTGACCAGCTGACCAACCTTCATGCAAGCATCCTTCATTCACGCTAACAGCAAAGCACGTTCTGCAAAAGACACATGACTCTAGGATTCGAGTCGACCCCAATCCCACCGTACATGAAATGGAAGTGGATCCGAAGCTTCCTGCACGTCCTTTGCCAATGTTTCAACTCGCTCGACGTTCCCCCCATCACCCAAATCTGCCAAGTGAAACGTTATCCTCATGGACGAACTCTTCTCCCTCGTTGGTGCTGCTGGCTCACGGGTGATCGTCGTCGCTGACGAGCCCTCCGGGTTGCGAGCATTCATTGCGATTGATGACACCACCCTCGGTCCAGCCGCTGGAGGTGTGCGAACGATGCGATATGCGTCGGCTCGTGACGCGTTGCATGACGCCTTGCGACTCGCTCGCGCCATGACGCTCAAGTGCTCCCTCGCGGGGCTCGATGCAGGTGGAGGCAAAGCCGTCGTTCTCGTGCACGACGGATTGCAACGTCAAGCCGCGTTTACTCGCCTTGGACAAATCATCGAAGAACTCGGAGGGGTTTTTCGGACTGCCGGGGACCTCGGAACGACCGCCGCGGATCTCGAAGCCATGGCGAGTTCGTCCCGGTACGTACACACGGACGAACGCAATCTTGCCGCCGCGGTGGGGCGGGGGATTCTGCGGTGCATCGAAGCATGTGCCGAGGTGCGTGGCGTCGCGGAAAAGCAGCTCGTCGTGGCGATTCAAGGAGCAGGAAGCATTGGAGCAAGCACGGCCCGCGTGTTGGCCGAAGCCGGAATGCAGATCGTGCTCGCCGATGTCGATGCAGAACGAGCTCGTCGTGTTGCTTCGGAAATACCATCGGCCCGCGTGGTCGATCCTGACCAGGTGTTGCTCGAGCCCGTCGATGTTCTTGCGCCGTGTGCAGTTGGAGGGGTGATCACCGAAGATGTCGCGCGGTCCATGAAGGCTTGGGCGGTGTGCGGCGGGGCAAACAATGCTCTCGCGTCAGCAGAAATTGCACATGTGCTCGCGGCGCGCGGTGTGCTGCATGTGCCCGATCCGATCTCGTCGGCAGGAGCCGTCATCGACGGCATCGCCCGATCCGTGATGCATTCCAGTGATCCGACGCCGCTCATCGATCGTCTTGGTCAAACAGCGCGCGAGGTGCTCGAAGAAGCGGTTCGTACAGGTAAAACCCCGCTCGAAGTTGCGGAATTTCGTGCCCGACGCCGAATTGCAACGAGGCACGATATCCGCGCGCATAACCAAAGACCATGAACGTCTCACGGCGCGCCGCGAAGAATGTAACTGCGTCCAAGCTGCGCAGTTTTTGCCGCGGCCAACTCGCCGCATGTGGAGTTCATGCCGCAGGTGCGCGTATCGAACGACGCACCTAGATGCGGAACGAGGCGCGAAAAAGAAGGCAAATTTGACAATGGGCGCGTACGCGAATTTGCTCGCACTGCGTCAATTTCTTGTGACCGAAGTGAATTAGGTGTTTGTCCTCTTTCGGTACGCAGTTTGCCCAAGGTCTCCGAGATGCCGCCTCGCTCACTCGCCCCTCAACTCCACTCCTTTGCTTTCGTAACGATTCTCGGGTCCTGCCTGACTGGCTGTACGTGGTTCGAGGATCTTTTTGACGACAGCGTGACGCTCACCGATTTGGCGCCGGTAGCCGCCAACGTGAGCGCCGAAATGAACGATTCTTCGCGTTCACAACTTGTGCTCCAACCCAAGGATGGTGTGTGTCCGACGATACGTGACGACGTGGAGGCGAACGTCGATGGCAAATCGATGGATGTGTACATCAAAGGGGCCAAGCAGCCGTCGGGGAGTTCGTGGATTTGTGCGATGCCGACGTTTCGACGAAACGTGACGGATGCCGAGATTGGGGCTGCATCGACGACGTTTGTCGCGAAAGACGACACGAAAACCATCACGGTCGAAGCGACGGGGCTCTTGCTCGACCGCAACCTCACCGAGAGTGATTCGACGGTTCCTTTCCTCGCCGGTGTCGAGAAGTCTTTCGTATGGTCTGTCCCGACAGACGAGATCGATGCGACGGTGTCGAATGCAGATTTCGTCTACGACGATCGCTCCTTGATGTTGAAGGCCGAAGTGACGTTCCGCGTCGAGGGATCCTTGGTGTTCATACGGTTGCCCACCGATGCACCCGATGGTCCGGGCACGCTCACGGTCGACGTGACGACGTCGATTCCGATCGCGAAGTGTGAAGGCGTGGCTGCATGTTCAGGTAGTGCTCGGGTCGTCCAGGATCTCGCGATGACCGCTGGACCGCCTGCTCCGGGGCCTTGAGATGCCGAGCACGTCGGCGAATGGGTTTGTCGGGGGTTGACGTGGTGAACGTGGGTGAAGTGGCGTGTTTCAGCCGCTCACGAGAGCGCGGATCCGCGGGAGCGCCGCGTGAATTTCGTCCATCGACACCGCCCCGATGCTGAGCCGGAACCAGCCCGTGTCTTGGCGCAACCCGAAAGCTTGGAACGGAACGATCGCCAAACCTGCTTCTTCCAGCAAAAGCTTGCGAATGTCTTCGTTCGTATGAATCGTTCGACCCCGAATGGTTTTTCCAATCCAATCGAACCTCGCTGACAAATAGATGGCTCCTTGCGGCGCGATGGCTTCGACGCCGAGACCATCTCGTTTCATTGCGGCAAACCCCGCGTACAGCGCATCGAGGCGTTCTTTCACGTTTGTTTTCGATTTGGCGAGGAACGTGTTCATCGCGTCGGGGGCATCGAGAAGCATGGCGGTCGCCACTTGTTCCGGCTTGGGGGCCCATGCGCCAACATGACCCAGAATGTCGGCCATTCGGCGACGCACCGCTGGCGGCATGAATCCCCAGCCCACCCGTAGACCCGTCGCACAAAACGACTTGGACAAGGCATCGAGCAGCAGCGTGTACGGAGCGACCTCCGGAACCAGAGCGACAGGCGTCACGTGTTTCGCTTCGCCAAACGTCAGCATCCAGTAAACCTGGTCGTACACCAGGTACACCGGGCGACCTCCTTCTTTCGCGCGGCGCTGGTTTTCCTCGACCACCAGCTCGGCAATGCGCCGCAGTTCATCTTGGTCGATCACCGTGCCCGTGGGATTCAGCGGCGAATTGACGAGGAGCAGCCGCGCGTCGCGAATGTGCGGGCGAAAGTGGTCCGCCGTGGGGAAGAAGTTTGTCTCGGCAGAAACTGGCAATTCGATCGGCTTTGCTCCCGACAAATACGCATAGTGGTTGTTGTTCCACGACGGCACCGGATAAACCGCGACATCACCCGGATCGATCAGCGTTCGGTACGCCCCATAAAGCAGCGGCCTCGCTCCTCCAGCCACAATCACCGATTCGATCGGGTACCGAATCCCGAGTTCCCTTTCGTAAAACCTCACGAGCGCTTCGCGCAGCACGAGCACGCCGTCCGATGGCGGATAGTTCGTGTGTCCATCCGCGAGGGCCACTCGCGTTCCTTCCAAAAGCTCGTGCGGAATCGGGAAGTACGCGGGGTCGAAATCCCCCACGGTCAGGTTGCAGATCTGCGCACCTTTGGCTTTCAGCGCGCGAATTTCACCAGCTATCTTCAGGATCTCCGAGCCGATGACCCCGCGAGCCAAAGCAGAAAGACCGGCGTCGCCGACCTCGAGTGGAGGAAATACAGGAGTGATGGCCATGTGGCTGCCCAGTGTAGCGAAAGATTTGAACGCTGGGGCAATGACTTCCGTGCTGCGCTGCTTACCCGAGGCGGTTTGTCCAAAACGAACGACCGCCGAGGTTCATCGTTTTCATGAGGCGAGCGGCGGATCGGGAACCGGATACTCGGCCGGCGGATTGGGAACGGGATATTCGGGCGGAGGATTGGGAACAGCGTAAGGTTCCGGGGGATTCGGTACGGGATATTCTCCTGGCGGATTCGGTACGGGATATTCTCCTGGCGGATTCGGTACGGGATACTCGCCGGGCGGATCAGGGATGGGGTACGCATCCGGAGGAATGGGCGCTGCGGGCTTGGGTGCTGGAACCTCGGGCTTGGGCTCGGCAGGTGCAGGCTCCGTTGGTGCAGCCCCTGCGGTTTTACCTTTTGGATCGAGCGGCGGGACGACCACGCTCGGAATCTCGGCCATGGGTGGGACGACGACGTTGGGAATGGCTGCGAGTTCCGGCACGACTGGTTTGCCCAGGGGTTCGGAAACGTTCGCCTCCACCGAAGCTGTTTTTTGCGCGACCTCTTCCGTCGGCTCTGCAGCTTTCGTGTCCACCGCGGCCTCGTTTTGCGCGACGTCTTCCGTCGGCTCGGCCGTGTTGGGTTTGTCCGGGCCTGCAGCGGTCACTTCGGGAGTTGCCTGTTCGTCGCTCATGTTTCCTCCCTGCAATGTGCCACGCCGCCGAGCAACTTGCGGCACATTTCACACGCGGGAGACTT
>DAOMZH010000438.1:0-8721 GCA_035437985.1 Polyangium sp. (in: bacteria) | reverse complement strand
CCCGCGCCCGAAGCATCAGCAATGACCATGATGCCATCGGGCACGAACGTATAGTAAAACCCTTCGAATTCGAGCAAGCGCGATACGAAATCCAGGTTTGTCTCTCGGTACTGCACTTCGTACGGGCGCGACGCCGACGTGCGCGTGGTCTTCCAAGAATGCGGCACCGAGCTATCCCCGAGGATTGTCGAGACAATCTTCTCCGTGGGTTGGTCGCGGAACTTGCGAATGTTCTTATCCAAACGCGCAAACCAAAACGCCGGATGAAATTCGAGCTCGTACCGCAAGTGCCCACTCTCTTCGTCGATGAATCGACACGATGCGAGACGCATCGTGAATCGACGAATTTCCATGCCGCCCTGGGTGATCGTCAGCGTTCCATCCTCTTCGAGAAAGCTTTCCAGATCGAGGTCTGTCCCGACAGACACTTCGACCCAAGCTCCTCCAAGCTCGCTCATGGCTTCGACGACGCGCGCGCTGACCGCAGCGAAGGTTTCGTCGCCGATGCTCAGGAGGACCTCGATTCGTTTCACATTACTCATGGGTCACACGCTCCTCGCTCGGGAAGGTTCGGCCGGGACAATCCCCTGGGAAAACTCGGGTCCGCGGATCACTTCTTCTGGCAGGGTTCCAATCCCCACGACGGCGATGCGTTCGAGCATCTGCCACTTGCGGGGAAGAAGGATCGCCGCACGAAAACTAAGCTCGATCGACCGTTTGTCGGCGTCGATGAGTACGCTATCCATGTGCGTGGGATGAGCCGTCATTTTGCCCTCGACCACGCTCCCGAAAGTCACCGCATAACGGGGGAGTTTGAACTTCCAGGTTCCTTCAGGTAAAACCCCGCCCACTTCGACTTGTTCATCGCCCAGAAGCGGCGTTGCGCTGTAAAGGTTGGGTGTCGCCCACGAGTAATGCAGGGGATCGAAATCGCGCGGACGCACGGGCGCGCGAGACTTTGCCCAGTTGGCATCGTAGGTCCCAATGCGCGAACGACGAGGCTCCCAATGCGCACAAATCGGCGCGAAACAACCATGCGACGGATGGGATTCCGTGCCGCCCTCCTGCACTCCCGCAGGTTCGAGCGGCGGAACGGGTTGGCCAACGAGTTTGGCAGGTTGGCTAGAAAAACCCATGCCGATGGGATTCTTCGGTTCCGACGAGCTGTTCGCCGCGTCTGTCCCGCCAAACGTGAGGTCATAACGAAGCGGAACAGGTTCGACCAGCGGACCAGGATCCGACGGAACGATGTTGCCTCGCCAATCTTTGGCGTAGAAACGCGGCCCGTGAATCGCGATGACTTTTCGCAGATGTCCCATCGAGACCCACGCGTACGCACGACCTTTTGCCGACCGCGGCGGCGGATAGGCCGTACCGACGAGAGCCACGTCCGTGCCGGGTTTTTCATCGGCCTCGACATCCGAAGGAAAACGAATCGTGCCCCCCGTGTCCGAGATTTCACCATGACGAACCGGCGCCAACGCGTGCTTCGGTTTGCCCGGTACAGACACCGTGTACGCCATTTTCGCCACAACGACGGCAATATCGCGCCCATGACGGTCAAGCGTCGTCTCGAGCCCCACCGAGGCCCAACTGATGTTCTCGATTCGTTCGACCAGACTCACAGGAGCCGACGATGCTACCCGTGTTCAGTGTCCAAACGCTAGAACGAATTTGCGTCTTTCGCGCAAATCATGACGGTCTGGATTGTGATGATGTATGTGCACTTGCAAGTAGCCCTACGCGGCAGGGACAACGCGTCGCGCAATGGTTGTGCAATGGTGGCGGTTTAGGGTTGAGGCATTCTCGGAGTCGGGTCGTGATAGCGTGGGCGGATGGACGTGGTGGGCGAACGAAATCGTGAGCACGGGCTCGAGTGGATGTACGGGGCGAGTGCTTTCGTTACGTGTGTACTGGTGGAGTTTTGGCCGGGATCGTTGGCGTATCGCTTGGCGAAAGTGATTCCGATGTTTCTCTTGAGCACGGCGCGGTTTCGAGACCGTGGAGATCATTTCTCGAAATACGTTGGGTTTGGCCTGTTCGCATCATTTTTGGGCGATGTCATGATTGATAGTAGCTTCATTGCTGGGCTCGGAGCGTTTTTGGTGGCCCATGTTTTTTATCTCGGGGCCATGGGTTTTCCTGGACGAACCACTACGCCTTGGTTGGCGATGATTCCGGCGCTTGGTTATGGCGCGCTCATGTTTGGATTGCTCGTCGCTTCCGGTCGCGCACCTGCAGAATTGCGCCTACCGGTGACGATTTACATGGCGGTCATTTCCACGATGCTGGGCCGCGCGCTCGGACGGGCATTTTTGAAGCAGCATGAAGCCTCGGCGCGAATCTTTCTCGTCGGGGCGATCCTGTTTGCCATTTCGGATTCTTTGATCGGAATTCGGCGCTGGTTGACCCCAGTCCCTCATGCCTCGGTGCTCATCATGGCCACCTATTATGCAGGGCAATGGGGGATTTTCAGAGGGTCCGATTCCGCTTCCGGCCTAAACAATACCTGATCCCTTCGCGGAGATTTTTTACCGTGACTCCCTTTAGTGACAAACCATTTTCAATCATCACCCGCGCGACTGCCGAACCAATTCCGCAAATCACGACCTCGGCCCCCAAAAGCCCCACTGTACTCACCAATCGCTCGATATGCTCCGCCGTCGCTGCATCCATCGCCCCGACTCCGGTCAAATCGAGAATCGCAAATGACACGCCGGTATCGGAAATCGCGTGCAATACCGATTCCTGGATCATTGCTGCCCGCTCCGTATCGAGCGTCCCGATGATCGGCACCGCAATGATGTCCTCCCCCACACGCAAAAGCGGGGAGCTGAGTTCCCGAATGAGTCGTGCTCGCCGCTCGGCTTCTATGGCCATTTGCGTGCGCAATTCGACTTCATCTTCCAGCTTTCGATTCGTATCTTCGAGCGAAGCGGTGCGTTCCGCGACGAGACCGTCGAGTTCTTCATTTAATGCCCGCAATGCATTCTCGGCTAGTTTCGTCTCGCTCACGTCGTACGTGACCATCAGAACCGTTGCCAATCGATGGTCGTCATTACGTTCGAATGGGCGCAAATGCGCTCGAAACCAGCCAGGAGCGCCATCGCCACGATTGACGCGATATTCGACGAAGGCGTCTTCCATATCGCCAACATCATTACGTATTTTTGTCAAAAATTCGAGGACGAGCGGGATATCGTCGACATGGACCGTTTTGTAGAGCATCGGCTGCGGCCCCATTGCATCCAGGGCTCCGGGCGGATACCCAAGCAACGGATCAAGCGCCCGATTTTTGAAAGTGCTTCGCGCCGTGGTGACGTCGAAAATATCCACGATGAGCGGCAACTCAGCCAAAACTCGTTCGAGCTTCGCTATTCGTCGCGCCTGCTCCATTTCTCGCGTTTGCCCTGACGCACGCTCCGCCTCCAACGTTTCGACACGGCGTCTCAACGCTTCGTTCTCGGCAGCAAGTGCTTCCAAGTCCGCAGATTCCATGAACAAAACTTGCCGATGTCGTCACGAATCGACAGACGCCGACAATGACTCCGCACCTACATGCAAACAGACCAATCGACACAGGACAAGAAGAATGTCAATCCGTTGACGTAGCTATAGACGCTGCTCGAACGCACATGTTTTCCATGCTTCAATTGATGATAAGTGTGTTAGGGCTTGGCGCGGCACGCCTCTGAGAAATACGTTTTTCTTTTCAAACTATTTTGATGCATACAGTTCGTCTTTGAACATATTCTTACAATTCTGGTATTCGTGGTCGCAATTCCTCATCCAACCCAAGTGCAATGGCTCGACATGACAACGTCAAGACGTCGTGCTCCCCGAATGCCTCGATTGTCGTCGTCTTTGTGGAGAAATCAATCTTGACCCCCTCATCTGCTGATGAAATCATCATCGAATGAGACTCAACGCATCCTTGATCACTTGTGCTTCTCTGATATTGTCGGCAAGCGCGTTTTCTGCATGCAGTTACGACATGCCGCAAATCGACACCATGAATCCCGAGAGTTCGTCGAATAGTACGGGCGGATTTGGGGGTAATGGTGGAATGACGGCATCGGCCAGCACGGGGGGAGCTGGCGGAACCAATACGAGTGTCTCGTCTTCTTCGTCGGCAGAAAGCTCCTCGTCGGCGATGAGTTCGTCGAGCAGCAGCAGCAGTTCGAGTGGCGGTCCCACGGACGTTTGCGGTGACGGCAAAATCGGGACAACTGAGCAATGCGATGACCAGAATATGCGTAAGGGTGATGGTTGCGACGACGTTTGCCACATCGAAAATCACGATGGTTGTGACGGCCCAATGCTCGATATGGGAGCCGAGGAAGTCACCATCGTGTCCACGACAACCAATGCGCAGAATAACATTGGTGGGTCGCAGCCGGTCGAATACTGTAATGTCGGGCGCATAACAACTGCGCCCGATGTCATTTACGCAATTAATCCCCAACTCAATGGAACGTTGAGAGCTACGCTCAATGCCGATTATTATGGGCACATACTCCACATCCGAACAATGTGTAGCGAGATGGCGCCCGATATTGGATGCGACGATGACTGGACGCCGGGAACCCACGACGTGTCGACAGTTCAAGTTTTGATGGGAAAGCCGGTGTATGTCATCGTGGATAGCTATGCTGGCAATAACGGAGGATTCACGCTCCAGCTGCAATTACAATGACGCCTCCGTTCATTGCCATTCTTTTTCCAATTCGAATGTCTGCACATGCTCCGGAATCGCCAAAAAAAGCTGCTGGGCTTCGAGATCCGTAATCGTTTCCGCCTTGCGGCGAATCTCGGCCGCTGCTTCGCGCACGACAGCGCGCGCATCGCCCACATTCCCAGCCGCGCGTAATGCCTGCGCGAGAATCAAGCGAATCAGCCCCTCGCCTTCTTCCAAAAGACCCACTTCGGTCAATAAATCCCGCGCTTCCCGCGCAATTTCCAGAGCTGCTTGCACCTGACCGCGCGCCAAAAGTACCCGCGCCAATGCGCCTTTGGCATGACACAAAAATGCCGGCGCCATATCGAGTCGCTCGACGGCCAAGCGGGCGTGTTTCTCCGCCAGGTCCAAGTCACCGAGTAAGAAGAGAATGTACGCGAGTTCGTCGTGACCAATCCCCTCCAATCGCCGATCTCCGTGCGCTGCAAATTCGGCGACCGCTTGTTCCAGCATCTCCCGCGCTTCGGCAACATGTCCGCAACGAGCCAGCGCATAACCGAGATCGCGTTGGGCAGACGAAACGATATGTTTTGCACCCATACGTTCTGCGTCCACGATCGCTGGGCGCAGCGCGCCTTCGGCACCTTTCCAGTCCCCGTACTCGAGGCATGCCGCACCGTAATTCGCTCGTTGCAAACACGCATTTCGCACGTCACCAGCACGCGAAAACGCATCTGCCGACAAGGCAAAGTGTTTTCCGGACGAACCCGGATAACTCACGTACGGAGCGCGAAACGCACGCGCACGATGCAGCCACGCCTGCGCCAGCGCTCCCTCGACGCCGTACACGAGACGCTCGAGCTCTTGATACAGCGCTTCAGCCATCTCGCTCTTGCTGAGCATCAGCGCGGCTGTCGACGTTCGTGACAGGGCCCCGATAAGCCCCTCATTGCCCGGCGCAACGAAGTCTTCACTCACCTCGAGCAACGAGTTGCCAAGTTCGATGACGCGATCGACGCTGCCGAGTTTTCCAAAAACAGCAGCCATTTCGCCCACAGCCACCAGCCACGCGTCGCTGCCTTTCGGAAGGATTTCAATCGCTTCGATGCCCCGCTTTTCGCTCTCGACGAACTCCCCTCGCCAGCGATGCGCCTCGGCTTGACGAAGCCGCAATCGACCAAGCTGCTCACCATGGATGCCGCACGAGACTGCACGTTCCACTCGTTCGATGACGCCTGCAAAGTCGTTGCCTTCGAGGGCCATGTCTGCGGCCTGGACAAACCACTTCGCCGCGCGATGCAAGTCGCCTCCCCGCTCATAGTGTTGTGCCAACACCATGACTTCCGTTTCCCCAGCCGCTTCGAGCCACGCCGCAGCAAGCCGATGTCCGAGCATGCGATCGCCATCGGTGAGCAACGAATAGGCCGCTTCACGAACGAGCGCGTTGCGAAATGCGAAGTCCTCTTGATCGAGAAAACGCTTCGAATTCCGACGCACGACGAACTCGCGATCCACAAGCTCGGAAAGAGATTGCTTGATCTGGTTGATTTTGGACTCGCCACCAACGAGCGCGGCGACACCCGCGGACCAGAAAACATCACCGAACAAACTCGCCGCTCGCAAGGTACGCCGTTCCGCGGGAGCGATCTCTTCGAGACGCGCTTGGACCATCGCGAGCACCGTGCCGGGCATGGCTTGATCGGTTTTTCCTGATGCAACTGCCCGCACGATTTCTTCCAGGTAAAACGGATTGCCCGCTGCTCGATCGACGATGCGTTGTACGAGCCCTTTGTCGACGGTGACCCCCAGCCAACCCTTGATGAGTTGCTCGACGGAGCGCCGCCCAAGCTCGCCAATGCGGACATCTTGCACACCACGTTCTTCCCAAAGACGCGGGAAAAGGCGCGCGATCTCGGGCCGAGCCAAGGCGAACACGCATAGCGGCAACTCGCGAGCATGACGGAGTGCGGCATCGAGGAGACGAACCGTGGGCAGGTCACCGACGTGCAAATCCTCGAGCAACAAAAGAACTGGGTAACGTTCGCATTCGGCGTAGATCCAATCCTCGAACGCACGACACATCTGGTCACCCATGAGCATCGGATCGGTTCGCGCGACGGCGAGCAAGTGACTTCGTTCGGCCGGAAGACGTAGGCCGAGCAGTTCGCCCAGGAACACCACGACCCGCGTCATGTCCTCTGCGGGAACACACTCCGCAACGCGGGCGGTGAGTTTGTCTTCTTGAACCTCCGCCGGTGCCCCGACTTCGATGTCCGCAGCTGCGCGAATGAGCTGCGCGAGCATGCCGAAGGACGAACCGGCCGCCATGGGATCTCCACGCGCAATCCACACGCGCATGTCCGGGCTACGCGCTTCCATGCGCCGCAAAACCTCGATCGCAACGCGTGACTTTCCGATTCCCGCAGGTCCAGTGACGAGAGCTGCGCGAGCACAAGGTTCGTCGATCGCTTCGCTGAATACGCCCACCAACGTCGTGATTTCCCGCTCGCGCCCCACACACGGCGTGGGTTTGCCCAAGACCGTTCGAGTCGCGTCGATCTTATCGCGCGATCGAAAAAGCACCCCCAATTTGCCTTCGATCTGTACATCGAACCGGGCGTCGAGGAGACCGGCCGTGACTTCGTCAAGAAAAACTTTCGTCGTGAGATCCGTCGACGTGCGACGGGCCGCGGAAAGAGTTCGCGCCGCCGATTCAACAGCGTCACCCACCGGAAGCTGCTCCGCCGCCAAACCTCGCCCCGTGGCAATCGCGAGTGCTGCCGTCGGCAAAAGCTCGCGGAGCGAAATCGCTGTCCGAGCCGCTCGAGCTGCAAGATCCATCGCTGTCGACGCACCTGAAAAAACAGCCATCAACGAGCCGTCGACGAGCCACTCGACACGCCCTCCATACGCTGCGGCAACGCCCTTGAGATCGTCGAGCGTCCCCCCACCAGGCGACGATTGCCGATCGCGAATGACACTCGGAAAGCTGAACTGAGCTTTCGCATCCGCGAGAGCTTCCGGCGTCATCGTCACGTTGCTCGCTGCCGAAGCTCCATCGTTCATCGTCACCGGCGCAGTCGATGTTGCCAGAACGACGCACAAAAGCTGCTGCTCATTGGCCGTGATCGATTGTCGTGTACGCATCGACGCCACGCTGCGCTCGACGCTCACCGAATCAGCAGGAAGCGAATCAATTGCTTCTAGCGCGGCAACGACATGCGACCCATCACGCGGACGCGAAGTCGGATCTTTGGCGAGCATCGAGCTGACGAGCATGTCGAGCGCCGGGGGTACGTCCGGACGAACCGTGCGCACGCGAGGAGTTTCCTCGAAAAGAATGCGCGACAAGGTGGCCATGAGATGTTCCGCGGAAAACGCTGGTCGTCCGGTCAAACACTCGAAAAGCACAGCGCCCAACGAAAAAACATCCGCTGCAGCATCGACATCTTTGCGGCCTTGAGCTTGCTCCGGCGACATGTAGCCCGGTGTTCCGAGCAGCGTTCCCGTACGGGTAGCCAGGGTTCGTCCGTAACCCAAGCGGGCAATACCAAAGTCGAGAAGCTTCACATCATCGACACTTCCGCCGACCAAAAAGATATTGCTCGGTTTTACGTCGCGATGAACGATCCCGCGCGCATGCGCAGCTCCGAGCGCTGCAGCAACCGCCGTTGCCAACTGCACCGATTCACCCATCGACATCAGTTGCGGACGCAGCAAACGCGCCGAAAGATCCTCACCTTCGAGCCGCTCCATCGCGAGGTACAAATCACCGTCAGGCAGGATCCCATGCGCGACATACCGCACGATTCCTGGATGAGTGAGTTCGGCAAGAAGAACGGCCTCCGCAGAAAAACGCTCCATGTCGCGCACATTTCTTCCGCTGAGGATCTTGACCGCCACGATCTCTCCGGATTCGAGATCCCGCGCACGGTGAATCGTTGCCATGCCGCCAGTGATCGTGAAGTCCTCGATCTCGAAGCGACCTGCAACGCGCATGCCTGGCTTCATCGAGACGCATGCTATCCATCCACACCCCTCGG
>DAOMZH010000437.1:0-8726 GCA_035437985.1 Polyangium sp. (in: bacteria) | reverse complement strand
CGCGAGCAGGGCGACGTTCGTCACGTCGCGCGGGTTGTTCGTCTGGACGCACGATCGCGCGGCCGGGATCCGCGGTTCTTTTGCCGCGACGCTCACGCGGGGGTGTTGCACCAGCCCGTTCGTCGGGATGCTGGCCACGCGTCCGAGTACCAGGCGCGGGCGGGCGACCACGATCCTCCGAACTTCGTGCAGGATCCGGCCTTGATCGCCGTTTGTTTGCGGCTCCGCGCGGTTCGGCGGGGTTATCCCGATGCGTTCCGGGGGACCGAGGACGCGCGGTCTGGGCTTCTTGTCGGCGACTCTTCACGCTGCGCGCGATAGCAGACGCGGGCGTGTGGCTCAAACGCTCCGTCACCACATTCCCGCTTTCTGGAATCTCGGTCGTTGGCGAACGGAGTCGAGCAGCGGTACAAGCGACGCATGGAAGCCGTCTCCGAGAGCGCCAACGCTGATCGAGAAAGCTCGTCCCCCAAGGATCCGGGCCTGGCGCATCGTCCAAGTGCCGCGCGAGCAGCGTGGTCGACGCGTTTGTTCGTCTATGCCGTCGCGGCCGTGATGTTTTTCGGGACGCTTGCGAAAAGTGGCATCTGGGATCCGTACGAACTCGATGCGGCCGAATACTCCAGACGTATCGCCATCCATGTGTTTCATGCGCAAAACCTCGAGCTTCCCGATGCCCTGAACGTGATGCCCACGCTCAGCGATCTGCGCATGGGCGAGTTGCCGTTCACCTCGATGGCGCTTGGTTTCAAGCTCCTCGGCCTGCGCGATTGGACCGGACGTTTGCCCCTCGCACTGTGGGCGTTCCTTGGAGTGGTCGTCCTGTACGAATTTCTGAATCGTTTGTCCGGACGCAAGACGGCTCTGTACGGCGCGATCGCGCTGACCACCATGCCGCTCTACTTCATGCAAGCGCGCACCATGCTCGGCGACATCGTCACCATGTCCGCGCTGACGATGGCTTTTTCGGGACTCACTGGGCTCTTGGTCGATCGTGCTCAACCCTCGTCGGACAATGCTGAAGCTCCTCTCGGCCAAACCATCGTGGTCAAACTCGTGTGGTTTGTCGTGGCGGTACTCGGTCTCGTGAGTGGCTACATGTCGCGTGGGCTGCTCATCGGCGTCGCGATTCCTACGCTCGCCGCGGGTTTGACCTGGATCGCTCTCAGTCAAGGAACATCACGTTTGGCCGTGGAACATGCCGCCGGCGCGTTGTCTCTTCTTGGTGGGTTTTTTGCGGCGTATTGGTCTGTCAAACTGTACTTGGGCCTCACCCCGAGTTCTCACATCTTGCGGGCTCTTGGGGTTGCTCCGGTCGTGAAGGCCGGTGCCGAGATGACGTTTGACCGGACAATCCGTCATCTTGGACAAGCGATTTTTCCGTGGAGCGCATTCATTCCGTTTGCCGTGGGACGACTCTTTCGTGCTCCAACGGGTCTCGGCGATCCCGCGGAACGACGCGAAACAGGCTTACGCGTCGCGCTTCTCGTGGGCACTGCCGTAGCGTTTGCAGCGTATGCATTCGCCGCCGCGTACGCAGTGTTTGTCCCGTTTGCCCCGGTAGCGCTTCTCGCGGGGATCGCCGCGGTCGCCATCGTCGACTTCGAACGCGGTGCTCCACCCTCACGCACGATCGCGCTGGCCACGTTTCTCCTGGCGATCGTCCTTTATCGCGACATGACCCTCGAACCAAACCGCATCTTCAGCGTGTTCGAGGTAGAAAAACCTTCGTTCCCAAAGAGCTTCGAGGACGGGGCCAAGTCGTACATGCAGCTCTCGATGCTCGCCTTCGCAGGGCTTGTCGGCATCGCGTGGTTCGAATCGGATTCAGAGGGACTTCCGTCGTCGTTTCGTCGTTGGCTCGATCAACTGATCGAAAATTCGCGCAAGCTAGTCGATGGTTTCGCGGCGATTTGGAATGGCAACCTGCTGTTTGGTTTTACTGTCGTGGAAGCAGCGCTGGTTGGTCTTGGCGCCATGCTGTTTGTCGGGACGCGTTTGGCTTGGGCCTCCACGCAAAAATTGTCGAAAAACTTCATCGAAATCGGATTGAACCTTTGGTGGGCAGTGCCGCTCTTGATTGTGCTTGGCCTGCTTTCCCTCGTCGTGACCCGCGATCTGTTCCGATGGTTTTTCCGGCGCACCCGATGGTCTCGGGGCACAGGGGTCGTGATCGCGGCCATCGTGGTCGGAGCGATCTTGTCGTTTGGCTATTTTCCGGCCTTGGCAGCCCAGATTTCTCCGAAAGAGGTCCTCGATGCTTACGCGCGTCTGCAGCACCCTGGAGAACCTCTCGGATTGCTCGGCGTGCGCGCGCGTTCCATCGCGTACTACCAGCGCGGAGGTGACGTCGTTTCCTTTACCGATGCGGCCCAGGCCTTTGAATGGCTCACGGCTTCCGAAACGCGGCGATGGCTCATCGTAAGAGCCGACGACCTTCCGCGTCTCAATTCGATGCATCGGAAAGAGAAGGGGAAAAACCTCCCTGTTCTCGATGCGCGCTCGAGCCAGATTCTTCTCGTTTCAAACGATCTCGGTGGCGCGAAAAACGAAAATCCACTGCGCTTCACCTTGCTCGACGACGTGCCCGTTCCCGCGCGAAAAATCGACGTGATGTTCGAGGATCAGCTCGAAATGTTTGGTTGGGAAGTGCAGGAGAATGACGGCACGGTCGTGGATTCCGTGGTTCCCGGGCGCAAATACCACATGCGTTTCTACTTCCGCGTCACGAAGCCCGTGACTGGCACCTGGAAAGCCTTCTTGCACATCGATGGCTTTCAGCGCCGATACAACGGCGATCACACGGTGCTCGATGGCAAGTACGCCCTGAATCTTTGGCAGCCCAACGATGTGCTCGTCGACGACTACGTCTTCGAACTCGAGCCGCACTTCACGCCTGGGGATTACACGGTCTTCATGGGTTTTTTCTCGGGGGATGCGCGATTTCGCGTCACACGCGGCAACCAGCAAGACAATCGGGTGATCGCGGGCGCGCTTCATGTGCGTTGAGGCAACCTGAGCGCTGACTTTCAAGAGTTGCATTGTTTCAGCGGAATCCTGGATGTCCGTAGAGCGTTGGATCCCTTGGCACGCGCATGGAAAGCGACTACGCGGGGGAAGTGATGACAGATCGAGGCGACGACAAGACGAACCCGGACGAAACGGGCCCTGTTTCGTCAAACGACGCGGAAAATCGTCGCGATCGGCGTTTGTCCACGAGGTTCGAAGTGACGTGGTCAGTGGATTGTGAGACCGAAGAGACGTTTCTCTATGCGGCCATCGCGAATATCTCCGAGCTCGGAATCTTCGTGCGCACGACCGAGCCGCTTCATACCGGCACCCAACTCACGTTGCGGTTCGTCCCCCCGGATGCATCGGAACCGTTTGTGCTCCAAGGAACTGTGCAGTGGGTGAACCTCGTTCGTCCCTTACACGACAACCCCAATCCCGGCATGGGCATACGGTTTGTCAATCTGACCCTCGATGATCGCGAGCGGTTGGTCGCGACGATCCGCACCATCGCGTACCTGCGTGAGAGCGTGGGTGGCGGTTGGTCCGCAAACTGAAAATCACAACCCTGCGGGTAGCGGAAAACGGCGCACGAAAACCCCATGATGATTGGGATTTTTGTCCTCCCAACCGAACGCGACAAACCCGGCTCCACCAATGGCTACAGCCGGGCCCACGCGGTTGCCCGACGTGCCGTTGGGATCGGGAGTGGACGCGACGAACGCATCGTTTTGCCCCGTGACACTGTTGAATCCAAAGCCCGACGTTCCCCCGAGGAAACGTCCCGAGATCTGGCCTGCCGCATCTTCCCAAGCCACCGCGAAAAACCCTAGCCCACCGGTGACGACCGGGTGTTGTTGCAAGCCTTCGGTCGCCGTATTCAAAACGCTCTGTTCGTCCGCGCCCATCACGCGCGCCCGCGCCGCGTCGTAGTGCTGAAAGCGAATGTCGTCGCCATTGGTCGAATGCCACACGACGAGCGATCGCCCATCTTCGAGCATCGCGATGTCGGGTTGGTCTTGTACACCCATCGTTTCGTCATTCACGAGCGCGGGCGAACCGACGGTTCCGGTTGATGAAACCGTGGTCATGAAAACCCCGTCACCATCACCGGCGCCGCTTCCTTCGAACACCACGACCCAACCATCCTTGTTCCCAGCAACGCGGGGAAACTTTGCGTTCGAAGCAATCGTGAGTTCGTCCGGGTCAAGACCTCCCGACTTGCGCCAGATGCGCCCGAACGTTGCCGTTCCACGGTGCCAAACGATGAGCGCCGCGTCGGTCGGACCTGCAGCAACATCAGGTCGAAGCTCGTTGTCCCCGATCTGCGTCGTCAGCTTTACTGGCGAAGCATCGGCGCATCCCCATTCGTTTTGGATGTTCAGATACGCGTCGTACCCACTGCCGCCGTTTTGATTGCTGGCGTAAGCGATGAGGAATCGGTCGAGACCCACCGACGCAACAGACGGGGCGTGTTGGATCAAAGGTGGCGCCGAGCCGGCCATGTTGACGCACAACGCGGGAAGTTTGATCTGTTGCGAGAGCGGGAAGGGGGATTGGATCGCGTAGAAGTCATCCCGCAAAAAGCGCATGTGGATGTCGCCTCCACCTGCTTCGGTGTTCGTGAACGCGGTGCGCAAAGCGTTTTTCGTGCCATCGCGACCCGGACTGAAGGCCATTGTTAGTTCGACCTTCGTGTCTTTTTCACCGTTTGTCAGGGCCGGAGGAGTGGTGTTGTCCACGGACAACAGGATCTCTTCCGCAGTGCAGTCGCAGCGACAAACTGCATCACCCACGATCCCTGCGCACTTGCCACCCGCAGGATCCAAGCAAGTGCCCGCAGGACCGACGTCACATTGTTCCCCCGTTTGCACCGTGCCGTCGTTGCAACACGCTGGCGGGTTGTACCGCTGCACCTTGATATCCACGGCCAACGGGTCCTGATCGATCTTCGTGACCGCACAACCCTCCGCGAGGATCCCGGACGAACCCTTGGCCACGATCGCAAAAATCTTCGGTGAATCATCACGATCGAGTTCTACTTCGGTACACCAAGCAGCTCCGCCCGCGCAGCCACCTTGTTTGAGCTCAAACGTTAGCGCGCCTTCTCCAGTAGGGAGATTGTTGACATGTCCCGTAGACAAACACTCGCCTTTGGCAGCGTCGAACACCGTGAGCGTCACGGTCTTGGCTTGGTCGAGCAGGCCGAGCGGAGTGCGCATCACGAGGCCGATCTGCACCGGAGCATCAGTGCAGGCACCAACGGCGATGGCGACGGGAAGCACGGGGACGAGACCAAGCAAAAGCCGAGAACGACGCATGCGAGCGAGTCTAATACAGCTCGTCTGCGGGAAGGCGACGCGCGTGAGGCTGCGCAGCGACGCGTCGCGTGCGTGATCGGATCAGAAGCCAGCTGCGGAGTTGAGGTCGGCGTTGCGTTTGGGTGCAGCCGGAATGGCGCGTGTGGGGCCGCCGCCTGGAGCCGATCCTGCTTTGGCTTTTGCAGGCATTTGATCGGCTGATACATCGCCAGGTTTGGCGGGTGCAGGTGCTGCTGCTGCACGACTGGCCATGGCAGCTCCACCTGCAGGCGCGGTTGTCGTTGGTGCATTCGTGTCGCGTAATGCTTCTTCAGCTCGTTGCCGGTAACCTTCGGTTTCTTTCAACGACGACAACAACTCACGGGCTTTGTCGTTGTTTCCGAGGCTCTTTTGGCACTGCGCGCTCTCCCACTTGGCATCGGCAGCAGCGGACGATCCGGAAAAACGGGTCCCGATGTCGTCATAAAGCGGAATCGCGGCGCTACATCCTGATTGATCCCGTTTGGCCCGAGCTTGAGAAAGAGCAGATTTCGCGGCGTCTCCATCGCCGAGTTTTTCCTCGGCAGCTCGACCTCGTCGTCCCTCGTCCACGTCGCTTTTCGCCAGTGCGTCCACAGGCGCAGCAGCTTGTGCTTCTTCTGCGGCGGCTGGTGCAGCAGCAGCGGGTGTGGCGGGACGCTCGGGTTCGTCCGGGGTAGGTACACCTCGTTCGGTGACGCTTACGGGGGCCGTCCCGACCATGCCGGGTTTGGCGCGGAGCAACAGGAGGCTCGACCCTATGACCAGGAAAAACAGTGCGGCCATGGCAAACTGCGGGCGCATGGCGTGACTTCCGGCCCAGGCGAGTCCGCGTAAAACTTGGCGATGCCACGGCGTTTTTCGTTGCGCCGCCAAAGCTGCGGCCAAGATGCGGGATTCCAAATTCGCGCTGGGTTCTTCGAGGGGCAAACTTGCTCCCTCACGTGTGCTGCGCAGTCCGTTCCAGGCTTCGGAGCATCGAGCGCAGGTGTCAACGTGTCGGCGAACGGCTGCTGCATTGAGCTCGTCGAGCTCCCCGTACAGCGCATCCATCACGACCTGGTCGAACTTCTCGCAATCCATGAGCCACCTTGCCCAGCGTCACCGCAGGGCTCGAGCATAGTCCTCGTATTCGGCGAGCGCTTGTTGCAAGCGCTCGAGCGCGTATCTCATTCTGCTCTTCGTCGTATTCTCGGGCACTCCAACGATCTCGGCGATCTCCTTGAACGGTACGTTCGCGACTTCCCGCAGCAAGAAAACTTCGCGTTGTTCGGGGGGCAATTCCTCGACGGCGCGAGTGATGCGTTTCCCGAGTTCCGAGCCAATCGCGACGCGATCGACGGCCGATGCAAAGTGCGCATCGGCAATACGTTCGCCAAGGGTTGGCCCATCTTCACCGCTGTTGTTGTTCGCTACTTGATCGAGCGATGGATGCTTTCGCAGAGCAGCTTTTCGCAAATGATCGATGCAGACGTTTCGAGCGATCGTGTAGGTCCATGTGGAAAATCGCGCCTCGTGTTTGAACTCGGTCGCGTTCTGCACCACCTTCACAAACACGTCCTGCACGAGATCTTCGGCCACTTCCCGCGAGCGAACGCTGCGCAGAATGAAGTTGTAAACCGGGGTCTTGTGTCGTCGTACGAGTTTGGCGAAGGCGGATTGATCGCCTCCCTGAAACCGCAACATCAAGACTTCGTCCGTCACCTCCTCACGCGACAAGGTCGGCATCATTCACCTCCCCAATCCTTGCGAGACCGAAGTTCGGTCAGGCGAGGCAGGTGGATGAAGATGCTTCGTACGCATGTGACGCGTGAGGGCGCTCGAAGTTCTGACGCCGGGTTGTCGTCCCTGCACGAAGCAACCTTACCGGATCGTGGGCGCGAGGGAACCCGCGGAAGTTGGCCGGGAACGACAAGACGCGATTTACGAGTCGATGCTGGGAAATCCGCGTTGCACGTATGCGGTTCCCAACCCTAAACTAGGACATTGTAGGAGGACATCGCTTGGGTGTCCTTCGTGCGGGCCATTCGTTTTCACCACGGGACTGTCCTTACATGCGCCTTGCAAAGAACACATTTGCTGCGATCGTCGCAGCATCGTGGTTTGTCGTTGCTCACGCAGGGGCACAAACCCCGCCAAACCCCGCACCTGGTGCGACCGCACCATCTCCATCTCCATCTCCACCTCCAGCGACTGCTCCAGCGACTGCGCCAGCGACTGCGCCAGCGACTGCGCCAGCGCCGAGTTCGGCGCCCACGGGTATGCAACCACGGCCTGCGTCGGGACAAACCATCCCGATGCCCGGACAGCAATCGCCCTCGGCACCTTCTCCGGCACCTGCGTCCGGACAAACGCAACCCGTCCCGCCTGCTGGTATGGACGGGCAAACTTACGCCATTCGATTGCGGGATCTAGAGCAGCGGATCGACGAACTCAAAGAACAGATTCGTCGCAGCCACACACGTTTGTCCCTGCTCAGCGATACGATCCTAGCCGGCGGCAGCGGCGGTGGATCCCGCGCGATCATCAAGTACTCGAACGAAATCTCCACCGCCTGGCGCATCTCCAAATTGCTCGTCGTCCTCGATGGATCCGTGCAATACAGCAAAACCGAGCAACAAGGTGTGATTGCCGACGCCGGAGAGATCCCCGTATTCACGGGAACGATTCCGCCGGGTGCGCACACGGTTCAAGTCTTGGTGAATCTCACGGGCACGGGATTTGGCGTTTTTTCGTATTTGAATGGATACAAATTCGAGATTCGCTCGGACCATTCATTTACGGCGATTGAAGGAAAAACCACGAATTTGCAGGTTATTTCCTTTGAAAAGGGTGGGGCGACGGCGCGATTCGAGGAACGACCGGCAGTTCGATATGCTGAAAAAGTCACCCAAGGACTTGGGGAATTGCCAGGAACGACGACGCCGCCAAGCGGTGCTCGTTGATTGGCGGGTGAGGGACGCATGAGTCATCGCCGATTTTCTCCATTTCGTTCGGCGATTTGCAGTCTGATGCTTTTCGCGGCGACACTCAGCGCGAGTGAATCTGCATGGGCGATTGACAAAGAAAAAGCCCTGACGAGCGCGACTCAGCAGATTCGTGGGGCGGTTAATGACCTGCGGGGCATTGACGAAACCATTGCGCGTTCGCGGAGTGGGCAACGAACGGCGTCGCAAATGGTTGGCGATGCTGTTTTGCTCATGGCCACGCGAGATTGGGATCGCGCGGTCACTCTTCTCAATAAGATCGTCGAGAAACACCCGGATCATCCGACGGCGTATCCCGAGGCCTTGTCTCTTCTGAGCGAAGCGTATTTTTCGTCAAACCAATATCTTGCTTCACGCCGCGTAATCCGCAAGATTTTGGAGCGTTGGCAAG
>DAOMZH010000436.1:0-8727 GCA_035437985.1 Polyangium sp. (in: bacteria) | reverse complement strand
GTGAGAGCGGCGCTTTCGCTCGAGGTCTCGTGCCCCGCCGTGCACGAATTCCCGCTCTTACGTCGCGCACAGCAGGATCGTTTGAGGGCAAAGCAACTCGCGCAGCTCGATGGCGATCGACGATCGCCGACATCGCAACATCTAGCGAACTCGGCGCGAGTCCTTCTGCATCGAGATGAGCCATGTACGCCGCAACGACGAGCGGCGATGCCGGCAACGCACTCGCTCCATGATCGAACGCGTACGCTTCCCAGCGCTCCCACTCACGCGCGTACGCTCGACGCGTGTTCACTGCACGAGCGTGCATCGCATGTACTGCTGCACGTGCGACGTCCTCGGCCAAACTTGGCAACGCCATCGGAGCACAAGGAACAACGACGATCGACGTGTTCGGCATCGACGAATGACACCACGAAGTGACGAATACCGTCAAATTCAAGGCTTGTTCACGACAACGCACCAATCCGACAAACGTTTGTCGAGGAACTACAAAATCGTCGAATCTGCAACCCTTGAATCATTTTTGTTCGGAATGACAAAACCTCTTGATCTCGTGGTGCGATTCTGTGCAGTGTGTTCTTGCGTTCAGCTCGTACTGGTTACGGGCCTGAACGAGAGGCGTTTGGCTCGTGCGTTCTTCGGGACGCACAAAAACTAAGCGCGCCGTCCGGTCACAGTTTGGCGACTACCCGGAACGACGCGCGCTCAAGTCGAAAATGAACATATCACATGCCGCAGCGAGTCGATCTCGCAGTGTCGAATCCAGTGCTTTTTTTCGTGAACGCGTAAGTCACGCTACGACAAACGATGCGAATCCGCATCCCTACGGCTGGATATTCGCACTTCGTAGACGCGTGTTGTCCGGGAAAACCGAGCTTCGGAGTTCGGCCAAACTTGTGCTCGTTACCTTGCTCGAGCACGTCGATCCGGACGGGCGAACCTGGGTCGGGATCGAAACGCTCGCCGCGGATGCGAGCATCGGAAGCACCCAAACCGTTCGGAACGCACTTCATCAGCTGGCCGAAAGTGGTTGGCTGCAAATCGTGCAACAGACCTGGGCGTCGTTGACGAGCGAACAGATTGCCGCAGGACGCAAAGCTCCGCGTCGTGGCGATGCTGGCCAAGCGCCGAACCTCTACATCGTTCTTGATGGTCACGGGAATCCGGCAAGCGGTCATGCAGGGCCTGGACTTGCTCACGCCTTTGGGTCGAATTCTCCGCCGAAAACCACGACAAGTGACCCCCCTCAAATTTTGGAGGGGGGCCCCTATCAAAAGCAACAGGGGGGGCCCCTCCCAAAACTGATAGGCGATCAGGATCCTTCTGAAGATCGCTCCATGAACGAGAGTGTCGAGCGCCCGCGGCGCATCGACCGGGGCACACACATTTCTTCGAAGAGTCGCAAAAAAGGCGAAGAGAACCTCATCGGGTGGGACGTATTGGTCCAAGCCCACGCTGAAAAAACCAAAGCAGTCTACGGCCTCCCGCCCCTGGCTCCGGATTTGAAAGGCGACCAACGCAATGCGCTTTCCGAGATGCTCGAAGGGGCCGCGGTGGACGTTCGGGCCCAACTCTGCACACGAACGGGCGTGGAACACGAGCTCGACGAAGTGCGTCGCGAACTCGCGAAACGCACGATGAACCTCTATTTCAAGCGGGACAACGAACATTTGCGCCGCGTGAAGCACGCGCTGCGCGACCTGCCGCGCGAGTTCCATGCACGTCTCACCGAGGCGATGCAGATGCTCTTGCGCGAGAGTCACGATGCTGCACGGCCTCGTCGAGTGCAGGTCCAAGAGCCGCTCGAGCGCGTCGAGTTCGTAGACAAACCTGTCGAAATCGAGCCGAAAAAACAGCAAATTCTCCCCAGTCCACCCGCGGACAAACCTGTCGAAGCTGGTGCATCGAACGAGCCGAAACGAACTGCATCCCCACCGCAGACAACATCATCGGCGTCGATGGACACAGCACGCGAAGCTCGACGTCTTCTCGAAGCACTGAACACATCACCACAGCAGGAGCTGTTCAGGCCGTCGAACAACGTCGCGCCAACACCGACAAAATCAGCAAAATCCGCGTCATCAGAGCACAAGCAAGCTCCCACGCAAAGACGAGTTTCGGAAGACAAACCATCGCAGGACAAACTCGCTCCGGAACGAAGCGCCGAGAAATACTTTGAGCCGCAACAGTTTGAGGACCAACCATCGGCGCCAGCAACGCGAAGCGAAAGACCGCTCGGTCGTGGCGGTGCACCTCGGTGGGGCGCGATCGTTCCCCGACCAACGACGGTCGTAACGCCAACCAAGGAACGACGCGTTCGGACGCGCACCCGCAACCACGCCGACTCGCAAGAAGAACACGGAGGGGGGTCGACCTCGAACGAGTAGCAAAGCTCACAAATGCGCGAATTTTCATTCGAAGTCTCTGGTCCACTTGGCGAGCCACTCATGAGCAGTGGAAAATAAAGTGGGTTTTCCATAAAAAAGCGGCTCGGCGAAGTGGGTTTGTCGGAGTCGAAATCGGGACGAATTTGGTGATGTAGGCTGCGAAAATCGCCGTGAAACACGAATCGCGCCGCATGAGCGGCTCGGACGATGCGAAAAGTGGATCGATTTGTGGGTGGTGAGTGGATCGGCAAGACGGCAAAACAAGGACTAACGCGTTGCGCAGTGGACCAAACGCGTCGAAAACTGGGTTTTACCGCGGAAATTGACGCGCTCACGGTTGTTTCCAATGTGCGCTAGGATGCCGTGAAACAAACGCCAACGTAAGTTAGAATCCTGTGAAACAATTTCGGGTTCATTGGGAGCGTCTGGCGAGGCAAAAAGTGGATCGATTAGTGGATAGTGAGTGGATCGGTGAGACGGCAAATCAAGGACTAATGCATTGCGCAGTGGACCAAATACGGCGAAAACTTGGTTTTACCGCGGAAATGACGCGGTCGTTTTGACCGAAATCCGTGAAACATCAAGATGTTTAGAAGGACACAGGGCTGAGTACCCCTTCGACCACGTCGACTTGCGTTTCGATGACCTCCCCATTGGGTCGCTCGCACTTCACCTTGTGCGGACCGATTCGGACCATCAGCGGCACGTTGCCAATGATCGTGACGGGTTTGCCATCGATGGAGAACGAACACGGTTCGTCCTCAGAGGTAAGTTGCAGCGGGCCCTGCTTCTCTTCGATCTTCTCGTCGTCATTGCCATCGTAAGCAGCACTGGGAGCAGTTTGTCCGGGAGAGTTTGGCCGCGGAGTGGTCATCGACGCGACTGCATCGGGTTCGAGGATCAGGTTCAATTTTGGCGTGGTCGAAGGCTTATGTGCAAGACGCAGTCCTAGTTCGTTGGACGTCAAATCATCTGGCGAAGCTTGGGGTCGTGACGTGAAAAGGAGCACGGACAAACTCGTGGCCAACATCCCGACGATCGACAGTACGATGACGTTCGACAACTTCATGCGCGTCTCATGTTTTCGCATCGGTGTCGTCTCGATAGCAAGGCAAGCGGCTAGCCCTTCTTGCTCTTCGGCGGGGCGGTTGTCCTTCGAGTGCTTGGTGGTGTTGACGGAGGTGCGGCATGTGGTGATGGGACCGTCGAGCTCCTGCGCTTTGAGTGCACGGGTGGAGCGGCCTGCGCTGAAGGTGGAGCCGAGGTCCTCCGTCGCGACTGAACCGGAGCGTGCTTGTCGAGGTACTCGAGGGCCGCGGCGTCGATGAGCTCCGAGAGCGTGAGACGTTGGTCGAAAGCGTAGCGCTCTAGTCGATCAATGGTTGTCGGGACGAAGTAGACGGTTTTGCGAATCTGGACCGTTCCTGCGCGCTTACGTTGCACGAGGGATGCGGGAGAAACGGGGCGACGAGTCGAGGCCATTCTGCAAGAATAACCAAAAACCATCGTGCAACCGAAAAATAAAACGTCTAGACGTCTTATTGTCGATTCAATGAGCAAAACGAGCACATTTGTCGATGAACATGAAATGAGACGTCTAGACGTCCAAACGTCTGAACGTCTAGACGTCCAATTTAGTCAAAAATGTCGCTAGCTTTTCCGCATTGACGACGCATCATCGAACACATGAGCGAAACGGAGAGCAATGGCGGACTCGAATTCGCTAATTCTGCACAAACTTTGGAATGGGGCGGGCACCCGCTCTTTCCTCGCGCCGAAACGGACACCGGACCTGATACACGGCGTTTCGATATCATTCACATTCAGCGAATTAAGGCCGACGGCACGCGGGAGGTTTGTCCAAAAGCGTGGCGGGGTTCTGAGCTTCGCTCGTGGGAACAAATCGTCGATGCCTACGGCGGGGGCACTTATCAGTTAACGGCCCAATGCAGTCGAACCTTTCGTTACCAAGCGTTTACTGAAAAGGTTTATCTGGCCGGACCATCAAAACCGTTTGTCGCAGTGGCCCACAGTGAACCTCGTGCACCGCTGCACGAAATGGTTTCCGAAGCTGCTCCGGTAGCTGTTCCACAGCATGCGCACGCGGCTCCTCCCGCGCATGTGATGCCAGCTCCGATGCCGCCGGCACCGATTGCGCCGCAATATGCGCAACCAGCGCCGTATGCATATGCATACCCTCCGCAGGCTCCACCGCCAGCGGCGTCGGGAAATGCGGAAACGCTTGCTTTGGTTCGGGCTGTCATCGAGTCGAACAATGCGGAAAAAAACACGCTTATGCGCGCATTGCTCGAACGGCCGGGAAAAGAAACGGGGTCGCTCGAGGTCGTGCGGGAGATTCTCCCAATGATGCAAGGGATGCAAGGGGGCAATGGAACGCAGGCTCTTTTGCAGGGCGTCGAGCTCGCAAAAGGGCTCATCGGTCCGGCATATGCAGCTCCGCCAGCTGCCACGCAAGCACGGGCCGAAGATGATTTTGCGCTGCTTGGACAAGTGTTGCGGATGATTGCGCCAGCAGCCGCGGTTTCAGCGGTCGCACCGGCGGCAGCACCAGCGGCAGCGCCAAGCCCTCCACCCGCGACGATTGCACCACCTCCCGCAGCTCCTCCGCCAGGCTGGGCATGGGCCTATACGGCGTCGGGTTGGGTGCTCGTCCAGCTTGCGCATGTGCAGCCGTATGCAGCGCCGATGCCGCCACCTGCGGTTGCTCCTGCGCCAACGCCACAAGCGCAACCCGCAGCAAAACCGAATGAACCGGTGAATCCTTCGGGTTCGCCGGCAACGAATTCGAATCCGCTCGGAGGCATTGGAGAAGCCTTGGGCGATCCTGAAATTGGCAAGCTCTTGGCCAGTTTGTCCATGCTGGGAGGGGGTTCAGCATGACCGTCATCATCAATGAGCGGAGTTTTGCCACGAATCGGGAAAAAGCTGGATTCATGCTCGACCAAAGCATTGCGGATGCGCATTTACCCGCGGTTCAACATTGGGCGAACATATTTCGGCAAACGCCAGTCGACGAACGACCGGGCGCCATTTTTCGATTTGTTCAATGGTCAATCGAGTATGTGCGCGATCCTGGGCAAGAGGTTCTCGAAGATGCGGCGACGGTTCTTCTTCGAGGTTATGGCGATTGCGACGCCAAATCGAGACTGTTCGTTGCACTCTGCTTGGCTAGCGGGATTGCGGCGCGAGGTTTGCCCGTGCGCGTCGATGACGGGTTCCCGCATATCGCCGCGGAAGTTTATGTCGGAGGACAATGGCAAAAAGCCGACCCTACGATTTTGAATTCCGCGATTGGACAAATTCCGCCCGCTTCGGCGGCATTAACGAATTTTTGGTAAACATCATGGGGTGTGCGTGTATGAAACGGACGAAAGCGGAACGCGAAAAACTCGTGAAGCACGTTTCTCGGGCCAACGATAAAGCGGCGGTAGCGTCGAAGAAGAAGGCATTAAAAGAAGCGCGCACGGGTAAACGGTCGGCGATGAAAGAAGCGCGGACAGCGTGCAAAGTCGACCGCGAGAAAACGAAAGAATCGACGCGCTCGGCCTACAAGAAGACCGTCGAGAGGGCTCGGGCGAAACGGGAAGCAGCTCGAGCAGCAGCGCGCTCTCGATGCTCCGCTGGCGTGCAAAAAGTGGTCAATGAATATGACCCGAAGATCAAAAAGGTAAATGAAGATCTCTCTGGGGAACGAAAGCATCAGCGGGAGATTCAACGCATCGAGGCGACGAACAAAGAACGGGAGAAAAAGCGGCCGAAGAAATCGGCGGGTGAACGATTGCACGAGGCCGACCAAGAAGTGGTGCAGAATCTGCCGCCCGAGCTGATTCCGGTTTGGCACCATTTCAAGGATAAAGTCAAAGGGAGCAAACGGCGGTCGCGTTACGAGGCATTCATGGATTTTTTGCACGACCGCCCGGAAGCTATCGAATTCGTGCAACGAAGAATCGAACGAGATACGGAAAAGAATCTCGCGAAGGAGCAGGCGAAGTATTACGCGGAGCGCGGATATCATTTGCGCAAAACGGAACCACCGCCCGCTCCCGATATTGGTGACGAATTGGGAGATATCGTCGATGGGGCTTTTGATGAGGTGGCGACGTTTTTCGATGACCTCGTCGATGAGCGCGAGAAAGCGGCCTAGAACCCAATAGGTTTGGCGTAAAAAACAGAATCGAGCAACCTAGAAGAAATGGCTAGGAGCGTGGAGTTATGCGCGGAGTAGGCGTCCATCTGCATTTTTCGAGGCGAATCGCAGCGCGTTCGACGGCAACAGTCGCGTCGACGTCGTACCGTACGCGCCTCGAACCCGCGAACCTGCCTTGTTTCGTGAAATGCGAGATGACGAGCACGGTCGGGGTGAGTGTGCGGACGGTTTGCAAAAGCTCACTTTGCTCGCGCTGGCTGTCGTTTGTCCAGGCTTGCACGGAGTCGATGACCATGACCGCGGCACTCGGTGGAACAGCGGCGAAAGCATCACGCCACGAAATGGAGGGTTTGGCAGGGTCGTCCGAATGTTGTCCGATTCGTCGGACGTGTCTCGTGGATGATTTCGTGCGGGCAAACAAGGCGTCCACGAGCGCTCGGTCTTGTTCGGCATCGAGCCAATATGCAAGCCCGCTGAGTGTTTCGGCCATTTTCGACGCGAGTTCGGCGCATAGCGTGGATTTGCCGGCGCCAGGTTCGCCTCCAATGGCGATTTTTCGGCCAGGCACCACGCCGCCGAGGGCCTCGGACAAGACGCACTTGAAATTGACAGGCTCGAGCGCGGGCGCGCCGCTCAAGGATTCGACGGCAACGCCAGGCGGCGGTTCGTGCTCGATGAGTTCCCACACAGAAGCGCCACAAGCGCAAAACCCGCTTGAATGGGCGGGGCGTTGACGTCGGCAGATGCGACACCGGAGAGGAGGAAGCATGCGAGCGACAACATTATCCTATATGGGTCCAAATTTCGAGGCTGATACTGGGGATTTTCTCGGTACGTTGGCCGGATTGCTCGGAGGCGGCGCAAATGCGTCAAATCCAGCGGGTGGAGGTGGTCCGGGGAAAACCCTCGGAAGTCTTGGGGGTGCGTCGATTGCAGCAGCACTGGGAATGCCGCAATTCGCACCGATGGCTGCGAGCGCTGGGTCGATGCTCGGAGGTCTTGCTCAGCAAGGCATCGAGGGTTTGACGAAGCCAAAGCCGCCGAAACCTCGGCAGCTGACGCGCAATGAGCGGCGGATTATCGAGCAAGGTCGGCAAAAGGCAAAACAAACGGGCAATGAGGCGTTCGCGCAAGAGGCACTTTTGCGTGTGCATCGACCCGCGGAATACAAGCGGCTCAAGGGCTTGGGCAAATTGCCGTCGCAATCACCGGCGCCGTCAAAACCTGCGCCTGCTCCGGCCCCGGTAAAACCATTACCTCCGCCGGTGGCAACACAGCCCCAACCCGCGCCAGGACCGACCGCGCCTCCGGTTCCAACACGGCCGGCGTTGAACCTCGCGCCACTTTTCGAGGGGCTGAACGATATCGAACGCGCACAGTTGGAGCTTGCCGTGCAGGAGGGACGGGGTGCCGAGATGTGGAATCGAATTCGAGCGGAACGCACCGAACAAGAAACGCGGACGCCCACGCGCACGTTCAATGTGAGCGACAACGGCGCGCAGCTCGTCAATGACGAATCGCCGCCCTTCGAGGCCGAAATGGACGGTTATTCGGAAACAAGCGGCCCACCCAATGAGCGCCCGCAGCCGAAAAAGCACGTTGCCATCGTTCCGATTCAGCAGGGGCAGCTCGAGGGACTTTTGCGCGCCGTTCCGGCATTGCAAAAACTCGATAAACGTTTGCTCAAGCTCTTGGCAGGGCTTGGATCGAAAGCTCGGGACGTGTCTGGCGTCGATCCAAAACGGGGCGTTTATCACGCCGAACCTGGAGAAACGCCGACGGGTATTGCCAAACGGCTCACGGGACGTGCCGAACGCGTAAATGAGCTATTTGCGGCAAATCCAGGGAATCCTGGACCGATTTGGCATATTCCGCCAGGATGGCTCGCATATGAATCGGACACCGGCGCGATCATGGCCATGCGTCGGTATACAGTCGTGCAAAACGATACGCCGTACAAGATTGCCCAAAAGCACGGAGCATTCTCGACGCGGGCAAAATGGTGGACGGAACTGAAGCAAGCTAACCCCGACAAACCAACGAAAGACGGTGGGGCGAATTGGACAAGCTTGTATGCAGGCGAGGAAATTGGTTTGCCCGATGTATGGTTTGCCCTCGGAGACGCCCCTCCTCCGCGTCCACCGTCGCCAGTGCCCGTTCCGCAATTGCCGT
>DAOMZH010000435.1:0-8736 GCA_035437985.1 Polyangium sp. (in: bacteria) | reverse complement strand
AATCTTTCATGAGTTTCGGCATATCGAGCGAGCCGTCTTTCTGGATGTACCACACGGGCTCGTTCCAGATTTGCATTTGTTGACCATGATTGAGCGCTCGCGGGATCACTTCCCGGTAGATCGGATTGGCCACTCGATATTGCCCGTGAATCTTACGAATCAGCCCAAGACCCAAAACATACGCGAAATCGTCATCGAGAACATCGTGCTGGGCTCGCTCACCCGACAACATCGGATCCAAGATGCGACGAACGCGATCTTCGCGCATTCTGGCAATAAGTGAATCGATGTGCGAACGGCGTTCCAATATGATCGTTTCTTTGGCTGCTTCGACGTGCGCCGCGGTAATGGGTAAACTGCGATCCTTCAAGTCTTTGCGGACAATTTGATCGGCCAATGCATTCGTGAGCCAGGGATGGCCTTGTCCCAATTCATAAATCAAGGCGATCGCCTCGGGCTCGAACTTTTGTCCCGTTTTCGTCGTGTGTTGCAAGAGCAATTCTTCGACATCCGCTGCGGTGAACATGCCAAGAATCATCGCTTCGGCATTGATGTTGAAAGGGGACGACGTGCCCAACCAGGCTATGGCATGACGATCCTCCGTTCGCAGAATGAAATCACGCACTTGACGTCGCCCAACGAGCGCGACACTGGCCGGAAATGGCTGCGAACCGCGATTGATGTATCCTTTCCGAAGTTGCGTCAAGAAAGACACCATGGTTTCACCGACCAAACCGTCCGCTTCGTCGAAAAAGATGACCCAGGGCTTGTCATCATGATCTGCCAGATATTGAAGAAGCCGCCAAAGTGCATGAGCTGGATCTTCTAGAAGAGATTCCACCTCCGGGGTGGCTACGTCGGGATGAACTCGCTTGCACACATCGAGCACGCAATCAACGATCGTCCGAAATGCTTTCGCCATATCGGGTTGCTCGCGCGCAGTTTCGAGGTCCACCCATAAAGCGCGCCACTGACCAGTCGCGTTCAGGTTGTCCTGAAGCCACTTGGCGCAGGTGGTTTTGCCGATTTGCCAACCGCCGGTGAGCGTGAAGTAGCTGCACTCGTGAATCAGCTCCAGGATCTGGCCCAGCCGTCGTTCAGGCGGGAGCATGTAGTGATCGGTGGGATTGCACGGGCCGGCGATGTTGAACCTGGGCTGCATGCGCGGGACTTTGGCACGGCCACGGGCGAAGTGTCAACAGGCGACCAGATTTCACTGGGAATCTTTGTGCAACATCCTCTTAGTACCGCGTCGCGGTACTACGTGTCGCGTCCGTGATCGAATGAGGCTACCACAGCGCGCCGGTGGATGTCGTGGAGTGTTGCATTTCGATCCGAGGACTTTACCAGATTGTCGAGATCGCCTGGTCCGATCAGCATGACGAGCCGGTCTTCACGTGCATGCGAATGAAGATATTGCCGCACGGTATCGGCAAATCCGCCGACTGCCACGAAGAGCGCCAGACGACATCGACCATACCCTGCGTCGAGCTTCCCCAAGAGATCCCGCAACTCTTTCGTGCCTACGTGCTCGCTCGACCAGTTTTTGCATTCCACGAGGATGTATTGGCTTTCCTTTTGCCAAAGCGGATCGGTCGAGTTGTTCTGGACCAAAATGTCCAGCTCTTCCATCTCATTTTTCATCCGTGTGCCTAGACGGTTGAAGCCGGCAATCGTCTTGAGCAGCAATTCCATGAGTTCTTCGAGCAGGCGGCCTTTTTTCTGGCGATCCTTTTCGATGCGTACAGCTTCCCATGTCGAGTGGATGGCATTCTCGGTCGCGGACGGGTCGAGGGATCCGAGCCATCGTTCGCGCACGACCTCCATGGCGTTGCGTACTTTCACGCGGAGGAGGGCGGGGAACGTGGGCGTTTTTTCGAGGTAATCGTAGGCGCCATCTTTGAACGCGCGTTCCACGGCGCTCGGCGAAGCATAGGCGGTGGCCAGAATCGCCTTGGCACCTGGCGCTCGCATGGCAACTTCTGCGAGCAGGTCGAGGCCATCATCAGGGCCTCCGGGGCCATTGAGTTTTTGGTCGACGATGACGACGCTCCAACCAGGCTCGTCGAGCCGTTCAAACGCCTTCGTGCGATTCGTCGCTTGCTCGACGACATAGCCCTGGGCGGAAAGCAGATCTTCGTAGGTCTCCAGAAAAGCCGAGTCATCGTCAATGATGAGAATTCGTCCAGTATCGTTCATGTGGACCTCGACTGCAAGGGGACGCTGACGGTAAATCTGGCGCCGCCAAGCGGACCATTCGTGCAAATCACTGTACCACGCATCTCGCCTTCGACGACTTGCCGAACGAGCGCGAGCCCTTGACCACTGCCACCTGCGCGTAGGGTTACGCCTGGCTCGAAGATGACGCTGCGGTTTGCCACGGGCACGCCTGGTCCATTGTCGTCCACATGAACCAAGACATTGGCGGTGTCTCGTTCCGTCGCGATGGACACGCGCCCGTTGGCAATGCCGGCAATCGATTGCGCGGCGTTGCGCAAGAGATTCGTCACGGTCAAGACGAATCGAGCACGCGGGCCAAAAACGATTGCGTCGGTGATCTCGATATGCTGCTGAAAGCCGCCGTTCAGCTCGCGCGATAAGCTGACGCACGCGTCACGCAAAGCTCCAGCGATGTCGAATGTGGATGGTTGTTCGACGCCAAGGTTCGCGACGCGCAGCATGTTATCGACGAACTCGAGGGCTCGTTGAATACCACCGTCGACCCGGGCGCGTCTTATGTATTCGTGCGTGCGGCATGCGTGTGGTCACAACAAGCGTTCATCAAAGCATCGAATACCGGAGGCGACGATCGATTCGGATCTGCACTGGCGCTCGGCAAAGATCGACTCGTCGTCGGGGCGCGTACGGAGGATGGCGAGAGCGCGGGCATCAATGGCGACCAGAATGACAACAATGCGCCCGATGCGGGAGCGGTCTACATCTTTTCGCGTACGGGAGCGATGTGGGCGCAAGAGGCGTATGTGAAAGCATCCAATCCCGACCCGTACGACTATTTCGGTTCCGCCGTGAGCATGTTTGGCGACATGATTGCGGTGGGGGCATTTGCGGAAGATAGCTCGGGCGTTGGTCTCGGCGCTTCACAGCAGAGTGAAGGCGACCCTTCCGCGGGCGCGGTGTATTTGTTTGGTCGTGCCCAAAATGGTTGGTCTCAAGTCGGTTACCTGAAGGCCTTGAATAGCGACACGAGCGACGAATTCGGCAAAAGTCTCGCTTTGTCTGGAAACACGCTCGTTTGTGGTGCGCATCAGGAAGACAGTCAATTTTCGGGCGTGAACGTCAATCCCTACAATGAAGGCGCTGGCGATAGCGGCGCCGTGTACGTATACCATTGACGTCGAGGCGCATCTTCGACGCCTCCATACTTCCTCAACATTTTTCGTGGAGTGCATCCAGAAAAACCGCTACATAGGCCGATTACCGTGAATTTTCACGGTTCATCGGAATTGGTTGCGCATTCTCCCGATACCCATAAGCTACATGATTGTGCACTCGACGCGGCCAGCGGGAGCGGCCGCGAGCATTGGCTTTTGCTCCTCGACTACGAACGGAAGGTACGGAGGGTACGATCATGACGAAACAACGTTTACACCTGTTCGGTCGCTTGACGTCGCTCGTGAAAGGCATGCGCCAGATGATGGCCGAGAAACCGTCCATGGGTTACGCAATCCTTGGATTGGTCCTGCTCGTCCCGAGCGCAGCGATTGCGGCCACGGCGACGATTGAAAAACCATTTACCGGCGCGGTCATGGCAACGAGTTGGTTCAGCGAGGAAACATCTGGATCGCAGGCGCCAGGAAGCTTTTTCTGGGGCGTGCTCCTCCGCGGATCCTACTCCAACGACCTGAAGCTCCGATATTATGCCCTGGAGCCGGGATATACGATGCAAAACCAGACCGCGGAATTCGTCGTCTCGGACGAAAACGGCGCCGTTTTTGTGACGTGTCCCACGGATACTTGGATCAGCAGCGTGCGCACGTCTGGGAGCTACAGCGACAACGTGCACTTCCGATGTTCCGAGCTTTGGAAGGGAAGCAAGAGGATCGTGCACAGCGCAACTGGCTACTTCAAAAGCGGATGGTACAGCGAAGAGGTTGGGATGAACGACTTCAATTGCCCGGTGGATACCGCTCTGACTGGTTTCGCCTGTGCGGACAGTTATTGCGACGACATGTCGTATGTTTGCATGGGTTTCAGGTGACGAGCGCCTGATGGGCGTTGCATTGGATCTTGGCCATGACCTCATGGCGCGGGCATTCGTTGTCCGTGGCAAAAACGAGTCATCGGCGCAAACACATCTTGGTGTTGTTGCGCGCGATAACCGTCTACGACGTACCGTTTGCCCCCGATGAGCCGACCCAAAAACGTTCGTCGAAAAGGGATCTCGCGATTCGAGAACACCTCCCTCTCCATTCGCAATGCTGGTAAACTTGCAACATGAAGATCCCTGCGCATCGCGTCCCACGCGCACTTCTCATCGAGGATGATCCGCCGATTGCCGAGGGAATTGTTCGTGGACTTCGCGCTGCTTGCTCGAGGTCGTGTCGACATTGACTTCACCAGCCGTTTTGCAAAAGCATCATGAACTTGTCCTGGAGCGTTTTGAGCTTGTCTTTGCTCGCCTGGTCGAGCTCGGAAAGCTCGTTCAGATAGTCCTCGCCCGCCGTCGCGCTCACGTCCCAATCGTTCTCCTCGAACCGCGCATCACATTTGCCTGACGAATCGAGTTTGGCCGTGACGGTTTTGAAGCTCGTTGCCGCATTGCCGAGTTTCGTCAGGAACACGTCGTCCGCGAGGCCCGAGTAGGGCATGCCTTGATTGTCGGTGAGGTTCAGGAAGTACATGCTGTCGCCGAATGCGAAGAATCCGCCGCCGAGGCCCATATCGATCGTCCAAAATTCGCCCCGACCCCCACCACGCGTCCCATACCCTCACCCAGTTCCTCGACGAATGGATCCAAATCGGAAAACAACTGGGCGCCCTCGAAGTCGAGAAAACACAGCTCGCTCCCCCAGACCGCTCCCCCGCTACCCTCATCACCGCCCGCAACAAATGGATCCGCACCGTCAACCTCTTCCTCGCCTCCGCCGAAGCCGCCGAAATCGACCACAATACCCACAACATCCTGTTCGGCTCCCTCCTCAACGCGGAATCAAAAGCCGCAAAACGGTCCCCCAAACCCCTCAATGCCCCACCCAACCAATCCGACGCCAGCTCCAACCCCACCCCCGAACCAACCCAACCGTGACGGACCCCTTCCGCAAAGCACGTTGACGTAAGACAATCAACAACCCCCTTTCGAATAGCCCCTCGAGGTGGTTGGACCATCGCGATCCCCTTTGGCAAACCCCGAGGTGGTCAAGTTTCACGCGCACGCTTTGAAATTCAGCCTGAAACGATCACGTCACGCCCGGCGCCGAAGAAGACGAACGCGCAAGTTGACGGGATGCATGGTGAACGCCACGCCCTCGCGCACATCCTCCGACGCACCGATACGCTCGACGTCGAAGTTGCGGTACAACATCGACAAGACGACACGCATCTCGAGCAACGCCAGGGCCCTGCCGGGACAGAGGCGCGGGCCCGATCCGAAAGGAATGAAGGCGGACGCGTCGTGCGGCCCCGCTCCGGGATCGATCCAGCGTTCCGGCACGAATTCGTTCGGCCGAGAAAACCTCTCCGCCGACAAATTTGGCAGCCGACACATCAAAGCAATCGGGACCCCTCGTGGAATCGCCACATCCCCGATCACGACGTCTTTCATCGGCTCCATGATCAGCCCCGGCGCCACCGGGCGGAGACGCATCGATTCATTCGCCGCCGCATTTGCATACGCGAGTTTCCCTGCCTGTTCGAGATCGGCGTCGAGCCAGCGGTCCCCGAGCAGCCGATCGCTCTCCGCGCGCAACGCCTGCGTCGCCCGCGCATCGTCACACAAATGATGAATCGTCCACGCCAAGGAGTATGCCGTGGTGTCTTCCCCGGCCAAAAGCATCGTAAACCCATTGCCAATGACGATTTTGTCCTCGAAGGGCCGCCCATCGGCATCCCGTGCCGCCACCATCGCCTCGAGGAAATTCGCCGGAGCTTCGGCGCGTTGCGGTTCCGCGGCGAGTTTCGCCCTGGTTTCTGCCACGAGCGTTTCGAGCCACGCGCGAAGCGCCGCAACGGCCCGGTCGACCTTCTTGTCCTTCGGCAGCTTGAAATACCGCCAATACGGAAACAACGAATGGAGACGCCGCCCGATCGCCGGAAACAACAGTTCCAGATGTTGTTGAATGACATCGTCGTCGTCATGTTCGATCGTATTCAAGTCGTGACCGAACACGAGCAACGTCGTGACATCCACGGTAAAACGCTCGAGCTCGTCGCAGATGTCGAGCTCGCGCCGCTCGTCGGCCGCTCGTTCCCAGCGCTTGCGCAAACGCTCGGCCACATTCGCGAGCGTCGGAAAAAAACCTCGAAGATGCTTTTGCGAAAGCGCTTCCATTGCGAGCCGTCGCTGCGCACGCCAAGCGTCGCCTTCCGCGGAAAACACACCGGCCACCCCAAGCTCCTCGAGCGTCGGCTCGAGCTTGTTGATGCGCCGGAATGTCTCGGGTCGGTCCCGCAAAATGGGCAACGTCAGCCGCGGATCCGTGACCACGACGATCGGCCTTTTGCCGAATCGCAGGACGTAGATCGATCCATACATGCGCGACCATTCTTCGGCCACGAGGTGCGCTGGGGTTCCCCTGAGTTGATGCACATTGCCGATCCACGGAAGCGGGCGTGGGCCAGGCAAATCCGCGATCGTGCGTGTTGCGGCGGAATCGGCTTTGGCCGTGAGCGCCGACACGTCGACCCACAATTCACCCTGCTCGACGCGCGAAGGACACACGCGTAAACATTGTTTTCCACCGATACGCCGGCCCGTCGTTCGATCGAATTGCCAACGATGATTTCGACAAACGAGGGCATTTCCCTCGACCCCTCCCTCGCCCAAGAGCGCCCCTTGATGAGGGCAGCGCCCTTCGAAGACCCGAAGCTCGCCGTTCGTCCGCACAGCTACGATCTCTTGACCGCCCGCGGAGAGCGCAAAAGGGCCGTCGTCGCGCAGATCTTCGACCCGCGCAGCGCGCTCCCACGTTTTGGTACGGCTTTCTTCGGTGTTCGGCGTACCGAGAGATGGTTGTGTCATGGCCTTGGCGGTGCCGATCACCGCGCTGCTTGCTCGAGGTCGTGTCGACATTGACTTCACCAGCCGTTTTGCAAAAGCATCATGAACTTGTCCTGGAGCGTTTTGAGCTTGTCTTTGCTCGCCTGGTCGAGCTCGGAAAGCTCGTTCAGATACTCCTCGCCCGCCGTCGCGCTCACGTCCCAATCGTTTCGTTCTCCTCGAACCGCGCATCACACCCGAAATTCCACGGTGAACACCGTACACGCCTGCGCGTCGTCTGTCGGTTACGACCGGTAACCGCCGGTTACACCGTAGCGACGGTGTACATGGTCGTCGCGGCCACCATGACCGTTCACTACCGAAAGGTGCTTCCCCTTCCCCAGCGATGCATCGTGGAAGACTCGACGGCATTGCACCTCACCCCCCTAGCCCCTCCCCCCCTCGCTTCGCTCGGCGGAGAGGGGGAGCCGGAATGAAACGAGGCTCTTTTCCCCCTCTCCGCGGAGCATCGCGACGGGGAACGGGGGTTAGGGGGTGAGGCGCGAGTTTTAGGGTGCCCCCGCAAAAAATCCCTACCCCGTCGATTTTGCTTGCCGCCGCATGAAACTTGGCAGATTCCTTGCCGGCCATGATTGCCAACGAAGATCGACAACGCCTTCTCGAAAGCCGTCACGACATTGCCGCGGCAGAGCCAACCTCGATGACGTCGAACGCGGCGTACCAAGCTGCTGCGGCGCAATCGCGCGACCATTTGGCGGCCAAACGCGCCGATTTGCACCAAGTGGCGCAGACGCATTCTCGCGAAAAATCCGAAACGGACGCAGGGCGCGCAACGCTGGCCGCCGCCGTGAGCAATGCCCTCCGGTGGTACGAATTCGTTCGTGACCGCGCCGAATCTCGGTTGTTGAAACCCGCGCCCAATGTGCATGTAGATGTGCACGAAATGGAGCGGCGCCAAAAACTTTTTGCGCGCGTGTTTGGAATTGCGCCCTCCAGCTTTTCCGCTCAATCGACCCAAGCCGTCATCGAAACCTTCGGTATGGTGGCCGAAGCATTGACCAAAGAGCCCGACCTCGTGCCCTTGAAGCTGGACGACGACATGCGTAATGCCCACCAAGCAGCCGAAGCAGCCGCAGTGTCGCTCAATCGCGAAATCGACGAAGATTCGGCAGCACAAAAAGCTTTGCGGCAAGCGCGCGAAGCCTTTGATCGCGCAGCTCGGACGCATGCACGCATCGTCGAAGGCATTCTGGTGCACGAAAACAAAGAAGACGATTTGGGACAATACGTGTTGTCGCGTGACCCCGCTTATGCCGCAAGGCGCAAAGCCAACGCGCCGCTGTCCGAAGAGCCCGGCGCCGAGACCATCGAGCAACCCACAGGCGGTTGACCGGTTGGCGTCATCGGCCTCATCCTCGTACATCCTTAGCAAAAACTTAGCAAAAACCATACCAAGTAGGCATTTCTTTTCGAAAAATCGGCAACTCGGATGCCTAGCCAGGCCTTTTTGTTGGGCGGAAAGCCTCCTGGGACGCATCAGCAGGTGATTTTGTAAGAGG
>DAOMZH010000434.1:0-8761 GCA_035437985.1 Polyangium sp. (in: bacteria) | reverse complement strand
CGGGTTTGGTCAAAAAATCGTCCGCCCCTACGCGCATGGCTTGCACGGCCGTCGCCACTTCACCAAATGCCGTCACGACGAGAACGGGTACGTCATGATAAACGGCACGGATTTTTTTCAATAACTCGATCCCGTCCATTTGGGGCATTTTTAGGTCAGTGACCACGATGTCCGGCGGGTGCTCGGTGGCAATTTGCAATGCACTGGCGCCATCGGCCGCGGAATCGACAGCGTACCCCTCTTGGCGCAAGAGTTTTTCCAGACCAGACCGCGCATTGGGTTCGTCATCGACGACGAGGACACGAGCCTTGGGTTTGGTGGCGAGTTTTGTTTCCGACATGTACGGTGCTGCTCCGGGGCAATGAGTCTAAGGCTCGTCTTTCTGATTTGCGTTTTCGAAGCGAATGGGAATGATCACGCGAAATGTAGTTTTTCCTGGGCGACTTTCGACGTCGATCGTGCCGCCATGGTCGCTCACCACGCGATGAACGATGGATAAGCCAAGCCCGGTTCCTTGCGGCTTTGTCGAAAAAAACGGATCGAAAATAGGCGCATCCGGTGACGACAAACCCGGCCCGTCGTCTTGAACTTCCACCAGAGCATGCCGGGGTTTCCTCCGCACGCGCAATTTTACGGTCCCGCCTTTTCCGCTCTTGGCGTTCGCAATCGATTCGATCGCATTTTGCAGAAGGTTCAACAACACCTGTTCGATTTTCCCAGAATCGATGGCGAGAACGATATCGTGCACGGGAAGTTCCAAATCCAAAACCACATTCTGTTGGGTGGCAGTCGAGCTTAGGAGCTGAAACGCGCGTTCGCAAATGCCGCGTAAGGAAGTGGGGCGTAGATCCAACGGTTTTGGGCGCGCAAAATCGAGAAATTCACTGACCAAATCCCCAAGACGCTTGATCTCTTCGGTGACGATTCGAATGGCCTCCAGTTGCTCCGGCGCCGCGCCTTTTTTGCGCAATCCTCGTTCCAAAAATGTCGCATGCAATTGCGCCCCATTGAGCGGATTGCGAATTTCATGTGCCAATCCCGCCGCCAATGTGCCCACCGCTGCAAGTTTCTCCGACTGCCGCACCCGCATGGCCAATGCATGTTCGTTCGTCGTATCGCGACCCACCGCAAACAGGACCACGTCGTCATCGTCGCTCGGCGCATAAGCCAGCTGCCACAGCATGTCCCGCATCTTGTTGGCTCGCGTGCTCACCACACTTTCCAAATCCTGAATCACGTGCGCATTCGTTTGCCCTTCCAACAGCGTTTGCAAAAGAGCCCCTTGTTCTTCGCGCAATGGAGGAGCAATCAGCATTTCGACGAAAGGTTTGTCCAAGGTCTCTTCCCGACCCCAACCCGTCACTCGCTCGGCCTCGTTGTTGAACAAGCGAATCTTGCCCTGGCAATCGACTCCCACGATCACCACCCGCGCCAGTTCCACTGCCTTGCGATAACGGTGCTCCGTTCGCCGCAGCGCCTGATCGAGCTCCGCACGTTCGAACCTATCTTTCTGTCGCAATCGAGCCAGGAGGTGCTCGTGATAGCTCTCGAGCATCACAGCGAGATCCAGATCGAGTGTGCGGTGCAGAGCTTCGCGGCACGCTGCTGCGTCTTCACCCATCGTGTCATCGACGACCCGAGCAAGCGCGGTGCGAATCAGAGCCATCGCGCCAAACATGTAGCGCTGCGGCAAACCAACGACGACATGTACCCGACCGATCTTGGCCGTCTCCGCAAAATAGTTCGCGTCATGTGGACCCGAACAGAGTCGCTCCAGCCAGCGCACGAGTGAACGTTGAAGACGAGCAATCTGCTCTTCGCCAGTGAACACGTCATGCGCGCCCTCGTGCTCGCGGATGCGCTCGTAGAATTCGCTGGCAATGCGATCGAAGTGCGGCGCAGCTCGTGGTCGCAAAGCGCGCAGGAGTCCTTCATCCTTTGAGCTGAAACGAACGTAGCGGAGCAGCTCGGAAAACACGTCCTCGCGTATTGGTGGTTGATCCGAGGACTCTCCGTACATCATCAGCGACTTTCTGAACCATCGACATTGCTGGTGATGGCTTCGCCAAGTGCCGATAACTCACGGCCAAGTAGACCGATCAGATCATCGGCCGTGACAATCCCCGTGACGCAACCGTTCTCGTCGACGATGGGCAGACGCCGCACCGCATGTTCACGCATCGTGCGCACCGCTGTCTCGAACCCATCCGTGCGCAAAACTGTCGCCGCATCATAGGTCACGATGCTCGAGACCAGGACCGTGCGGGCATCGAGTCCTTCTGCAACGACGCGCAACACGATGTCGCGATCCGTCAACATTCCAACAGGTCGGCCGTCGCGAACGACGACGACACAACCCACGTGTTTGTCGCGCATGCGGCACGCTACGTCGAACACCGTGTCGTCGAGCGCCGCACTCACGATCGCGCGCTCGAAGCGACTCAGTCCAGGCATCACAGTCGTGATTTGCATCGTCGGCGAGGCATCGGTTGGTTTCATCGAGTGACTATGTCCTTCCGCGTTCTCTGTGTCTCGTTCGTGCCAACTGCACACGAGATAAGAATCACGAGGTGACAAGCCGATGCAATGTCCACACGACTGACACCGCGAAACATCGACCTCGCTCTGCTGTTGCGGGCATTGAACGAACGTGCCGCCTCGAGGCTTCGTACGCACCGACAAGCGGCGTGCGTGATGCGTCCCGTCCCTCATGTGGCCCTCACGGGAGTCAAAGCGGAACCCGTTTCTTGTTCGCTTGCACGAACCGTCAACACCGGACACGTCGCTTGACGAACGACCTGCTCCGCCACGCTTCCCATCATGAGCCGCTCGAATCCTTTGCGTCCGTGCGTTCCAATCACGATGAGGTCGCACTGGATCTCTTCAGCAACCCGCACGATGACCGCATCCGGATCCCCAGCCTCGACTCGTTGTTGCACCTGAGCCACCCCCGCACTGCGCATGCGTTCCACTAGGTGTTCGAGCCCGCGGCGCGTTCGCGTCGCGACAAACTCCTGAAGCGACGCGTTCGTCTCGTTCGGCATGTCCACGACGAGTTCAGGAATGACAAACCCTTGCCAAGCCGGAGGCTCGTCCACATGCAACAGCGTGATCGTCGACCCGAAGTGCGCGGCCATCTTTGCCGCCATGTCGCACGCCGCTTGGGAGCATTCGGAAAAATCCGTGGGCACCAAGATCTTGTTGAAGGTCGTCATAGTGAATGATCGTCGATGCAACAGCCGGGCCCTGAGGCGAGTTTTCTGTACAGCGATGAACGACCTGCGGAAAACTCGAAGACGTGGTGATCGTGCGCTTCAGAAGAGGCGCAGAGTTTTCGTCGTCACGCAGCAATTGCGTGCAGGTCTCCGAGCCTCATCCAAACGCAGTCACCAGCCTGCTGAACACCTTCTCAGTCGATTGACGGAGTTACGCCCATTTCCGTCAACACGTTGTCCGCGCCCGCGACATCGAGAACCCACTGCACGTATCGGAAGTCCACATGAATGCTCCGCGTGATGTCCGGGAGGAACACCACGTCCGAGGCAATCGATTCGTAGCTGCCGTCAAAGAGTAGTCCCACGAGTTCTCCCTTGGCGTTCATGGTGGGTGAGCCCGAGTTGCCGCCGGTCGTGTCCACGTCGCTCAAGAAGTCGACGGGCACTTCGCCCAACGCTTCGCTCGTGTACTTTCCAAACTTCTTGGCCCGTGCAGCCTCGACAAACTTTGCCGGAGCATCGAAAGGTGCCTTGTCGGTCGCCTTCGCGACCATCTCCGAGATCGTCGTGAAGGGTCGATACACCGGAGCTTCCGGCTTTGGTCGATAACCACGCACCGTTCCATACGTCACGCGGAGCGTCCCATTGGCGTCTGGAGCGAGCACCGTGCCGCGCATCTGTTGCAGCGCCGCAAAGTACCGAGGCCGCAGAAGACTCATTGCTCCTTCGAACTTCTTTTCTCGATCTTCCACGGCATCGAACACCGGCATGAGCGCACGGGCGAGGCGAATCATGGGGTCGGTGCTTTTCGCCAGATCGGCCTTCTTGGCAGTTTGGAAAAGCGTAACGCGTGTCTTTTCGTCTTCCAGTTTCGTCTTGTAGAGATCGGCCAGGGCTTTGTCGATCGCGGCGCGGTCGAGTTTAGGACCCAAGATTGTCGTGACAAATGCTGGTCGAGTTGCGTCGGGCAGTTTGATGAGTCGCTCGAGGACCAGACCAAGGAGAGCTTGATCAATGGTTCGGTCGTAGGAGCTGGTCATGCGGCTCAGCTTTTGTTCCATCGGTTTCCAGTTTCGCTCTTGGAACTTTGGGTCCCGAGCAGCGTCGGGTTTTTCCCGTTCATCGGCCATGCGCACGATGTTGAGCGCGCAGGAAAGCATCTCGGAACTGCCGAACAAGGCATCGAACTCGGCGTCTTGTTCCCGAGTCTTCTTGCGTTCTTCGACGTGTTTGCGGATTTGACTCACGACGTCGCCAAACCTCTTCTGCAGTTCCGGATTTTGATCGATCCAGGCGATCAACGTGGCGTCTTCTTTCTCGCGTTGCGCAGCGACACCTCCCTTGCCGAGTCCCTCGGACAAACCACGTGTCCGAATGAGTTTGTTGCTGAGCCCGGAGACTTTTGTTTCTGCTTTGGGTTCGAGTTTTGGGTCTTTCTTGACGAGCGCGGCAAGAACGGCCAGGGCCTCTTCAGACGCAGCAATCTTACATGGGTATTCCCAATCGAGCGTTTCGCGCACTTCGGCCGCGGTAGCTAGGCGGTTTGTCTTTCCGGGATAACCAGCAACGACGACGAAGTCGCCTGCAACGAGCGGCTTGGTGGCGGGGCGCAGATGATGAGTTGGTCGATAAGGGACATTCGAATCGGCGTGATCAGCAGGTTTTTGATCTTTGCCGACGTAGCCTCGAATGAAGGCAAAATCGCCGCCGTGGCGAGGCCAGCGCCAGTTATCGATTTCGCCACCGAAATCCCCCACGGCTTCCGGCGGCACGTACACCAGACGCACATCGCGTAGTTCGAGCTGTTGGATAAGCAGATACTGCGCTCCACCGAAGTAGCTTTTTATGGAGCACCGCAATTCGGGGTGCCCCTTTTCGCAAGCTGCAATGAGGACTTTTTCACGCTCTTCGAGTTTGTGATGACGTTCGAGATCATCAGGGACTGCGTCGAGGCCCTGGCGAAGTTCATTCGTTACGTCATTGAACGATTGGGTGACCAATATGCGGCTCGTTGGGCCGGCCCATTTTTCGTCCGCATGCGTTTTGGCGTGAAACCCATTTTTGCTGATGTTTGGAACAGACTTCGCATTGAACTGCAGCATCCCCCCGACACAGTGATGGTTCGTCACGATCAGACCGTCTGGCGAGACAAACGACGCGGAACAACCTTGAAGGCTCACGACAGCTCCGAGCGGCGCACCCGTAGGATCGGTCAGCACCTTCGGATCCAGCTCGAAACCAGCTGACTTCAAGATGTCTCGATGATTGGCCAGTTGCATCGGAAGCCACATGCCGCCTGGATTCACGAACGGTCCGGACGCGGGAATCGGTTGCACCGCCGAATTTACTGGTGCTGCCGTCGTCGCCGATGTTGCGGTCGTCGTCGGGTTTGCCGCGGTCGTGGGCGCAGGCCCTTCGGCTCCGCAACCAATAATTCCACACAGGGACACAGCAGCGACGAGCGAGGGCGAAATGAATGTCTCAAGGTGACGCATGAGCGGCCTTTAGCACCTTTGTCGGCATGCAGGACGAACGTTGAAGAGTCCTGTTGACGTCGGGTCGCCTGCGCGGTGATCCTGCCCAATCATGCGCACCCTGACTGCCATCCTTACTTCTTCTGTTTTGCTCGTCGGTTTTTCTTTCTTCGGCTGTGACAACGGCGCGACTTCGGCCGATGCCTCCGCCACGTCGAATCCCAGCGGATTGGGAGGCGGCGGAAGCATGCCCCCAGTTTGCAATGGCAATCAGCCCGATGGGTTTTGCAACTCCATGGGCGACAATCCCGAAACATGCGCTTGCGCCGATTGCGTCAACAGCGCCTCGTGCACCAGCAAGTGTACCGATGATGGCACCTGCACGTTTGGCCCGGACGCCGAAGATTGCACCTGCAACGATTGTTATTTCAAAGTCGCTCAATGCCCCCCATTCAATGTCGGTTGCAACGACCCCGACGGCATTTGCGGCCTCGATGAAGACTGCGTTTGTCCCGATTGCACGAGTACCGATCGCTGCACCAAGAGCTGTACCGATAACGGTTCGTGCGTCCCGTACATCGAAGGCTGCTCCTGCGCTGATTGCAAGATTCTCGAAGAATGCGGCGGCATGGGTTCGTCCTCCTCCTCCTCCTCCTCCGGCGATATGAGCTCGTCTTCGTCGTCGTCCTCGTCGTCGTCCTCCTCTTCCTCTTCTTCTTCTTCATCTAGTTCGGGTGGAGGTGGTGGAGGGGCGGGTGGAGCAGGTGGCGCTGGTGGGGCGGGCGGCACAGGCGGCACATAAGTAGCCAGCACAATCTTTTCGTCGTGAGCGGCTCGTGGCGCGTTACGATTTGGTGACGCATAAGTGTCGTATTGGTTCCGGGCATACGTGTGCTTTTCGCCTGTTACGCGTCTTTTGCGTTCAGCATGAAATCATGCAATCGCGGGGGAGTTTTATTTCCTGATTTCCTGCGATTTGTACGATTCAGTCTTGGGCGAGCCGTGTTATAGGTGGAACGTTGCCTATGACTTTCCAAGTTGCAAGGTGCGGCTTGGACAACGAACGAGGTCGCTCATGGCGCAAACGCGAAGACGACTCGATAAGAAGTGGTCGATGGGTTTGGTGTCTCTTGCTCTATTGGGAGTGGGGGCGCTGGGCTTTACAGGATGCGGTTCTGACGACGGCGATGGAGCGTGTGTATCGGATCAGTTGTATTTCGCCCAAAAAGTTTGGGCGCCGGTACTCGCGGTCAAATGCGTCGGATGTCATAACCCGCAAGGTCAAGCGAAAGATTCGGGTATGGTGCTCCGGAGCAGCACCGAAGCTGGGTTTCTCGATACGAACTATGAAATTCTGAAAGCCGCCTCCTCCCTGGAACAGGATGGAGTTTCGCAGCTTTTGGCGATGCCCACGGGCGGAACAGCATCGCGTAAACACCCGGGTGGCGTGGTTATTGAAAAGGGAAGCGACGATTACGCGTCCCTCGAAGAACTCGTTGGCCGATTCAAGGAGCCGTCTGCGTGCGAGACGAACTTGAACGCCGTATTTGCCGGCGTGCAATTGGCAACTCCAGCCGAAACGTTGCGCAAAGCGTCACTTTCGTTGGTGGGACGCCTGCCGACGGACGCTGAAAAAGCGGCGGTCGAGAAAGGTGGTATCGAAGCCATCGACCCCATTCTCGATAAAATGATGACCGAGGACGCCTTCTACACGCGTCTCAAGGAAATCTACAACGACGTCTTCTTGACCGACCGTTATGTCGAAAATGAGGACGCGGTCAATTTGCTCAATGACGTCGATTACTACCAGCCCAAGTGGTACAACGAGACGTCGTTCTATACGGATTCGGGTGCGCTCATCGACAAGTATGGCGCGCAAAACTTCGACGACCTCTACAACAAGCTGCGTAACTGGACAAACCGCGGTGTTGCGCGCGAGCCCCTCGAATTGATTGCCCACGTCGTGCGTGAGAATCGATCTTTCACGGAGATCCTCACGGCCAATTACATCATGGTCAATCCGTTCTCGGCCAAGGCGTACATGATTCCGGATGCGAAATTCAAGAATGACGCCGATCCGAATGAATTCGTCGAAGCCAAGATTCCGCTCGTCGCCGATCCTGCGTATCCGCAATTCCCGCACGCCGGCATCCTCACGTCGCCGATGTTCCTCAATCGGTACCCGACGACGGACACCAATCGCAATCGTGCTCGCGCCCGTCGCGTGTACGAGTTCTTCCTCGGCACCGATATCCTGAAGACCGCCGAACAGCCGATCGATCAAACCATCATCACGGAAGTCAATCCGACGATGAATGCGGCGCAATGCACCGTGTGCCATAGCGTCATCGATCCCATGGCTGGCGCCTTCCGCCAATTCGACGATCGCGCGCGATATGATCCAGCAATCGCTCCGCTCGACGACATGCGGCCCCCGGGGTTTGCCTCGGAAAAGGTTCCGTATGAAAAACTCCCGCAAGCCTTGCAATGGCTCGCCCCGCGCGTAGGCCAGGATCCGCGCTTTGCCTTGTCCGCTGTCTATACCATCTTCACGGGTATGACCGGACAACCTCCGCCCATCGCTCCTTCCGATCGTTCGTCCCCGGACTTCGACAAGGAATTCGAGGCGTATTTGGCGATCTATTCGCAATTCAGCAAAATCGCCCACGACTTCACGGAAAGCGGCTACGACTTGAAGGTCATCTTCAAGAAGATCATTCGTTCTCCGTATTATCGTGCGAAAAACTCCTCACCCCTCAACGATGCGCAGAAGTCCACCCTCTCGTCGCTCGGTATGGGCCGCTTCCTCACGCCCGAGCAGCTTCATCGCAAAGTCTGGGCGGTCATGGGGTATCCGTGGCGTCCGCGCGCTTATGAAGATGGCGGCTGGTCCAACGATTACCTGCTCATCAAAGACCAATACCGCATGCTTTACGGCGGTATCGATTCCAATGACGTGGTCAAACGCGTGACCTCGCCAAACGGCATCATGGCCAATATCGCCGAACGCATGTCCAATGAAATGGCTTGTCGTGTCGTACCGCGCGAATTCTGGAAACCGGCCGAAGAACG
>DAOMZH010000433.1:0-8785 GCA_035437985.1 Polyangium sp. (in: bacteria) | reverse complement strand
TTGGTCGAGCCGTCGCGGAGAACCTGGCGCGCAAAGGTTATACCATTGCCGTCGTTTACCGTCGGGACGAAGACGCGGCACGCCAAACCATTTCCAGCATTGAGTCTTTGGGCCAACGGGCGGCACTTTTCCAAGCCGATGTTGCCGATGAAAAGGAAGTTGCACGGCTTTTCGAGCGTGTGGATCAAGATCTCGGTCCGCTCGACGTGCTCGTCTGCAATGCCGGCGTGACGCGGGACAGTTTGTTTGCCACCGCAACCGCGGCGGATTACGAGCAATTGTTCGGGACAAACGTTCAAGGCGCCATATTTTGCTGTCGAGAAGCGTCGCGGCGGTTCATTTCTCGGCGCAAAGGGGTCATCGTCAACATATCGAGTGTTGCGGCCACGCGCCCTGGGCGTGGACAAGCCCTTTATGCAGCCTCCAAAGGAGCTCTCGAATCCCTCACCAAAGCGCTAGCGACCGAACTTGCCCCGCGAGGAATTCGAGTCAACGCGGTTTCACCGGGGATCATCGAAACGGACATGACGGCAGAATTGCGCGCAGTTGCTCCAGACGAACTTTTGCGCCGCATTTCATTAAAACGCATCGGTCGTCCCGAAGAAGTTGCGTCCGTCGTTGGCTTTCTCGTGTCGGACGAAGCGAGTTACGTCACTGGGCAAGTGTGGAGCGTCGACGGAGGATTCAAGCTGGAATGAGCACGCTGAATGCCATGAATGGTCCTGAAATGCTCGAATGGCTCGAAACTCGACGTTCCCGCCGCGTTTTTGAAGCCAAACCCGTTTCCAAGGAAATCCTCGGTCGGCTGATGCATGCGGCGGTGACAGCTCCGTCGAATACGAATCGTCAACCCTGGCGTTTTGCAGTCGTGTCCAAGGCGAGTGTGCGCAAACAAATCGCCGCCGCCGTGCGCACACGCGCGGAGGAAATCAAAGCAATCATCAAACGCGGGCATCACGCCGATGATTTTGCGAACTATGGCGATTTTTTCCACGAACCGCTCGATAGCGCCGCGGCCATCATCATTCCGCAATGGCGGGATTATCCCGACCTCATTGCGGATTTCATTGCTTCGGGCGGCGGAGATCCCAAGCAATGGCATACGGCGAGCAGCATGCAAGCCGAATTATGTTCGACATGCGCTGCCGTCATGGCTCTCCTCCTCCAAGCCCACGCCGAGGGGCTCGGTGCGTGTTGGATGGCTGGTCCAATGATTGCAAAACCCGACATCGAGCAGTTACTGGGAATTCGCGAACCATTTCGGATGGTCGGAGCCATTGCCCTCGGCTGGCCTGCAGGTGTGCCCCCTCAATCCCCCGGACGGAAACCATTGGAACGCGTCGTCCAATGGGTGGAAGACGACGACGAGCGTAATCCTTTGGTCTGAGATTTCGGGCGCGACCTCCGAGCTGAAACACGTTCCAAACAATATCGCAATCCAAATTTGACATTGCGCAAAAGTCGCATGTGTTCGAATCGGACATCCAAATCGAGGAGCGCAGTGGCCACCGCGGGACGAATTCCCGTGAGAATGCATTCTGCGCCAACGAGTTGCACGCAGCGTACCAAATCGAGAAGATGTTGAGCGCTTTCAGCATCCATTGCCTCCACGCCGGTCCAATCGACGATTACGCATTGCACACTGCGGGAAACCACCTCATCGAGCACCCGCGCCGTCATCTCGGCCCCACGTCGCGCGTCCACACTTCCAATGACTGGCAGCGCCAAAACATCGTCCCATACTTCGATAATTGGCGTCGATAGTTCTTTCACGCCTGCTTCGAGCTTTTCAATGAGCAGACGTTTTTCCTCGACCGTCGCAGCCACGACTTCATCGAGCTCGCGCACCAATTCCTTGTGTTCGGTAATGTCCCGCGTAACGACGACACATGCCCGAACACTTCCCGCGTCATCGCGAATCGGTTCGGACGATTGGGTAATCCATTTTATCTCGTCGGGCGCTTCCACATGCCGTACGATGCTCTCGAGCCCGTCGACCGATTGGCCTCGTAATGCCCGCTGAACAGGATCCCTGTCCGCAGAGGTTTTCGTTTGACCATCGGGCAACAACACTTCACGAATCGGCGAATCCACCAAAACATCCGCGGTATTGCCGAGAATGTTCGTCATTGCCGAATTGTACACATGAACGCGTTCGACGGCATCGATGATGCCAACACCAATTGGCATGGCATCAATAGCTGCCCGCAACAGATCCCGTTCTTCGACGACATCACGATAGAGTCGCTCCTGAAGCGCGAGTTGCTGCGTCAACGCCGCAATCTGCGCTTCCAGCATTGCGGTTTTCGAGTTCGAATCATCGACGTTCAAATGAGGCGTATCCTTGGAAGACGTTGCCTCGTGAACTTCACACCAACCGCAGGATTTCGTCAAGTGCTGAAACAATCTCGAGGATGGTCTTTTTTTGCCACTCGAGTTCTGTTGCGAGCCGCGGTACGAAGACGGCCCGACCAGCATTGGCCGCAACAGTGAGTTGGAATTCGCCCGGAATGTCAAGAATATAGAGAACGCTCGAGCCTCGAACCGGGCCTCGTGTCACGAGATAGTCACGAAATGCGGCGGGGAACGGCGACAAGGTCGTGAACTCGAATTGATCCCGACGAATGCATGCATAACGTTGAACGACTTTGATGGAGCCGATGTGAAATGCCGCAATCGTGTGGCCATATCCCATGGTCGGGCGACCACTTGGGGTTTCGGCAACCATGGGCTCGTCCGATTCATCCATGAGAGCACGAATTATGTGGTTTGTCGTTCTACAACGATTTCGCAGTGCGTGTCGCCTGCAGCGCGGCAACGCGTTTCGCGAGAACGGAAGCTGTGCGGGTGTCCAAACACTTCGTGGTAGTAGTCGTCAGTGAGCGCGGGGCGCTTGGTAATATCGCCATGATAAATGAGATTCATGAGACCGGCGAGCCCGCCCGCAGCCAAGAAACAGCGCGAAGTCGCTGCTTTTCCATAGGCTTCGAGGTGCCCAGTGGCTTCGTAACTCTCTTCGATACGCGCCACGAGCCGTTCGCTGGGAACGAGGTCAATTATGCTGTATCGACCCCAGCCAAGCGCATTGACGACGCCAATCATTCCTTTGACCCAATCTTCTCGCGTTTCGATCATGGGTTGAACGACCGCATCCCATTCCACCGAAACCATGATCCCGCCAAACGTATGAAATGCGCAGACATGACCGGCTTCGGTGAGCAATGCAATGGCGTCCTCTTCCAGCTCCGGCAACTCGCGAATGAATGCACCCACCAGCCCATAGGAAATACGATTGTAGTAATCCGAAAAATGCTTGGTCAGATAAAGGCCAAAGGCTGGAATCAAGCCTTCCTCGTTGCCTTTTAATTCGAGGCCAGCCACAGCTTCGGTGACGATACGTTCATCGACAGCCATTACCACACCTCCACGAGAAACGAACAATGGTCGGCACCTGCCGCATAACATCCCGTTTCGGTTGCCGTCACGCGTTCAGGCGCAAGCTTCGACGCAAACGCAACCGCACCGGCGAGATACCCCGTTGGAAAATAGCAACCCGGAGTAGCCCGCAAACCCCATCGCGAGCGCCAACCAATCGCATAATGAGAACGTAATATCGTCGCGATACCGCCCCGCTCGGACAAACGACCCATGTCCAAAGCGCCAAATCCGTGCTCGGCGAAAATACGGGCCGCCCGTTCGAGGCAATCGGACGCGGAATCCGACGGCACGCGTTCGTCGAGTCCCGCGAGCATATTGCGTGCGGCCTCCATTCCAGCCGCAATGAGGAGGCGCGGGGCCCTTTCCTTGAGCCCGTCCTCAATGGTCCGTTGAAGAAATACGTTGTAGTGATTGCAATGGGCGATGATGCGCCGCCCACCAAGATCGACAATGCCGCGGTTTATGTCAAACGAGGGGGCGATTTCTTTGCTCATTGCGCTCCTGCCGGATGCGGCTCACCAAGAATGGCGTACGCGTGAAACCATGCCCTTTCGACGAATTCCGGCTCGTCGGGCAAAGACATGGCATTTCGTGAAATAGCTCGGCCCACAAGAAGATTCAGTCGCGCCAAATCGACGACGGCCGCTCCTTTTGACTTCTTTCGCACATATTCGACGACTTTCGCCAACTCCACGCCCATCATGCACCCCGCTTGCCTCATTCCACATCCCGCGCGAGCTACACGGATGTCGAATCAGCACTTCTTCATGTTACTCATTCCTACCGTTGTGAACTCACGAGTAACAGAAAAGTTTCCCCTGATCGGAACATCCTCGTCAGATTATACGCGTTTTCCCCAATCGTCAAGCGCGAGTTTTGTGCGTTTGGACACTCGAAAAGGCCCAACGAAAAAGCCGATGCATACAATCTCAAGCATGGGTAACATCCCCCGTCTATGACGATCACGACAGCACATAGTGAGCTCGCGACGCACTCGATCCGTTTATGCCAAACGCTCCTCCGAATCGACACGACCAATCCTCCGGGCCGCGAGCGCGCTGCTGCTGAAGTGGTTGCGGACGAACTCCGTCAAGCTGGCCTTGAACCCAAACTCCTCGAAAGCGCTCCCGAACGCGCCAATGTCGTCGCTCGATTGTCAGGAACTGGAGAATTACCCCCGCTGCTTCTCACAGCGCATTTGGACGTCGTCGAAGCGGACAGTGCCGTTTGGAAGCAGCCGCCGTTTTCCGGAAATATCGTGGACGGATGTTTATGGGGGCGTGGCGCGATTGACATGAAAAATATGGCCGCGATGTCGATCGCCATCATGACGCGTCTGTCCCAAGAAAAACGCAAATTGCGCCGCGACATCATTTTCGCCGCCGTGGCGGATGAAGAAGCAGGTTGCGATTACGGCTCGAGATTTCTCGTCGAAAATCACGCAGATCTCGTCCGCGCTGAATATGCCATTGGCGAAAGCGGCGGCTATACCCTGCACATCGGGGGAGGGATTTTTTATCCCATTCAAGTCGCTGAAAAAGGAATTTGTTGGGTTCGCGCTCGCGTAACCGAAGAAGCTGGACATGGCTCGATGCCTCGCGAAGATTCCGCCATTATCAAGCTCGCCAATGCCATCGCCAAACTCGGTGAAGACGGATTGCCCATCCACATCACTCCCCATGTCCGCGATTTCGTTCAAGGTTTGGCATCCCGCAAAGCTGGGCCGCTCACGCCGCTCTTGCTCAAACTCCTCAATCCGACGGTGGCGCCCTACATTCTCAAGCGCCTCCCGGATCGCATGTTGGCGCGCTCGTTTGGCTCGCTTTTGGCAAATACAGCGTCACCTACGATTCTCCGGGCGGGCGCTAAGATCAATGTGATTCCCGGCGTCGCGGAAATGGATATTGACGGACGAACCTTGCCCGGCCAAACGGAAGACGATTTTTTGCGCGAGCTCTCCACTGTGCTCGGTCCTGGCATTTCGCTCGAAGTCTTGCGGAGCATGCCCGCGACAACCACGGAGCCCATCGAATCGCCCTTGTACGACACGATTCGAGCAGCCATTCTCGAACGCGAACCGAAGGCCGCGGTCATACCCTACATGATTCCGGGATTCAGCGACGCCAAATACTTCACGAAACTCGGCGCCAAATGGTACGGGTTTTCCCCGGTGAAGATGCCTCCAGACATTCGTTTTGCAGAATTGTTTCATGGCCGGGACGAACGCATTCCCGTCGATGGTCTCGCTTGGGGCGCCGACCTACTCTTCGACGTCGTGCAACGATTCTGTAGCTGATGCGCACGACTTCACCGCGACAAATCCACTTGCCAACGAATCGCGGTTCGTCGTAGATTAAAGCGATGAGCCGCCACGCGACATCTTTTGCTCCGCGCATCGACCGCCGCATGCTCTTGCTTGTCGGTGTTTCTGCGATTCTCGGAATCGCCTGCATTCGGACTCGAACGCCGTCGGTGGCGACAAACGCACCGGCACCAGCGTTTTCACTTTCTGATTCAACAGGCAAACAGGTTTCACTCGCCGAACTCACAGCCCACGGCCCGGCGGTGATTACGTTTTATCGCGGTTATTGGTGACCCTATTGTCGAGTCCAACTGGGTCAGTTGGCCAATTTGTATCCCGTACTGCAGCGACGCGGCGTCGAGATTGCTGCGATCAGTGTCGACTCCCGAGAAGATTCGGCGAAACTCGCGCAATCGCTCGAATTGCCGTTTCCTCTGCTCGAAGACACCGATCTCCGAGTGGCAATGCAATGGGGCGTGGCCATGGAAGGAAGGGACATCGCCGTGCCCTCCGTATTCGTCATCCTTCCGAATGGCACGATTTTTTGGAAAAAAGTCGGGGAGAACATTGCGGATCGTCCAACGAATTCCCAGATCCTCGAAGTCACGTCCGACGCCGTGGAAGCTTCAAAACGAAAATGAATTTGCTGGCGAGAGAAATGCTCTTGCCGAACGCAAACTGACGGCGTAACATCGCCCGCGTTTCGCCGGAGAGAACTCCTATGGCTGCCATCGTTTTGCCTCAATCATCAGATCCCGAAATTGCCGCAAAAGTTCGGCAGATCGTCGCCGAAGCGCTGGCGCTCGATCCGAACACGGTCAAGAACGAATCGTTGCTCATGACCGACCTTGGCGCCGAATCACTCGATTACTTGGACATCGTTTTCAAGATCGAACGAACCTTCGGTATCCAGATTACGCGTGGGGAGATTCAAAAGGCCGCCCAAGGTGACCTAACGGACGACGAATTCGCACCGGGCGGCGTCGTTTCCGAAAAAGGCCTCGATCGACTTCGTGAATTGCTGCCCGAGGCGAAAGAACGCATCGTTCCTGGATTGCGACCCGTGCAGATTCTCGCGCTGTTTTCAGTTCAAACATTCATTCGCATGGTCGAAGTCAAACGGCAAGGCATTACCGTTTGATCACAAACCACCATCGATCACGACCTGCCCACCGGTCATGAACGAGTTCTCATCCGCCACAATCCACGCCGCAAACTCGGCGATTTCAGCGACTGTACCGAGTCGCCCCAGCGCCGCCTGATTCACGTAGCTGTCTAGGCGATGTTTCGGCAATCGGCTCGACAAACCCGTTTCCAAGAGCCCTGGTACGAGGCAATTGACGGCCACACCGTACCTTCCGACTTCTTTAGCCAAGGCGAGGGAAAAACCCACCAGCGCGGCTTTGGATGCGGCGTAATGCACCGGCGCATCCACGATACGATCGGCCCCAAATGAACCAATATTCAAAATATGCCCTTTTTTCGAACGAATCATCGACCGCAGCACCGCACGCGAAAATAAAAAAGCCCCCTTCACATTCGTGTCCATGACCGCGTCCCATTCATCTTCTTCGATGAGCGCAATGGGCATGATCTGCGTGAGCCCCGCATTGTTGATCAAAATATCGATCCCTCCAAACGCAGTTTCCACGGCTTTGACGGCCGCATTCACGTGTTTGGGGTCGAATACCGCACCTTTCGTCGTTACGGGCTCCACGCCTATTTCCCGCAACAATTGAATGGTTTCGGCAGCCTCTTCATCGCGTTCCTTGTACGTGAACGCAATGCGTGCCCCAGCCCGTGCAAACTCTAGACAAATCGCCCGTCCTAGATTTCGCGAGCCTCCAGTAACGAGACAACGTTTTCCCTCGAGGGATGTTTTCATGCCCGCCGCCCTCGACCGAGTTGAACGAGCGGCACCGCTGGAGTGGGCGTAAATCGCGAATCGCGTTCGCGGTACAAAACATTGTACGCGCACGAAGGGACATTCGAGCCATCCGGCCCGGGCATTCCCACGCAGCATTTTCGAATGCGATCCGAATCGAAGGTTTCCTCGTCCATGTGGGTATGCACGTAAATCGCCTTCGTGCATGTTTCGGCAATCAACATTCGCTTCTGTTCATCCGTGTCTTGCGCGAAAATGCGGGACACCAATTCTTTGAGCGACGCCAAGACTTCATCCGCTTCTTCGCAATCCACATCGCCGGCCCACAACCGATTGAGCACATCGGCCAGGATCTGCTCCATTTCCGGTCCCGGAACGATGTACAAGGCCAACGACAACAAATTGCGCAAATCTTCGCGACTCATGAAGCGCGTAAATGGGATCCAACGACCATCGCGCAAACGCAGCATATACGCAATTTGGTAACACAACGGATGCGCAAGTGGTGAGGGCACGAAATCCGATATTCGCAAAAGGCCACGTGTTTGCTTTTCAATGTCCGTCAGCGCATCGAATGCCGTATACCGCGCGCTCCGTTCGAAACTCGATCCACTCTGCCCGGTGAACGTCATAGGATGAAACTCGACCGAGCGAATGAAATCTTTGGACAAGGCCAACTCAATGAAGGCCCCGACCTCATGATCGTTCACCCCGCGTGCGAGCACAGGTAGCAACGTCGTATCGACCTGATGTTTCTCCAGCAATTCGAGAATGCGCATTTTGGCATTCAAATGATGGCCGCCGAGCATTTTCTTGTTTGCTTCAGGCTCGAACGAATCGAAGGAAAGAATGATGCGCGCCCCCATTTTGGCCAGACGCTCGAGTAGCGGTTCGTCACGCAAGAATCGCAAACCGTGCGTCGATATCGTCACGCGATTGATGCCGAATTCAGCACAAAGTTCGACGATACGCTCGAATCCTGGATGCTGGGTCGGTTCTCCACCCGTCAAATTGAGAATTCGCCGATCAGGGACCGCATGGCGCAGATGCCGAAGAATGGAAGCGATTTCCTCCTCGGGCATGTGATAAGCGCCCTCGTTCTTGTTATGCGTGTAGCAAATGGGGCAATCGAGGTCGCATTTGGACGTAATCGGCACGAC